>LNEX01000465.1 GCA_001464165.1 bacterium Ga0077546
TAGCACCGAAGGAGCCGTTGGCAAGAATGATCCACTCTTAGCGGCCTGTCTCAAAGACTATGCTCAAGTGTTGCACAGCCTGGGCAGCGAAAGTGAATCGATAGCAGCAGAAGACAAAGCCAAGCTGATTTTGACAAAGTAAGTAAAAATCGAAAAGCATATGAACGAAGAGGGAACACACTGTGACACTGCCCGTGGTGCAGGCCAGTCACCGATTGTCCAAGTAAGTGCGACTCGCGTTATCTCGCTTCACAAATTGCCTAACCAGCCATTTCCGCCTTTTTCGCGTGTTTCAACAAAGCTCTACTTATACATTTGTACATCACGGAGCCAAGAGTGATCTTCTCCGCTGCCTGGCCGACCAACTACAATCGGGTCACCGTAGGGCTTAGCAGGAGATCGATCATCAAAAATAGTTACTAGTGGCAACCTTTCACTTACAAAGCCGCTCAAGAGTCTCTCTCCCGCCTTTTTGTCTTTCGCCGCCTGTTGCTCATCCAAAATCTTCTCTTGCTTGGCTCCAGCAATCACCGCAGCATAAACGTCTTTCGGTACACTACCATTGCGTTCATACTGGGCTACCGTGGCAATCAACTGATTTTCATACTGTGACTTTAAGGGTGAACTCGCCGTGCCTGACTCAAGCTGGGCAATCTGCAGAGGTGTCATACCTTTTTTAGCTGTCTCGGAGATGTTTTTCTCAAGAGCCGTGGTGCGCCGATTGAGTTCATCGAGCATGGGTGTCTTTGGACGAGGATCCATACCATACCTGAGCCCATTGTCAGCATAGGCTTTGTTGTATTCCTTAAGCTGCTGCTCTTCTCTCGCCAACTGTTGGCGCTCACTTAGCGTCATACCGGCACGAGCCAAAAGCCGCACATGATCGTGCAAGGTGTCTCGCTCGCCGAATACTCCAGAACACTTGTCTCTGATTGCCTCTACTACTCCGTCCATGCCCGCTTTACCAGAGTTTGGAGTCAAGGAAATAAACTCAGTTGGCGCTTTGGCCCTACTCCCATCTAGAGCTATCGAAAAGTCAATATTTCTTGGTATGGGCATAGAGGGCTCTAACGTCCGGTAACATTTTTCGGTTCTCATGTAGAGTTGGTCCGAAGAAGCACCCTTCAATAAATCCAATGCACTCAACTCTGGTAGCACGGCTTTACCGGTGTTACTATTTTCAATTTGACGCGATTCTAATTCCATAACTCACACCTCAGTAGTATTCATGTGCTTTAATGCTAAAGCCATGGGCGTTCATCGCTAACGGGGTGCAGGTGGCGACAAAAGAGACCGGCTCAATTTGGTTTTCTGTGTTGCAGTGGGGTTTCTACTAACACAGCGATAGTAAGCCTAAATTGTTGGCATTTTAAGGGCGCAGTGAAATTTGCTTATGCGAGCCAAAATTCGATCTTACTTAACAGGCTGAGCAATCACTTTCGATTCATTCTGCAACTCTTCGCTGGCTTTCTCTGCCACCGTATCGCCTTGACTGATATTGCCGAAAATCTCGACCATGCCATCCATAATTTGACCTTTGCGCACAGTCACCCATTCCACCACGCCATCTTTTACTTTGCAAACGAAAGTATTGAGCGGTGTAGAAACAACGGCTGAGATTGGCACGAACAATGAACTTTGATGGCGCCTGGTGGGCCAATAGATTTTGCAGAACATACCAGGCAAAATGCTGTAGTCAGGATTGAAGTAGTTAAGTTCCACTGGCATAGTACGGGTATCTTTGTCGAGGTTATTGCTGATACGAGCCACTGTACCAACAAATTTACGCCCGGGGAAAGAGGAGACAGTGAAAGGTACCTGTGAACCAACCACAACTCCAGCCGTATCAATTTCAGGAACCGGTGCCACAACCCGCAACAGATCTAGCTGTTTGACACGGCAAATAGGTGGATAAGCGCCGCTACCATCAGGGCCGACATAACTGCCCACATGCATTTTGCGCTCGGTAACATAGCCGTCAAAGGGTGCTGTAATTTCTAGATATGAAGCAAAATCAGCATAGTTTTCAAAGCCTTTAATGCGGGCAGCTAGCTCTTCTTTGCGCATGGTCACTTCATGGGCCTTGGCATTAATGCGCTTGATGAAAGTATTTACTTCTTGCTTGTCAGCTTCAACCGATTGGGCCCATTGCACCACATCGTTGTCTGCCACCACACCTGGCACCAGAGAGGCAGCATAAACACGCTGATAAGTAGACTGATCGGCCAGTAAATTAGCCTGGCGTTTTTTCAAGTCTGCCTGTAAGTCTTGCAAATCAGATTCTTCTGAAGCAACAGCTGCCTTTGCTGCTGCTACGCGCGCCAAAGCCTCATTGCGCGAAGCAAGATATTCAGGGGCATACATAGTGGCCATTAGTTGGCCTTTCTTCACAACAGAGCCGCGGTCGACATTTATAGACTTGATGAAGCCTCTAATTTTGGGATAAATCAAGACATCTTGATACGCCTCAATTTCACCAGGCAACTGATCTTCGCGAAATAGTGTTTTAGAGACAACCGATACGGTAGGCACCGAAACGAGAACATCGCCACTGACTTCCTCGACTTTTTTCGGCTCAAGTTTTTGCCACAAGAAATAGCCACCGACGGCAAGCGCTAGAACGATGATACCCAACCAGATTTTCGAAGATTTAGTGACCATGGTCCTCCGGATGCAGCGAATGAGTGCCAGTGCGAGCACCGGTCTGAATAATTGAGAACACCAAAGGCAGTAGAGTCAAAACCGAGGTGGTAGACATACAGAGGCCACCGATAACAGCTCGACCGAGAGAAGAGCTCTGACCATTAGACAAAGCCATGGGCACCATACCTGCCACCATAGCGATGGAAGTCATTAGAATTGGTCGCATCCGCATCTGGGCAGCGTGAATGGCCGACTCAGAAGCAGTCTTGCCTTCTTCTCTGGTTTTCTCGGCAAATACCACCAGCAAGATAGCGTTAGCAATACCAACACCGGTAGCCATAATCGCCCCCATGAACGATTGGATATTGAGGGTCGTGCCGGTCAACGTAAGAATGGTCAACACCCCAAGCAAAATAGCTGGCGTTGTCGACATCACCACTAGCACAATGCGAGCGGCCTGGAAGTAGCCAAGCAACATCAAAGCGATAACACAGACAGCCAGCACCAAACCACCAAGTAGGTGAGCAAAAGTATCCTTGAGCAAAGGCACCTGGCCAGTAACATCGGCGAATACGCCATGGGGCGGAACACCGGCTCGCTTAATGGCGGCCTTAACTTCTTCGCCCACCCGCCCCAGATCGCCACCGCTGTAGTTAGCAGTGAGTGAGACCATACGCATCATGTTATAGCGATCAAATTCACCATTAGTGACCCCATACTGCACTGTAGCCACATCACCAATGAGAGGGTGTTGTGGCCGCCTTGTCTGGCTGCCCGGATAGAGCTTGGCGATTTCAGGGTCTTCCATAATGCCGTGGGGCGCCATCTGCTCTTTGCGAGTGCTATTCATAGCAGGGAAGCTAGCAATATCGTCTTTCGAGCGAATTTGGTCTTGGGGCACCTGCACTTGCACCTGATAAGAAAATCCACTAACAGGATCGCGCCACAAACTTAAATTGACGAAACGACTAGAGAAGAAAGCTGGCTGCAGTGACATACCTACTTCTTCTGGGGTGAGGCCAAGCTGACCAGCTAATTCGCGATCAATATCAATTTCGCAAGAAGGATAATCGAGGGCTTGCCCCCACTGCAAATCACGCAGGGCTGTAATTTTCGCCATCTCTTTTAAAACTTTGGCGGCAAATATTTTATTGGTGACGAGGTTGTGCCCGGAAATCTGCACACAAATTGGTGTGGGCGAGCCCAAGTTCATGATTTGGCTGACGATGTCGCCAGGCTCGAACGAATACTTAGTATCAGGAATCGCCTTAGCTAGACGCTTGCGCATGTTGTCCTTGAACTGGCTCATATTGATATGAGCATCTTCTTTGAGCTGCACGTCAATGACAGCCTGGTGAGGGCCACTGGTCCACAAGAAAGCGGAGCTAATGGGAAACATCGGCGGTTGCTGCCCAGCATAACCAAGGCTTTTCTCGACATTAGCCTCACCAGCCTCAGCTTTAATTATGTCGAGGGTCTTAAGCACGCGCTGCTCTAAGGCTTCTACACGCATGCCAGTGGGGGCTGAAATACGCATGCGAAACTGACTGCTACCAGAATCAGGAAATAGTTCTTTGCCAATATTGTTGTAGAGCAAAAGTACAAGGGAGATACTAACAGTGAGATAGGTGCCAATGACAACAAAGCGCATAGGCATGAGCAAATGCAATAAACCAGCCAGACCGTCTTTCATCTTGTCGATAAAGTCAGGCTTGTGTTCTTTCTTCGGCCCCCGACCAATAGCAGTAGCATGGGCTTCCGCCTCCTCATCGCCTTCGCCATCGGACACGCCACTATGTTCGTCTTTCAAAAGCCAGATAGCCATAATCGGCACTAAAGTTGAAGCCAAAGTAGTGGAGGCTATCATGGCAAAGCCCACAGCCAGCGACAGCGGAATAAACAGTTCGCGGGTAATGCCGACCATAAAGAATGAAGGAATAAATACCGCCACCACTGACAACATAGCCAATAGTCGCGGCACCATGGTCTCAACACAAGCCTCATAAACAGCGCGGGTTTTCTCCACGCCATTGGCCAGGTGGCTGTGCATGTTCTCAATACAAACAGTGGCTTCATCTACGAGAATTCCGATAGAGAGGGCAAGTCCACTCAATGTTTGTATGTTGATAGTCTGCCCGCAAAGCCAGAGACCAACAATTGATGACATCAAAGAGAGCGGAATAGTAGTAACAACAATGGCCGTACTGCGCAAGTCGCGCAAGAAAAGTAAGATCATCAAACCAGGCAAGATGGTACCGAGCACGCCCTCATGAAAGACATCGGTGATAGCTTCACGCACATATTTTGATTGGTCAAACTCATAGCTAATTTTGACGTCATCAGGCAATACAGCCTGCATACGGGGCAAAGCCGAAGTGAGAGCATCGACCACTGATACAGTAGAAGCATCACCCCGCTTTACCGCTGGAATGTAGACCGTGCGCCGCCCTTGAAAAAGAGCATAACCGGCCAAAATATCCGACGAATCTTCAACCTTGCCAATGTCTTTGACAAATATTTGAGGCCCGTGACCGGTTCTAATAGGCAAATAATCAAGTTGATGGATGTCTGGCAAATCGGAGTTGACTGGGGCAATGCGCAAATAATCGCCCGTGCGCACGTTGCCTGCTGGCAAAACTTTGTTGCCCGAGGCCAGGGCTTCTATAATTTCAGCGCCAGAAATATTGTATTGCTTGAGCTTGTCAGCATCAACGCTGAGCACAATACTGCGTATGTTACCGCCAAAGGGCGGCGGTGCTTCTGCACCAGGCACGGTGGCAAGCAGCGGTCGTATGCGGGTATAGGCTAAATCTTCTAAGTCTTTAACGGTCTTAGTCGTAGAGGAGAGAACCAATTGCCCCACTGGTAAACTGCCCGCGTCAAAGCGCAAGACAAAGGGGTTATAAGTGCCATGGGGCATCAAACTAGTAGCGCGGTTGGCCATAGCGACAATTGTGGCCATGGCGCTGGCCATATCTGTATCAGGCTGGAAAAAGACCTTGATCACAGAGACGTTTTGAATAGTACGCGACTCAATGTGCTCAATCCCTGGCACATAGAGACAATAAAGCTCATAGGTGGAAGTGATGTAACCTTCCATCTGCTCAGGGGACATGCCACCATAGCCCTGAATGACGTAAATAGCTGGAATCTTCAAATCAGGGAAGATATCGCGCTTCATGCTGCCGACAGCTAAAAAAGCCACACACACAATGCTAATAACCGCAGCGATTATTGAAATCGGTCGTCTAAGAGCAAAGCTGATGATCCACATTTTGAGCTATCCTGTTTTTTTCTTCTCTAACGTCAGATTACTTCTGACTGGCTCGACCTTCGACAATATCAACGATATCGAGGAAGGGCTTCAAATCTCCCTGGGCATACGAGAGCAGCAAAATCGCTCGCCACACTTCGACTTGTGCCACAGCGTCTTCTACTTCGGCTTCAGCAAGAGCCTTCTCGGCTTGGGCCAAGCTGACCATATCAGTCAGACCAGTGCTGTAGCGCTTGCTCACTTTTAACTCGCGTACCCGTGCTGCCTGAACCAAAAGCGGGGTTTCATCGGCAATTTTTCGCGCTTGCTCAAGCATTACTCTAGCCCGAGCATCTTTCTTCTCAAGCACTTGCATCGCCAGGTTCAAGTCGGCCCGAGCAGCCATTTCGTTGTTCAAAGCAATGCGTTTTTGGGCCTTAAGAGGAAAGTATTCCATCACAGGAAAACTAAAAGAAGCGCCGACCATGTAATTGAAAACTTGAGGCAGGGCGCCACCAGCCACGGGGCGAATCGGATTAACACCATCGTTGCTCCCTTTGCCCCAAACTGAAGAGTTGAACCAGAGGTGGGGCCGATAGGCCTTGTCCAAGACAACCTGTTTGGCTTTCCAGCGGCCAATCTCAGCAGTTTTAAGCAGAGCTAAAGGGTGCGAACTCAAATCAATGGCACGACTAGGCATAATTTGAGACGGGCTGCGCACCAGGGGGTCAGAGACTATATCAATATCGGCAGTGGCCGTGCCCATTTTCTCCGCGAGACCAACTAGAGCTAAGCGGGTATTCTTTTCGGCCTTGATCAAAGCAATACGAGCCTTGGCTACTTCATAATCCCAATCAGCCGCTTCTACCCCAGGCTTAAGGCCCTCTGCCACCAAAGTCTTAGCCCGTACGTTGGCAGCACGCATATGTTGCAGGGCGGCTTCTGTCGCTGAAATAATCTGCTTAGCAGCGACCGCTTCAAGAAAAGCCTCAGCGGCATCATAAGCCACATCCAGCTGGGTCAAGTTAACATCAGCGCGAGCAGTACGGGCATCAGCGTAAGCAAAATTGTCGTTAGCATGGCGCAGACCAAAGTCGACCAACAGCCAGTTTAAGTTGACACCCTGCAAGTTATTGACTAAAGGTCGCATGCTAGATTTTTGCGAAACCGGACCAGAATCAATCGGCACAGTATCAAAGCCTGAGACATTGTTCATAACGGTGCTGGCCACGCGGTTACCAGTAATTGCTGACTCTTGAATATCAATATTCAAGTTGGGCAAGTACTGCGTTTTAGCAAGAGTGACGTTAGCCATGGAGGCCTTGAGCTTGAAGCGCTTTGAAGCAATAGTTGGGTAATTGCGCAACGCCACATCAACGGCTTCACGAATGCTGACAGCAGAAGTTGGTCTGATGGGCTGAAATTGAAAATCAATTACGGCAGTTTCACGACCAGTGGCTAGAGCTGGTGCAAATGAACTATTGCAGAGAAAAAATATGCAAGCGAATAGAGCGAAGAGACGACGCAGGCGAATATCAACCAATAAAAATGGAGCTAGCGACTCTGTTTTTTTGAAACCACAGACAGCCATGGGCCACCACTTGAACATGTCAACAACCGGCCAAGCTCTTGGCAGGCTCATACTGCCAGCGCAAAAAAAAGTGTTAGCCGAAGTGATTATATAATGCTCTCTATGGTGCCTTATTCACACAAGACAATTGTCTTATTATTCTTATCTGTGCTCACTTCTGAACTAAGTTGTGCGCCGCTCTTGGCCGCTGATCAAGAAGCCCTAGATCGTAAATTTGGCCAATTTTCTGGGCAAGCTTTTCGTGACAGTTTTTTCTCGGAGCAAATTAGACAAAGCTCGAGCATGGACGACCTGGCCGAATTAGAGCGCAAGCTGGCTGAAGAACGGGCTGAGAAAAAAGAGCTGCGGCGTCAAAGAGACGCAAATGAAGAAAAAGATAAGCTTGAAAGAGCTGAAAGAAATAAACACATGTTTGATCGCTCCGAAGACTTGCCGAAGTCATCAAGCATGCCTGGTTCGCCCGAAAGCAGCTACTCAACTCCGATATTAGACAACGACTTTACTTTTAATTTTGAGAAGCGAGTACTGCAATCAGATTTATTTTCCGATCACCGCACAGATTCCAAGCCTGACTCAGACACTGATATAGGGCCTGATTTTAAAGCTGCCGATTTTGACTGGTTGCAGGTAATGCGTAGTAATTCAGGACTTTTCCCTAGGGCCCGCGAAGTAGACGATCATGAATTTGACCGCGACAGTGACAGCTGGGCCAAAAGAAAAGAGCGAGCCAAACTACCGGGCCGGGTAATCGAAATAACTGGCGACTGGGTGCCTGACAAGCTAGACCCACTCTCTAACGGTGGCTTCACCATCGCCCCTGACAACGGCTCTCCTGTGCCATATAAACTCAATGGTCACGTTGACATCCAACGGGGTCGCCCCTGGAACGACAACGACTAACTTTACCTGTAAGCCCGCAGTAATTGAGCCGACAAAGCTTCGGCCAAAATGCTTCGAGCTTGCATCTGCATCTTCTCCGCTTCAGCCTTGCGACCACTGCTAAGCATAACCATCACATAATCTTGCAAGCAGGCAGCAACAAAGACGCTGCGCCTCCCCGTTGCATTGGCAATGCTAGAAAGGGCCCAAGCATAATGATTGCGTGAGTCTTCGAGCTTACCTTGCGAATAATCAAGAAAAGCCAATTCATTCAAGCGCTGAGCCACTTCAAAAGTTTGGGCCTGCAAGGGAATGACGGCCAGATCTGAATGATCTACACCACTAGCGGTATCACCAGCAGCTTTGGCTTGTTCAGTGATGAGCGCAAGTAAGACCTTCAAACGTTGCACTGATAAATCATCTGGAGCATAAACCGATTGATAAATTTCGAGTGCTCTTTCTAAAAGCGGGCGCGCCTCGCTGTAGCGATGCTGTTCCACATAGACTGCCGCTAGGCCCTTCAAGTCACGGGCAACACTGGGATGCGTAGGCCCCAGAGTCTTAACATCAATAGCCACCATGCGCTCGTAATACTCTATTTGGTCGCTCTTATTGGCACTATTGCTAGGATCCGCGCCAGAAGAAGAAGAAGAAGGCAAAGAAGAAAGCAGCTGCGCCACGGTAGAGAAGCTCTCTACTGCGCCGTCATTATCAATAACAATACGACCGTTATTGAGGTTAGCTCCATTAGCATTAGGCTGAGCCTGAATCTGTTTCTGTCGCTCCAGCTCTTGCTGCCAGGCTGATTGCGGCACAGCCCTGGTCTTGCCAAGCTCTTGCACTTGATCTTTGAGCAATTCTTTTTCGTATTGCGAAGCTAATATTTTGGCGGGCCCTGTATATTTGTGCAAGAGATCAAGATAGTCACTGAGAAGCTCCAACAAAGGCTCACTTGAAGGCAGCGCACGCTGCGCCATCATAATGCGCAAAGAGGAGCGGTAGTTGTCCTCAGCATCACGGTACGGTCCATCTTGCGACAAAGCATGGCCAAGATGATGCAAACAATTGGCTAGTTCAAAGCTCTGGGGTCCAATATTACTTTGGGCTAAATTAGCAGCTCTCTGGTAGAACTCAGCTGCTTTTTTATACTGACCTTCTACCTCAGTGACACTACCCATGGTGAGCAGCACTGGTACGAGCTTGACACTTTCCTTGCCGTATTCGCGCTCAAGTTGTTTTAGCGACTGGCGATAAAGCTTCCACGGCTCTTCCTGATAATCTTCTGTATGCAAGACGTCAGCTAGACTTTGCAGACACAAGACCAAGTCATCCACACTGTGGGGCTCTCGTTTAACTGAACGCAAGGCCTGCCGAAATGAAACTTCTGCTTCCGGCAGTGACTTAGAAGCAAGCTGCTTGCGCCCCTGCTCTAAGAAAGTACGCCAATAACCAGTATTTGCTAAATCTGTTGTAATTGTTTTAGTGCTAACTTTGGCACTCGTTTTAGAGCTGGCAGCGCTGGCCGAAAACATCAGCGCTAGGGTCAGGGCTAACGCGCAAGCCCGCAGAGCCGAGTCAGTCAAAGGGACGGCTAATTTCACTGACTGGGACCGTCCGGCGATGCATCTTCAATCTTGCGTGCCCGAGCATTTAAAACTTTAGCCTCGGCCGCACGGTTATCGGCCTTGAGCAAAATAGCATAGTTGCGAAGAACAGCTGCAACACTCTCATGATTGGGGCCAAAGGCCTTCTCACGAATAGCCAAAGCGCGCTTGTACAGTGGCTCAGCCTCACTGTAGCGTTTCTGATCGCGCAGCACGCGAGCTAAATTGTTGAGAGCCGTAGCAAGTTCTTCTGACTCTTGCCCCTGGTCGCGAATACGCACAGTTTCTTGGAAGAAGCCCAAAGCTTGATCGTCTTTACCTTGTTCTTTATAGAGCAAAGCAAGATCATTAGTTGTCACTGCTACAGCGGGGCTATTGGCTCCCAGAGTGGCTTTGCGTATAGACAATGCCCTGGTCAAAAGCGGTTCAGCCAGGTCAAATTTCTCTTGCTCTCGATAAAGCTCTTCCAAATTAGTGAGAGCATTAGCAACATCTACGCCGTTGGCTCCTTCTTCTTTCTCGTATATTTCAAGAGCACCTTTGAGCAAAGTCTCGACTTCATCATATTTAGCTTGCGGCATCAAAGCAAGAGCAAGATTTTGCATGCGATCAGCTATAGCCGTAGGTTTAGCGCCAGCAATACCCTTCTGCAGCTCAAGGGCTTTGCGATACTGAGCTTCTGCCGACTTGTAATCGCCCAGTTCACGGTAAACCATGGCCAAATTATCTACGGCAATTATTACATCAGCAGGATTAGCACTGGGATCACCAGCAAGTACATCAACAGCTTGTTTCATCAAAGGCTCAGCCTTATCAAACTGTTGCTTCTCTCGGTAAGTACGGGCCAAATTATTTAAGGCTGCGGCCTTATTATGAGCAGCATTCTGCTCCCGCCCACTGCTGTCGGCAGTGTCAGCCAGCTCATTCACTTGCTTATAGACAGCTTCTGCTTCGTCAGCTTTACCTTGTTTGCGCAAAACCACAGCCAAGTTATTCATGGCCACAGTCTGGCCAGACTTATTCTTCGTGTCTTCCATCAGTTTGACTACGCGGCGCAATGTCTTCTCAGCGTCGGCCAATTGGCCCGCATCTGAATACATAGAAGCCAAACCAGTAAGGAAGGGCGCTAATTTAGCGTCGCTGGCGCTCGTATTTTTCTCAATAATGGCAATGGCGCGCTCATACTGAGCCTTAGCTAAATCGAACTTACCTTGACGGCGATATAACTGGGCCAAATTGCCCAAAGTGGCCGGCACAGAAAAGTCACCTTTTTCGCCTAACTTCTCTTTAATGGTCAGAGCCTTGTTCAAATTGGCTTCAGCTTCAGCATACTTACCCTGTGCTTCATAAACCAGGGCTAGATCGTTATAGGTTTTGGCTAAAAACTTATCTTCAAGCTTAGAGCTGAGACACTCGTCAGCAGCATCGCTGTAGAGCTTTATGGCTTTGTCATAGTCTTTGCTCTGGGCTGCACTCTGGGCATCGTTTAAGAGTTTTTCCCATTCAACAGCCCCAGCGTGTGCGGTCAAATTGGCAGTTACCAACAGAGCGGCAATTCCGACAGTGCCAATGATTGCGGCTTTTAGCTGTCTCACAAAAAACTCCTCGAAAAAGACATGCACTACTATATCAGCGCAATCATACTGACAAGCTTCTAGAATCAGCTCTGTACTTAAACCGCAGCTAAACTATTTTAATAAGATGGTGCGCACAAGCTTGAAGATAGCGCGATCTGGCAGCACTTTGCGCAAGGCCAGCATCGCTTCAGAATTTACAGGATAACGCAGCCGCCATGAGCTATCTGTGGCAGCCTCATAAACCGTATGTGCCACCCCGGAAGGCCCCGGTGCAGACATGCCCTCTTTGTGCATAAGCGGTAGCGCTTTAGCGACAAAAGTATCGTAGGCAGTTAGACCTTCTTTAACCACCAAATCTTGACTGCGGTCATAAAAAGGGGTCTTTATCGGCCCGGGCTCGATCAACTTTACTCGAATATTGAACTGTCTCAACTCATACTGCAAAGACTCTGAGAAGCCTTCCACAGCGAACTTAGAAGCATGATAGACACTATAAAGAGGGAAGGTGACGCGACCACCAACCGAAGAAATATTGATGATTGTTCCTGATTGGCGCTCACGCATGGCTGGCAGAGCTTCGCGGGTGACATTCATTAAGCCAAAAACATTAGTAGCAAATTGTCGCTCCACACCCTCGATGGAGCTGGCCTCAAAAGCACCGACCATACCGTAGCCGGCATTATTGACAACGACATCAATGGCTTCATGTTTGGCTAGACCATCACTGAGCGCCTGGCGGATACTGGCCAAATCAGTGACGTCAAGCTGCAGCACTGTCACTCCCGGCAAAGTAGCCAGTTCACCGGCGTGATCCGGGTTGCGCATTGTCGCCAGAACATTCCATTTTCTGCGAGAAAACAGGCGCACAGTTGCTTCGCCACTGGATGCCCCTGTAATCAAAATTGTCTTTGTTTCTGACATTGACATACCCACCCATGCTAGTACAACTGATATTACTACTATTAGTTAGCTAAAAATCAGTGGTCTTTCGGCCTCTTCACCGTAGTGATACAGATCAAGACCCAGCTCTTGCTCTGATTGACTGGCTGTGAAATTGATAAAGTGGTCTACAACCTTGGCGATAACATAAGTGCCAACAAAGGTAAAAATCCAAACGGCTACAACAGAAGCCAACTGAGCAAAAAATAAGTGAGTGTTGCCGTAAATCAAGCCGTCTGCTCCACCGGGGTTAATTGCCTTACTGGCGAAAATACCAGTAGCCAAAGCGCCCCAGGTGCCAGCCATACCGTGGCAAGCACAAACATCTAACGAGTCTTGAATTTTGAGATGCTCAGATAGCTTAATTGAGAAGAAAGCAACAATGGCACCAACTGCACCAATGATAATGGCAGCAGCAACATCAACGTAACCACAAGCTGGGGTGATGGCCACCAAACCAACGACAGCACCAGTGGCTGCTCCCACTGCGGTATTCTTGCCTTCTCTGCTGCTTACTACCATCCAGGTGAGAGCAGCAGCGGCGGCCGCTACTGTGGTCGTCACCAAGGCTTGAGCAGCGGCAGCATTAGCACCAAGGGCGCTACCACCATTAAAGCCAAACCAACCGAACCAGAGCAAGACCGCACCAAACAAAGTCAGCGGTACGCTATCGGGTTGAAAGCGACCATCAATAGCCCGCTTCTTGCGCCTGAGGGCAATACAAATTGCCAGAGCAGCTACTCCAGCCGTTATGTGCACAACGGTTCCACCGGCAAAATCTAGCGAACCAAGGGTCTTCAACCAACCGCCATCCCCCCAAACCCAGTGAGCCACGGGGTCATAGATCAAGGTAGTCCACAAAAGGGTGAAGAGCATAAATGACTTAAAACGCACCCGCTCCACAAAAGCACCAGCAATGAGAGCTGGTGTGATGATGGCAAACTTCATTTGAAAAAGCATAAAGGCTAAATGCGGAATATTAGGGGCATAGCTGGTCACGCTATTAATGCCAATACTGCCCAGACCGCACCAGGAAAGATCGCCGATGATATGACCAACGTCTTTGCCGAAGCAAAGGGAATAACCAAACAGAACCCATTGCATAGTGACAATCAAGAGACTGCCAAAAGTAAGCATGATGCACGAGAGCAAATTTTTGCGCTCAACCATGCCACCATAGAACAAACCAATCGCCGGTGTCATGAGCATCACCAAAGACGAAGACATCAAAACCCAAGCAGTATCACCAGTATTTATCAAATTAGCTTATCCCTAAGAGCAGGTCATCTGAGGCCTTCAAGAGCTGGTTATCTTCCTCACCAATTGGCACAATCAGCAAGAACTGCGGCAAGTAAGCCTCCCAGTTTTGCAAGATATCCAGGGCTCTTTGACTAGCAGTGGCTTGATGATGACGCTCAATCAACTGGCGCAGGTAGGCAGCGGCAGGGCCAGTCACGGCACTCAAGCGCTTATCAGCCTCGCCACAGTAGTTAGCTCTGAACTTAGTATCACTATCAAGTACATAGGCCAGACCACCAGTCATTCCAGCCGCGAAATTACGACCAACGGGGCCAAGCACGGCAACAGCACCACCAGTCATATACTCACAACAGTGATCACCGCTACCTTCAACCACTGCCACAGCACCCGAATTGCGCACAGCAAAACGTTCACCGGCCTGCCCGGCACAATAAAGGTAGCCGCCTGTAG
The DNA here is from genome assembly GCA_001464165.1 of bacterium Ga0077546. The sequence continues at coordinate 14,197 of LNEX01000465.1, forward strand.
CACCATAGAGGCAAGTATTTCCGGCAATGACATTCTGCCAAGAATGCTTATAAATTGGGGCCGTCTGCGGGAACTTAATAACGATAGTACCGCCGCTCATACCTTTGCCAACATAGTCATTGGCTTCGCCAGTGAGAGTAAGCTTGATGTTATCGACAATGAAAGCACCAAAACTCTGACCAGCTGAGCCTTTAAAGCGCAAGGCAATGCGCCCTTTAAAGCCAGTATCACCATAGAGCTTAGCGAGAGTACCGCCAATGCGGGCCCCCACACTGCGATCTGTATTCTTGATGGCATAGGCTTTAACCACATCGCCATGGTGAGCAATAGCAGCTTGCACTTCGGCGTCGGCTAATATTTGATCGTTGAGGCCGCTGAGATCTGTATGGGGAGATACCTGAGGCAGCCGCCAGGCCTCGCTATCTTTGCTATTTTTGCTCAGAGGCGAAAATTCAGCCTTCTCCAGCAGAAAATCTAAATTGACTTGTTCTACCTTATGAGGTTTAACATCAGGCTTAACTTTCAACAGCTCAGCCCGACCAAGCACTTCGTCCAGCGAGCTATAACCAAGCTGCGCCAGGGTCATGCGCACCTCTTCGGCAATGAAGAGAAAGAAGTCAACGATCTGTTCTGGCACCCCAGTAAACTTCTCTCTTAGTTTCTCTTTTTGACTGGTGATACCAACCGGGCAATTATTAGTGTGGCAAACCCGCGCCATTATGCAGCCTTCGGCAATCAGTGCAATCGAACCAAAGCCATACTCATTAGCACCAAGCATAGCCGCCATCACCACTTCCCAGCCCGAGCGCAAGCCACCATCGACACGCAACAAGACTCGATGGCGCAAGTCATTGCCGATAAGAGCGCGATGCACTTCTACCAGACCCAGCTCCCACGGTGCGCCGGCATGCTTAATTGAACTCAAGGCCGATGCCCCGGTGCCACCATCGTTGCCCGAGACCTGAACGATATCGGCGTTAGCTTTAGCCACACCAACAGCCACAGCGCCAATGCCCACTTCCGCCACCAACTTCACTGAAATTTGCGCCTGGGCGCTCACTTGTCTGAGGTCATATATGAGCTGTGAGAGATCTTCAATGGAATAAATGTCGTGGTGCGGCGGAGGCGAAATCAATTGCATGCCTTCTTTAGCCCGACGCAACTTAGCAATGTAAGGCGACACTTTGTGGGCTGGCAACTGACCACCCTCGCCCGGTTTCGCCCCCTGGGCGATTTTGATCTCGAGCTGCTGAGCGGTGACCAAATACTCTGGCGTCACACCAAAGCGAGCCGAAGCTACCTGGCGCACGGCAGAGCTAGCGCTGTCACCAGGCTTAAGGCCGCGCAAGCCGGGGAAACTCTCGCTAGTTCCGTCGGCTTTAACATCAGCAATGGCATAGTAACGCAAGGGGTCTTCGCCCCCTTCACCAGAATTAGACTTGGCCCCAAGCCTGTTCATAGCTATGGCCAAGACTTCGTGGGCTTCTTTAGAGAGTGCTCCCAGTGACATACCACCGGTGCAAAAGCGTTTTACAATTTCAGCGGCCGGTTCAACTTGATCTAGAGCTATGGCCCCTCGGTCAGAAGCAAAAGTGAGCATATCGCGCAAAGCCAGAGGCGGCCGCTCCCGCACCAGGGCCGAGTACTGACGAAACTGCTCTTGCCGTTCTTGAATGCTTACTACTTTGCGGCTGATACCGAGAGCCGAATGCAGCGCTTTAACGATCTTTGGATTATTGCCATGATACTCACCGCCAGGGCGAGAGCTCATCATGCCATAGTTGATTAGCTGTTTATGACTGAAAGGAAAAGCACGACGATGGCAATCAAGAAGATCGCGCTCAATATCGTCAATCTCTAAACCACCTATACGCGACGGTGTGCCAACGAAGCAGCGCTCCACAACGTTTTCACCCAGACCAATACATTCAAATATCTGGGCACCGATGTAACTCGACAAAGATGAAATACCCATCTTCGATAGAACTTTTTGCAAACCTTCTTCAATCGCTGCTCTAAAATTAGCCTGGGCCGTCTCATTGGACAGCTCCACTAGACTGATCACCGCGCTATCGCCGCAAGAGTGGCGCACAATTTCTAGAGCAAGATAAGGACAGACAGCCTGAGCACCATAGCCAAAGAGGCAAGCGAAATGATGGGTTGTCCAGGCTTGGGCCGTCTCCAGCACAATCGAACATTCTAGCCTCAGGCCTTGACGAATAAGCTCGTGGTGCACGGCCGCCACAGCTAATAAGGCTGGAATAGCAACCCTTTCAGAGTTAACACCACGGTCGCTCAATATTAGTACTGACTTGTGGTCCCGCACTGCCTCAACGGCTCTCTTGCACAGATTGCTCAGTGCCTTATCTAAGTTATTCTCGCTGGGCAAGAAGAGCAACGAAACTATTTCTGAAGCAAATGCTTTGTCTTCGGTGCCAAGGTGTATCAGTTTATCCAGCTCTCTTTCATTGAGAATTGGAGTGCTCAAATGTATTGACTTTGCCCCCTCTTGGTTGGGGACGAACCAGCCACTCTGCCGACCCAAGTAAGAATCAATAGACATCACCAACTTCTCGCGCAAGTGGTCTATGGGTGGATTAGTTACCTGGGCAAAGCGCTGTTTAAAATAATCGTAGAGCAATCGTGGCTGACTAGAGAGCACCGCCAGCGGTGTATCATCGCCCATAGAATAAATAGCTTCATGAGCGGTAGAAGCCATCACCAATAGTATTTGAGCGATGTCTTCTTTGCCGTAGCCATAGGCTGTTTGCAAGCCAATTAGATCACTATCGGCGAGTTTAATCTGCTCAGCAAATGGTTCGGCTGAAAATTCTACCCGTTCACTATCAACCCACTGGCTGTAGTCATTCTCAAGAGCAACTTCGCTTTTAACTTCAGAATCAGTCTTTACTTGGCCACTAGCAATATCAACAGAAATCATCTGCCCCGGCCCTAGGCGGCCTTTTTTCAAGACTCTGGCCTGGTCAAAATCGACAACGCCGGCTTCTGAACTCAAAAAGACAGTGCCATCATCAAGCACAGTGAAGCGAGCCGGACGCATACCGTTGCGATCAAGCTTGGCCCCCACGGTTTTGCCATCGCTAAAAACAATCAATGCCGGCCCATCCCAGGGCTCTTGGATGGCAGCGAAATATTTATAGAAGCCCGCAATCTCATTCACAATATTGCTCGAGGCATCAGGAATGAGCTGCATCAAAGCTGACTCAGGTCTGCGACCGAGGCGCAAAAGCAATTCTAGAGCATTATCTAGACTACCTGAGTCTGAGGTGTTAGCACTGACGACAGGATAGAGCCCCTCTGGATCGCTTGCCCAATCGGGATGCTCAAGCACCATTTCTCGGCACTTCATCCAGTTGCGATTGCCCAAGAGCGTATTGATTTCGCCATTGTGGCCTAACAATCGAAAAGGCTGGGCCAAGCGCCATTTCGGCAAAGTATTGGTACTAAAACGACGGTGGTAAACAGCAAACTGACTAGAATAAGCTTGATTGATCAAATCTGGATAAAGGATCTCCAGTTCATAAGAGCGCACCATGCCCTTGTAGACAATCGTTTTTGCCGATAGCGAAGCAATATAAAAATCAGAATATTGATCGCCATAACTGCGCAAATAGGTCATTGTCCTTTTGCGAGCAAACAAGAGCTTACGCTCAATTAGGTCTTCTGACCACTGGGGCGGGCAGCTGACAAATATTTGCTCAATCACTGGACAAGTAGACTTCGCCAAAGGACCCAAAATATCTCTATTGAGAGGAACCTGCCGCCAGGACCTAGCTGCAAGCTCGAAGCCCTCTCCCAGCAAGAAACGCTCTAGCTGTTCACGACAAAAGTCAGCGCCGGCTTGTGGTAGAAAGACCATACCTACGGCAGCCTGCGAAGCAAAAGAAGGATCCTCCTGGGCAAATAGGGCCCAGGGAATAGCAGTAAGAATACCCGAGCCATCACCAGTAACACCATCGGCCCCGCAAGCACCACGGTGCTCCATACGACTCAAGGCCGTAAGGGCCTCACGTATGACATGATTGCTACTGTGCTGTCGATACACGAAACCTACGCCACAAGCATCTTTCTCAAAGGTGGTATTAGCTTCGTTCATATCTTTCCAATGCAAAGCCGGACCATTGCTGGCCGCAGGTTAAGGCTCTTGAGCAAATTATAGTAGCAAGAAAATGTTAAGTAAAGCTGAAGAGCGTTTTCGTACACATTCACGAAAGCAGGCCAGGGGCTGCCATAGCTGCACCGTTACAAGAAGCAATACTTCACACGATATATCTGTTTGTATACTAAGGGCCCTTGCATACTAAAATATGAACGACCAGAATTCGCGCATCACTCTTTCAATCGACAAAAAAGCCCAGCCTATCTTGCACTCGGCAGCATACGTTGCCGCTCGAGCCAAGTTTGTCAGCATCAACTTGGCCGCACTAAAAAAATTAGCCACCGACCTCAGGCACAACTTAGGCACTGATAATGGTACTGAGAGTGGCGCTAGCCACTGGCTAGAAAGCGCACCAGCCCTAGTGAAAAACTATTTCAAAAGTCTCAGCCTAGAAAATCGCCTCCTATTTCTGAAAGTTTTTCATACCATCGGTTTCTGCTATTGGGCCGAGCATGGAAGTAAACCCTGGACAATTGAAGGACCAGCAGAAGTTCTTTCTGAACGAAAATACAACGGGGCCATGGCACTGCTTGTGAGCATGGCTACCAATGCAGATTTTCTCAACTTAGAATATTTAGCCAGCTTGAACCTAGAGCAATTCAAAACATTGCTAGCGGGCCAAGGCAGTAACATCGATTCGCTAGCACTGCTGACAGAGCGCCATGAATTTATTGTCGCCTTAGCTCAGAATCTCAGTGGTGAAAACTATTTGCAAGTTCTCTTGCCTCAATTAGCTACAGCTTCTGCAAGAGAACTGGCACTCAAATTTGCCAACGAATTACCAGGCTATTTAGACATTGCTCAATACAACGGTAAGGAAATTCTCTTTCTCAAACGAGCTCAGCTTCTAGTTTCAGACCTAAATCACACCCTGGTATCAAGCGCCACTACAGCGATTTATAAGATAGAAGAGCTGACCGCTTTCGCCGATTACAAACTGCCGCAGCTCCTGCGCCACTATCAAGTATTGATTTACGAAGCGGCTCTAGCCCAGCGAATTGACGAGCAAATTGAACTGGCACCAGGCAGTGCCGAAGAAGTAGAAATAAGAGCAACGACAATCGTCGCTGTTGAATTAATTAGACAGGAGCTAGAGAAACTTGGTTTAGCCTGCAGCGCTGCGGCCATCGACAACCAGCTCTGGCAGTTGTCTCAGAGGCTAGACAAGTCGAAAGTGAAGCCATATCACCGTTGTAGAACTATATTTTACTAGTGCTATTTTCTGTGACTCTCAAGATAACTATCAACAGCTGTATTACATGCAAATTGAATGCCGCGCACCGTGACCATGACGCAAGCAATTGATACAACACAAAAGGCCAAAGAACCTGTGTCCATTTAACTTACCTACCATTACCCTAACAAACAAGCCACTGACAACATCATGGCTCAAAAGACATAAAGAAGGTGTCAAGGTTATGGTGCTGGAATAAAGAAAAGGTCAAAAGAGCTCAGACTCTGTCCTTTAGGGCGCCACGGGGCGGGCTTTAAATTCCACAGCTGCCTTCACCAGCTTATCAACATCATCCATCAGATCTACGCCTCTTTTGGCTGGATCAAACTTAAGGGCTGCATTGAGTAAGTTCAATCTGTCAGTCAAATGCTTCTCATAGGACACCTGACCGAATACTCTTTGCTCGCACCAAGCCACTTTGGTGGCCAATCGCACTGCGGGAGCCGGAGGGGTAGCGGCCTCAATAATGGCCTGATCAGCTGACGCTGGTTGGTGACTCACCTGAGGGCTGTCCTGAGCAGATTGAGAAGAGTTATCCACCGCACTGCGAGGTCGAACCCTCACTCCAGCAAAGGGGCCAAACCCAGGAGCAAAGAAAGACGGGCCGCCTGCAGCTGGCATGCCATTCATGGGAATGCCGAGCAAAGCACTGCCCATTTTAGCAAGGAAGCTGCCACCGCCTGTACCGGAACTCCCCGCAGTGGCTCCAGACTCAGCACTGTCGACAGTGGTTGAAGACTGACCAAGAATTTTCTTGTGCAATTTCCTTTCAGCATAGTCCTCTAAGGCATCGGTGCGATCACCCAAAGCCGAATCAGGCATAGCTTTAGCGAAAGCCTTAACTTCCATACGGCTAAGCCGCTCAGAGAGAGCTTCACCGTCATAAGTCTGTTCGAGGATGGCCTGCTCAAGAGCAGTTACTCGCGGGTAAGAGCCTGCTGTTGATGCGGCACGAGGGGGCGGTTCATTCAACTCCACACTACCAGCTGCGCCTGCTGGGGCAGACTGAGCATTAATCTCTGGCCCTTGCTCATCAGGACTCTGATAGCCAGGCCCAGGAACAACCATCTGTTTATGCAAAGTAGTTTCAACATAGCTTTGCAAACTATCGGTCCGGTCGCTCAGGTCAGCGCCATCTGATGATTTGCCAAAGGCTTTAGCTTCCATACGAGCCAAGCGAGCCGGCAGAGCATCTGCCACATACGATTTACCTAATATGGCGGTCTCCATTGCCGTTATGCGAGGATAATTATCGAGATCTGAGGCTCCCTGAGCGCGAGCAGCAGAGAAGAAACCAACCTCAGTAAAGTGCGCTGAAGACAGAACAGTCAAACTCAGCAGAAGGGCCCCACGGCCGAGCCAGATTTTCTTCGGCGTTAGTCGGGACAAAGATCTTGCAAGCATGCCCCATTATGGCATTACCCCCGCATCACTGCCTTGACTCTGTCTAACCTGCCGAACTCAGCCTAAAATGAGCCTCAAAATCAGACATTCGACTTGACGTTTCTGCGCTGTTCACGCTAGCAGGAAACAATATTGTCTGAGGCAAAATGCTATGGCTGTGCAGCTTGTTTGGTACAAAAAGGATTTACGTGTAGCAGATCATCTGCCTTTATCGCTGGCAGCCAAACAGGGCCCAGTGCTCTGCGTTTATGTAATCGAGCCAGAAATTATACATGCTGCTGAATTTGACTCAAGCCATCAAGTCTTCATCAATGAATGCTTAGAAGACCTCCACAGTAAGCTGGTCAGACTCAATAGCGGCCTTGTTATTTTGCGAGGCAATCTACCCGAAGCCTTCGAAAAACTGAGACAAGAACTAGCATTTGAAAAAATTTGGTGTCATGAAGAGATTGGCAACAAAGTCACATATGTGCGCGACTTACGTCTTCAGTCGTGGTGCAAGAGCACTGGAATTGCCTATGAAGAGCTACCACAAACTGGGGTAATCAGAAGGTTGCGCACTAGGGATGGCTGGAGCGAGAAATGGTTTAGCCGCATGAAGGCACCGCGAATTCAAGCACCAACCTCGACCTTAACGATTCTGAATGATGATCAGGACTGGCTCAAGAGACTGAGCGGCTTTGGTAAAATTCCAAAATTATCGGCTTTGGATTTGCCACCATCAACGAAGCCACTCGCGCAAAAGGGCGGTGAATCTAACGGCCAGAATGAACTTGCTTCATTCCTCATTGACCGAAGCCAACACTATCGCACTGGTATATCAAGTCCGATCACAAGCCGCATCACCTGCAGCAGACTTAGCCCCTATCTGACATTTGGAGCACTGTCTATGCGCACAGCCTATCAAGCTAGTGTTATGCGCCGGGCACAGCTATCAAAGCAACAGAATAACGGCCACTGGCAGAATAGTTTGACAGCTTTTGAAGAGCGCTTGATCTGGCATTGCCATTTCATGCAAAAGTTTGAAGACGAGCCACAAATAGAATTTCAGAACATGAGCCGGGTCTGTGACGGCCTGAGAGAAGACGCCTTTCGTCAAGACTACTTCGACGCTTGGTGCGAAGGTTTGACCGGTTATCCCATGATAGACGCCTGTATGCGCGCTCTAAAGCAGTCGGGTTGGATTAACTTTCGTATGCGAGCAATGCTAGTTTCTTTTGCTTCTTACAACCTCTGGCTGCACTGGCAGCCTACAGCTGTTTATCTCGCCCGTCACTTCTTAGATTTCGAACCGGGAATTCACTACCCTCAGTTTCAAATGCAATCTGGTACGACAGCCATCAACGACGTTCGAGTCTACTCAGCCTCGAAGCAAGGGCGAGATCAAGACCCAGCCGGTATCTTTATCAAGAAATATGTGCCTGAGCTGACCAATGTTCCTATCGAATATCTGCACCAGCCAGAGCTAATGCCACCACTCTTCCAACAATTTCACGGCTGCATCATAGGCAAAGACTATCCCTCCCCAATCGTTGATGAAAAGGCTTTGCGTACAGCAAAAGACAAAATATTTCAGTTGAGAAAAACAGTGTAAATATGACCTAAGCCGGTTTGCCCCAAAGCCAACCTTGACCAAATGGCACACCCATTTCGACTAATAAATCGAGTTCTTCCCGGCACTCAATGCCTTCAGCAACCAATTCAGCGCCCAGAGAATTGACAACTTTCACTAGCCGTTTGAGTAAACGAGCTTTAGCAGGCTCTTCAGAAATTCCAGAGACATATTTGCGATCGATTTTGACTATGTCTGGCTCAAGGATAATTAAACTCTCAAGGGAGCTGCGGCCAAAGCCTACGTCATCTACGGCCACAAGCAAGCCTCGCTCTTTCAGAGCTTGCACATGATCGCGCAGATAGGCTGGGTCACCAATGAACTGCTGCTCGCTAATTTCTATAACATAGTTGCCATCGGTTTTATTGGCAGGGAAAAGAGTCATCAAACGCTCAATGGGAGTATCCATGATCGTTGACGGGAAGAGGTTTACGTGGAATCTTGCCGTTTGATCAAACTTAGGATCAGGACAAGCTGAAAGGCAAGTTTTCAAACAACGCAAGTCAACAATGGTGAGCAAGTTGTGCTCAACAGAGACGCGGAAGAGATCATCGGGCATCTCGAAAGCACCGGCAGGACCACGACTTAAGATTTCGTAAGCGACTACTTTTTCATCACTAAGGTGGAAAATTGGCATGGATACGGCACGGAAGCAGTCGCCGCGACGCAACTTCTCGGTCAACTCTTCGAGTGCAGCTTTATCAGGAGACTGTCCAGCGCCAGCTTGCTTATGCTTCTCGCCGGAAGAGACGCGGTTCTTACCAAGCATCTTCGACTCACGCACAGCCAATCTGGCTAAAGAAAGTACTTCTTCTATTGAACAAAACTCGTAAGGAAGAGCCAAGACGCCCAAACTAGCAGTTACTCTGACGGTCTCAGAAGCCAATCGCAACGGGCTTTCAGCCACAGCTAAACGGATTTTCTCAGCAACCAACATACCTTCGGCAAAACGAGTATCTGGCAAAATCAAGAGGAACTCGTCACCACCAAGGCGTGCCAGATGGTCAGTTGGTCTAACGGTCTCCCTAACACGGTCGGCTATTTCATGGAGGACTACGTCACCCACTGCATGACCAAACTGCTGATTGATGCGATCAAAGTCATCGCAATCGATCAAGACTGTCACTAAATTCCAACCACCACGCTGGGCCCGCACATACTCTGCCTCAAGGGCTTTTTCTAAGCCTGCTCGACTGAGAGCTTTAGTAGCGGCATCAACATTGGCAATAGTATCTAACTGTTGATTGGCTGCAAGAAGTTTTTTATTAGAGTCGTGCAACTGCTCTTCAAGCTGCTTCACCTGCATGGCATGGCGAATCGACTGCAACAAGACACGAGCATCGACTTCATCTTTCACTAGAAATTCACGAGCGCCAGAGCCAATTGATTGAGTGGCAATATCATCTTTACTGCTATTGCCCACCACCACCACTGGCACACTAGCGTCTTGGGCTCTCAGCTGGCGGAATTTATCAGCACCATCATTACCAACCCCGTTTTTTGAGCAATCCAGCAAAACAACATCGACCCCGCCTTCGCCAAGGCGCTTTAAGCCGTTTGCGATATTCTCTGTAAATTCCATGGAGATTTCCATGGAGGCATCGGGCCCCGACACTTTCTTGAGCACATCCTTAAGGGCGAACGCACCCCCAGCTGTGTCTTCGATTAGTAATACTTTGGTCTTCCTGGCTTCCATCATTTCACCGAACTATCTGGGATTCCTGTACACGCTCGAGTCCGCGCCCGAGAACAATTTTTCAAGAGCGAGGACCTCCTAATTTAACATCGATTTCATTTTTCGACAGCGTTCCTACAGTTAGACAAAACATTTCTGCCATCCAATAACATCCGGCGAACTTGCACTTGCCAAGCATTCAGTCAAGTTTCGACTTGCATGAAGGACATTTGAGAAGTGTTTGTGACGTACCCTTAGAAGAGATTTGAACCTAAAGAACTGCGTGGAGCAGGTCGAAGACATATCTCTTTATGTATTGTGCCCGGCCAAGAAGATCTTTAGCGATTTATTTGATAGCAAAAAATCTTCTCGATAATCCTGGTTCGAGCATTTCAGTCTAGTACCATGGGGAGATTCTACTGGAAGATTCTAGTTTCAGCTCAAAAATTGCCAGACACATTCAACAGTACCTCAAACTAACAAGCAAAAATAGAGATATATGCAGGCTCCCTCCGAAAAGATTTCAAGACCGAACAACCTTCTCAAACAGCTCCTAGCCGCGGCCTTTGCCTTATTCCTTTTGTGGTTCGCCTTCAAAGGCACCAACCTCAAAGAACTTTGGCACTATTCGCAAAACGTCAAGCCCTTTCCGATTGTACTGATTTTTGTCTCTGGCATATTCGGTACTTTCCTTCGCTCCTATCGCTGGACGATTCTGTTACGCCCCTTGTCCGATAAAAAAATCAGCCAGTACAATTCATTTTATGCCGTCATGATTGGCTACGCAGTCAACGTGGCCATACCTCGCGGCGGCGAGGTCGTGCGCCTTCTTTCTATTTGTAAGTCTGAGAATCTTCCCTGGGCAGGGGTTTTGTCAACGATGTTGATTGACCGCATGCTCGACATAGCCCTTTTGGTCTCACTGCTCGGCGCAACTCTAATGATTTTGCCGCCAGAACTTTTGGCCTCAATGCCATGGCTCAAGCCTGGTGGGTTGGCACTGCTCGTCGGTGTGGTAGTGGGGTTGGTGGCCCTGCCTAACGTAGGCGCCATATTAAAGAAGCTCCTAGGCTTAAACCTGGCAAAAACCCGACTACCGGAAAAGCTCAGAGAGCGATTCCAGCAACTAGCCGAGCAATTCGACACTGGCACCCAAGCTCTTAAAAACCCCGTTCTATACCCCTACATAGCATTTCTAAGCGTAGCTATCTGGTTTACCTACTGGCTAAACTTCTATCAAATGGTCTACGGCTTTGGCCTAGAAGACAAAATCAGCCCCCTGCAGTGCCTGATAATATTCACCATCGGCTCAGCCGGCGTACTTGTGCCAACCCCAGGTTCGGTGGGCAGCTTCCACCTCTTGGTGAAAGAGGCCACAGTTATGACGGCCCACATACCACCAGATCAGGCACTGGCGTTCGCCACGGTTTTGCACTTCCTTACTTTTATTGCCGTCTGCTGCATACCGGCATTGGCATTGTTCTTCTATAACCGTTTTATAGTAAAAAAATAGAACCACTACCAAGCAACTCTTAGTATAGAAATCAGGAAATCGCAATGGAAACCCCGCTCAGTTTTGCCGCTCGTATCACAGCTAGCTTTGCCCTTGGCTGTCTCAAACCAAAGTCACGAGTATTAGATGTAGGATGCGGAGGGGGAGTAATTGCAGCGGCAATGATGAAAGGTGGCCTTTTGGTTACAGCCATTGACCCCAACCAAACAGCGGTGGAGAAAACCACTGCCTTGGGTGTTACTTGTTTCAATAGTGAACTAGAAAAATTTGAGCACGAAGAATTTGATGCCCTACTTTGTAGCCGCTCGCTGCACCATATGCAGCCACTAGACAAGGCAATTGCTGCCGCCCATCGTTTACTCAAGCCCAACGGCTTACTTTTGGTAGAAGATTTTGGCTACGAAAGAGTAGATCAAAAAACTGCAATCTGGCTCTTTAACTTGGCGCAATTAATTGCAGCTGAGCAAAGAACCGACAAAGCTCCAAAAGAAGTAAAAGAAGGGAAGCATCGCCATAGCTGGCTTACAGAAGAGCGCCACGAAAGCAATACACTAGGGGCAGGCCACGAACAATCAGAAGCGATAACAATTTGGCGTCATCATCACGAAGTCGACCATCACGTAAGCTCCTTCGAACGAGTCAAGAACGCGCTACTAGACAAGTTTGAAATTATCGAAGAACGCAATGTGCCCTATCTTTTTCATTATCTTTGCGACCTTCTACCAGCCACTAAATCTGGTGCAATCAGAGCCAACCTAGTTTACAACTGGGAACGAGAATTGGCCCAAGTCGGCGGCATAGAAATGTGCGGATCTCGTATCATTGCCATCAAGTCTTAAATCTTGCTCTTACGCTTCTCGACAGCATTGACAATTTTCGGCTGCATAGCCTCAAAGAACTTGCCATAGTCTGTGGGCAAGTGATTAAAAACAGCGGCAACCTGCACTCCATCAGCAAGGTGACAGACGAAGCTCGCTGTGCCAAAAGTAAGAGCGCCACTGTGGGCCCACTGACCGCTCTTAGGTTCAAAATTCCAGCCTTTAGCGTAATACGAACCTGATCTATTCTTCTTTTTCTTACCCTGCTCACCCTTCTCACCCGGCTGGCCTTGCGCCACTTCAGGCGGTGCCACCATCAAACTGATGGTCTCAGGATTTAAAAGTTTACAGGTACTATTGCTGCCATCAGCTGCAGCAATAAATTTGGTCAGGTCCTCGGCTGTAGCTAGCCAACCACCATGAGCGTCCATTGCTTCCTGGGAAAAACTCGAACCATAAGAAGCAGCTACTTGCTCTGGCTCCGCAGCATACACAGACCAACCTCTATTGTCCGTTCCACTATCACTAGTATCATTACCACTGGCACCACGATCGTCATAAAAGACCTCTTTGGGAGACATCTCCACTAAACGGGTATGCCCAAGAACCATATTAGAAGCCCCGGCTGGGTTCAGAACATTCTTTTTGACATAAGTCTCATAGTCCTCTCCGCTTACTTTCTCGATGATGCGACCGAGCATGTTGTAGCCAAAATTGGAGTACTCATATTGAGTAGCAGGGTCACGATCTAATGGTTTAGTCAGCCGATAGCGCACAATTGCCTGCGCTGAAGCTGGTTGCGGCAAGCTATACTTTTGCGCGGCCAGACGCAGATACTCAAACTGGGGATCACCCTTCGCATTAGAGAAACCAGCGGTATGCTCCAGTAACTGGCGCACAGTAACTGTCTGTAGCTTGGGGTCAAAAGGCTCACCAGCAGCAGGCTTATAGTCTTTCAATATATCCAGAGCTTTATCGTCAACTTTCAACTTACCTTGTTGCACCAGAGTCATTATCGCCACTGCGGTAATCGGCTTAGAAGAACTAGCAATGCGAAAAAGCGTATCGCAACTAGTATCAACTTTGCGTTCTTTGTCGGAGAAGCCAAAGGCCTTAGAGTAGACAAGTTGACCATGTTTGGCCACAGCTAGTTGCCCAGCATAAATGCCATTGCTCTTCATTACCTTAAGCATAATTCGATCAAGTGCTTCAAGCTTGCTTGAGCTAAGACCACTGCGACTTGTCACCGGTAAACTCACTCGCTCATTCTCTTGAGCAGCGATTGCCTCAGAGGGAAGGCTAGCAGACAAGAAAGCAACAGACAGAACAGCGGCTGCAATCCTCGCATAAATGCTCATTTACTTTGTTTCCTCATACTTGTGCTTGATTTTCTCTTAATCGGCTGGCATTGACGACAAAAATGGCTAGAGCGGCCGTTCAGTTTAATACGTTCGATGGCACTGGAACAATGGCGACAGGGCTGACCTTCACGACCATAGACCCAAGCCAAATTTTGATAGTTGCCGTTGACGCCACTACTATCGGTGTAATCTCGCAAAGTTGAACCACCTGATTCAATAGCACGACTAAGCACTAGCTGAACATTCTCAACTAGCCTAATCAGCTGTTCAGGTGTTACTTTGCCGGCCGCTATGGTTGGATGAATACCGGAGAGAAACAGCGACTCATCTGCATAAATATTACCCACACCAGCGAGAATACGTTGATCAAGCAAAGCCGTTTTGACGGCCTGAACCTTGCCGCTGAAAGCGCTAGCCAAATGAGCACTAGTCAACGACTCAAGGGGCTCAACCCCTAACAACGCTAAGCCAGGAATGACATCTTCGAAGGTCTTCCCCTTAGCTTTGAACCAAAGTCGCCCAAAAACACGCATGTCCTCAAAGTGAAGCTCACGACCACTGGCCAGCATAATGCGTACCCGCAGAAACTGTGGTTCTCTGAGACTCTTTGTGGTTGTAGACCCACGCACAAGAAGTCGCCCCGACATACGAAGATGACAAGCCAAGCCAGCACCGCGATCAAGCTCGATTAAAAGATACTTTCCCCGCCTTAAGACTTTGCCAAATTTATGACCGGGTAGTGAAGCAACAAAGCGCTCAACCTCAGGATAGGCAATCGAGGCATCACGCAGTACTTCTACCGCCACAATTGCATCGCCAGCCAAAGCTAATTCCAATCCGCGTCTTACTGTCTCTACTTCAGGCAATTCAGGCATTAAGTATCTCTAGCACTCAACAAATCTAGCATGTAACATTTTTAGCCTGGAGCGAAGAAAAAGGCAGCTCCCAGAATGGCATATACAGCCAGCAATTGCACTCCTTCAAGCCAATTGCATTCACCATCTGTGGCCACAAACGAAAGAATAATCACCGAAACCACAATAGCCAATATTTCTATCTCAGAGAAGCAAAGATCCATCGGTCTGCCGATCACGTGACCAGTAAATACAATCACGGGAGCTACAAATAGAGCGATTTGAGCCCCTGACCCCAAGGCAATATTGATGGCAAGATCCATTTTGTTTTTGGCCGCCATAAGAA
>LNEX01000466.1 GCA_001464165.1 bacterium Ga0077546
ACTAATCAGCGCTGGGAAGAGATTGCCAAAGGCCGTCTCTCAGGTAAACCTAAAACTGTGGCTGGTTTAACTAGGCTTGTGATTGAAGTGGAAGGTTCGCTTAATCGAAAAAACGAGAATAATGAATACGTCAAAGTGATGCAACAGGGCGAAGGCATGACGCCTCACTCGACGGCCTGGGGCGAAGTTGCCATGGGCACTATCAAGAGTGTCGATAACCAGAGCGGTAAGACCATGGTTACAGTCGAAGTTTCAGCTGCTACTAAGTACAGCAATTAGAAATCTCCGGCTTTTCTAGATTTAGCTTTCGGGCTCAAGCACTGCAGCAGTAGAAGCTCGGCGGCCAGAATTGGCTGTTTCGATATCTTTTTCAACAACTTGCTTGAAATTCCCAACGATTTCTTTCTGGGTCATTTTTAGGGCCATGCTCGCAATGGGCCGTGGAATGGCTGGCCCCGGGTCAACTTCGAGGGTGTATTTGACCAGACAGTGACGCCCCGAATTGGTCGATTTTAGCTGCCACTCACCTTCCACAGCTTTAAACGTACCGTCGACCATTTTCCAGCGCAAGCTGTCTGGCTTGTTTTGCAAGTCGTTGATTGTGTGCTGACATTGCTCGTTGACAAACAATTGAGGCTTGAGAAAACTCTCAATGTAGACAAGTTGACCTTCTCGCTTTAGCACTTGGCAAGACTTAACCTTTGGGAAAATATGTGGATAACGGCTAAAGTCGGTTAAAGCATTCCATACAAATTCTTTTGGTGCTTTGATAGTGGTTTCAACGGTTGCTTTTGCTAATTTTGTTTTGGAATCTTTTGAGGCACTTTGCTTGGCCCAGCTCTCTTTAATCTGGTTGCCAATAGTCGCGCCGCTAAAGGGTTCAGTGGCAGCTGCGGGGCCCAGGCTGACAACAAAAGAACAGAATATTGCTTGGAGCAAGGTTGCTCCAGGCCACGCTATGTGGAAAAACCTATTGGCTATTCTGGAGAGAGTAAACTGAGAAGAATTTGTCATTTATTGTCCAAGAGGGCTCGGCTATGGGTTATTTCTATCTGTAGCTAGCTAGCGGTACCAAGTTGCAAAAACTGTTGGTTGCGAGTTGAGCCCTACTTTGCCAGTCAGTATTGAATTTGATTTTTCAGCCTGTGCTAAGTAGTGAGTTATTTTTCCGGTGGGATCAATTATGGCAGATGGTCCGGTGTTGGCGGCAAAGATAAAATATCGACGATTCTCAATTGCTCTAAGCACTGCAAAAGCCAGCATTTGCTGCCCGCAGTCAGATTTGTGAAACCAGGCTAGGTCGGAAATATTAACAAGCAATTGGCCACCAGCCCGGCAGCTGGCTGCCGTTACTTCGGGCGAGATAGATTCAAAACATATCAACGGGGCAATCTTGCCCCTAGGCGTGTCTAATAAGACTGGTTCCTTTCCCGCAGCAAAGCCGCCGCCAGCGGGAGTATTAGTCCAGCGCTTTACCCATTCAGGCAAATAATTGACGAGCAGAGGAGTGTATTCTCCAATTGGTACAAGGAAGCGCTTGTGATAAACCTCGGACAGAAGCGCGCCACTACTCGTGATGCCATAGGCAGCGTTGAAAGGACGATTGGCAGCACTGCGATCCATCGAACCGACAATAATGTCCAGATGTTTTTCGTACGCTTTGTGCTTGAGCCAATTGCTTACGCCAGGCTGCTCTCGCAAGTAAGTTGGCAAGGCTCCTTCGGGTAAAACCACCAGTGAATCGCGACTATTGATTAGCAGCTTATCGTAGTTTTCGACCAGGTCTTCGATGGTAAAGCGATGCACGGTCTTTTGCATGTCGATGTTAATACCGCCTTGTACCAGGGTTGTATCAATCGAGGCGGTAGATTTAACTTGACCGGCCTGTTGCCAGCCAAGGCAATATACTGCCACCATTAATAGTGCAATGCCAAGGCAGTGATAAAAGGCTGTTTCTTTGTTTTCGGCTGCAAGCCGCTTAAATTGTTTTGTCCCACCGCCAACAAAAGTGGCAATGAAAGAGGCTATGGTGACATTGACTGCAATGATCAGTGCACATATTCCTACTCCTCCAATTACTGATGCTGCTTGGAGGAATGCCGGTTGTTTGTATTGTGTATATTCCAACATCGTCCAGGGCACACCCATTAAGTCAGGCATGTTGCCAAGCTTGTTGACGACCAGAACCCAGGCGATTGGCAGCACAACAAGTGCAGGGATGAGCCATACTTTTTTTGGACCACGCTTGGCCGTGAAAGAACCGGAAAGGGGCAGGCGACCAACTATGGCAGCGAATAAGAGAAACGACAGAGCTTGTTGTACTGATACGCATAGCCAGGCAAGCGCTGCTAAGAGATAGCCGAAAGCTCCAGTAAAGCCAAGCCAGTCAAGGGGGGCTAAGTTGAGATACCAATGCAAGTACACCAAGTTGTAGGCTAGGCCAAAAGTGAATGCCAGCATAATTTGTTTGATGTAAGAATTGTTGGCGTAAATTAGTAAAAATAGTGGGGCAAAGGCAAACCATGCCAAATACCACTGGTCAAAGCCGGGTGCAGCTAATCCGGCTATGCCACCACAGGCCACAGCAATTAGCCATTGTCTTGGGGCCGATTTAAATTGCGGCCAAGTTAATTTAGGCCGCCATTTTGCCGCAGGCTTATCTGCTTGGGGTGGCGCCTTAGACTTCTTCTGCTTTGCTTTAGGCTTAGCGCTAGTATTTTTCGCTGCCGTGGATTTGTCCTCCGTGTTGTGGAACGCTAACAAAAAAAGGATGGAGTCAATTAATTTGCACTCCATCCTTCTCTCTTTGTTCGAACGATCTTATATCAGCCAGCTTCTAGATTGAGAGAGAATGACTAGCTGTCTTTCTTATCTTTCTCTTTGGGCTCTTTAGTTGGCACTACGCCAGCAGCTATTTGAGCCTTTACGCGTACTTCAATTTCTTTGAGCATTTCAGGATGTGCTTCAAGGAAGGTCTTGGCCTGTTCGCGACCTTGTCCAATTCTCTCTTCTTTGTAGCTGAACCATGTTCCTGATTTCTTGACGATATCGTGTTCTGCAGCTACATCGAGCAAGCAACCAGCGGTGTTGATGCCTTTTCCGTAGATGATGTCAAATTCAGCAATGCGGAAAGGAGGTGCGCACTTGTTTTTGACGACTTTGACTTTGACGCGGTTGCCAATTTCAATGCCATCTTTTTTAAGGGTCTCAATTTTTCTTATATCGAGTCTGATAGATGCATAGAACTTGAGAGCGTTTCCACCAGTGGTCGTCTCTGGGTTGCCGTACATCACACCAATCTTTTGACGAAGTTGGTTGATGAAGATAATTGATGTATGGGTCTTAGCTACGATTGCTGTGAGTTTACGGAGAGCTTGGCTCATCAGTCGGGCTTGCAGACCTGGCAAGCTGTCACCCATTTCGCCTTCAATTTCAGCTTTCGGTACAAGAGCTGCCACTGAGTCAACGATGATTAGGTCAACAGCACCCGAGCGCACAAGTTGCTCTGTGATTTCGAGAGCTTGCTCACCGGTATCTGGTTGTGAGATTAAAAGCTCATCTACGTTTACGCCAAGGGCGCGAGCATATTCTGGGTCCATAGCGTGCTCAGCGTCAACAATGGCGGCAATGCCACCAAGCTTTTGCACTTCAGCAGCTACGTGTTGAGCTAATGTGGTTTTACCAGAAGATTCTGGACCATATATTTCAATGATTCTGCCTCTTGGTAGACCACCTACCCCTAGAGCTACGTCTAAGGTGATGGCGCCGGTTGGCACAGCTTCAACTTGATTGTTGCGCGAATCGCCCAATTTCATGATTGAGCCGTCGCCGTATTGCTTCTTGATTGAATCAAGGGCTGCGCCTAAGGCTTTGAGGCGCTCTGCTGACGGCGCATGGCTTTTGCTTTTATCTTCAGTGCCCGAAGTGTCTTTGACACGGGCTACTTTTTCGATTGGGGCTTTTTCTTGTTTGTCCACGGCTTTCTCTTTGGTCACTATCGCCATATTAAATCTCCTCGACTCTATAAACTAAAAATAGATAAGCTCAAAAGCAAAGCTGACAACCGCGGGCAACAGAACAGCAGAGCGATTAACTTGGAAAACAAGGCTCTTCAGACCAAAATCTGTTCTAGCGTACCTTGTCTACACCTGGCAAATTATAGCGGTTTTGCTTGCTCTTACAGATAAAAAGTAAGCACAACCCGCACACTGTCTGGCGTATATGCGATTGAGCCTCCGGGCTGTATGTACTCGATGTGCTTCCGGTTTTTCTTAGACCCTTCCACCTGTTCAAGTTAGAAAAGAGGGGGTGGGGGTATAAAAAGGTTGTTACCCAACAATATTTGATTAGAGGGGTAATACAGATAACGTTTATTTCCCCGGCTTAGTTCAATTTGAGCCGAGAAATATTTGTATTTCTTTCAAAGCGCCGTGGGCGCCTAAATTTAGTATCTCAGGGTTTCACTTGCTATTTCGGGTTGATTTAAGGGAGGTCTTCATGAAAAGTGCTCAAAGGCTGTTCAGCTTAAGGCACAGCGAGATCTTTGAAGCGTTCAACCCGGTGGAGCTGGGCCGACTGCTGGGCATCCTTGAAGAGCTTGAGCTACCCAAGCACCATACTATTTTTTCTCCTGGGGGGCCATGTGACGCCATCTACTTTATAGAGAAGGGGCGCGTGCGGGTGACCAGGCTTTCTACTGAAGGTAAAACTGTCATTCTCGCTCTGCTTGGACCAGGCGATATGATTGGAGAAGCCGCTTGGGAAAATGCCGAGCACGATAGTTATGCTGAGACTCTTGAAGACTCAAGAATTTATCAAATCAGCCGCGAATCGTTCCTTAGTTTCGTGCGCGAAAACCCAGAATTTGGTTTGCGCTTTATTGGCATCATTGGCGACCGCCTCAAGCAGGCCAATGCCCGTATCGAAGATTTAGTGTTTCGCCAAGTACCAAGTCGTGTCGCTCGTTTGCTGCTTACGCTGGCTGACACCCACGGCAAAGTTACTCCCCACGGCGTGCGCGTAGAGTTTCCGCTTACTCACCAAGAAATCGCTGACATGGTTGGTTCTTCAAGAGTGACTGTCACCCAGATTCTCAATCGCTTCAAAGATAGTCACTGGATTGATATCGAATCGAAGCGTGTCACCATTCACAATATGAATGCACTAGAAGAGATGGTGCGGGCTAACTAAGGTCGATCTTATAGTATGCGATGAGTATATGGCTTTAATGAGCCGATTTCCCTTGCTGCCGATTAGAGACGAGGAAGCTCTTGATAGCGCTGCTGATATCTTTCAGAATTGGTGCTATTTGTCGAAAAGAGAACTTCCGATGAAAGTGACTATGTGGCAGTTTTGGGAAAGCTTATACGAGAGTACGAACTTGAGCATCTTTCGGTGTTGGCACCACCAATGACACCACAGAGCGCTCTTGAATCGTCATTAAGCGTGGTCTAAGTAAAGGCCTCGTTTTAAAGCTCTCAGAGCTTTGAAGGTATCACCAGACCTTTTCTTGTGCTAGTTCTGCTGGTGTGTGTAAGGCTCGCCAGAGAAAGCTGCTTGCCAAGCGGTAAACTCCTCAGGTAGTCTGCCAAGGATGCTAGAATTAGAGCCACGTGCCCGTAGCTCAGCTGGATAGAGCGTCGGTCTCCGAAGCCGAAGGCCTTGAGTTCGAATCTCAACGGGCACAATTTTTGGTCGACAAACAAATAGCAGAGCAAATATGCCAGAAAGAAGCATAGAGCTAATCACCGGGCCGTATCGCTCAGGCAAGTCTATCTGGTTGCTTGACCAGGTGGCCCAATATTGCCGTCAGAGTTTGCTTAGCGG
>LNEX01000467.1 GCA_001464165.1 bacterium Ga0077546
GGTGCGGCCTCAAACTCTAAGCTAATTATCGGCCTATTTGCTTACCAAAATACCAAGCTCCCAAAAGTACAAGTGGAACACCCAGTACACGAACCGCTTGGGGCATCATGGAGTAGACCGCAGAAAGAGCTAAGACCGAAATTCCAATTGAAAATGCCAACGCAAATTTGCGCTTAAGAACCTCTGGGTCATACTCTTCTAATTGCTCATACAGCTCGCGTGTTTGGCACATTGCCTGCTGGTACAACTGACCAGGATGACTCGGCTGACTAAGTCGCTTCTCGGCCTCCGACTTTGCTAGAGCTATTTCAATTGCCCTCATCTGCCAAAATCCAATTAAAACAAAAATCAGATAGGTCGGAAAAAGAATAGCGAAGGTCAGGGGTGAAATGAAAAGGCTCAAGAAAGTAAGAAAATTAATTGAAATCAGAAAGAAAGTTGCAGCACCAAGCCGAATCCAAAACCTTATCTTGGGTGGCTTGGGAGGCTTTGGAGGCCTAGAGCCAGGCGACATGTTACCAACACCGACGGTGAAATTATGCAAGAGGCGTTCGGTTTCTAAATCCACAACCTACCTCGTGCCACAACTACTACACTTCGCTTAGCCCTCGCTTACCTTAGCAAACAACAAATTCAGACTTTCCGCCATAGTCGGGTGCGAAAACATCACGTTAGCTAAGTCGGTATAAGGCATTTTCGCCAGCATTGCTACTTGAATCACAGAGACTATCTCGCCGCCTGCTGCGGACAAAATTGAAGCGCCGAGTATCTGCTTGGTCTCAGCATCAATAACAGCCTTAAGCAGACCCTTTGTCTCTCGCTCGGTCTGAGCGCGCGGAATGGTCTTAGCTTCAATCTTAGCCACAAGAATCTTGTGTCCAGCTTGCTTGGCTTCGGCCTCCGTCATTCCCACACGACCTAGCTCAGGGTCTGTGAAAAGAGTATAGGGAACGATTCGGCCATCTGTTGTGCGACCAGCCCCAGACAAAGCATTGTCACGCAAGATACGATAATCGTCCCACGACAAATGAGTGAAGAACGGCCCACCCTTGCAATCGCCAATGGCGAAGATGCCAGGTACGTTAGTTTCTAAACGACTATCAACCTTGACAAAATTGCGTGAATCAAGCGCCACACCGGCAGTCTCTAGGCCAAGATTCTCTGTATTAGGAAGGCGACCGGTAGCAACGAGCAAGTGGCTGACAGAAAGAATTCCCTTGTCGCCAAGATCAATTTCAGTGTTTTCGCCATTCTTCCTCAGCGACTTTATCGGTGAATCAAAAAGAATCTCTATGCCTTCGTCAAGCATTATCTGTTTGACGCAATTGCCAATTTCAGCATCTTCTCTGGGCAAAAAGTGATTGCCGCGCTCAATAATGGTGACTATGCTGCCTAAGCGTCTGAATATCTGAGCAAACTCAAGGGCAATATAGCCACCACCAACGATGCCTAAATGCGCAGGCAACTTCTCCAGCTCCATGATCGAGGTGCTGGTCAAATAACCGCACTCTTCCAGGCCTTCATAAGAAGGAATCAGCGGCCGACTGCCGGTATTGATATATATTTTATCGCCAGTAACTACCTGCCTGGCGCCACTATTCAATTCAATTTCAATTGACTTAGCAGAAACAAACTTACCTTTGCCATAGAAGAAATCTAAGTTATCGGTATAGTCAAAGAGCTTCCAGTGGGCGTTGACCATTCCCTCAACCACCGCTCTCTTGCGAGCCAGGGCAGCTTTTAGATTGGAATCTTTGACATCAGCGCCAGCTCGAATCTCAGCAGCGGCTTGCCCAGAAAAGCTAAAGCCTTCTTCTGCTGCCAGTCTTGCGGCATTAACAAGCTTGCTAGAAGCAACCAAGGTCTTAGTAGGAATGCAGGCAACATTGATGCAAGAGCCGCCAATCATCTTCTCTTCAATCAAGGCAACGCTAATACCTTTCGCCGCAAGGGCTAGAGCTAAAGACTTCCCCCCTTTGCCACCACCAAGTACAACTGTGTCGTAGTGCTTTACGTCGCTATCTGTTTGCATGTCTTTGCTACTGGTGTGCTTGATATCTTTTTCAGTAGAAGCAATTTCGTCTTTTTGGGGCGCAGCCATTTTTCGCTCTTTTCCTGGGGCTCGAACATCCAGGTATTGTAATACTTTAAATTCTGATGTCGGGTAGCAATTTACTGGGTAAAAGAAATGTGACCTTCCCAAAATTCAAAATTCCTGATTAAGTTACCATTTCAGAGAAAACCATGACTACCGCCAAGTTCCGACAATTGTCAGCCCTGCTTCTAGCCGCCTCTCTTGCAATTGGCCCGGCCTTAGCCTTAGCTGAAGATATAGACGAAGTGCGCCCCCACGGATTTACCCCTAGCGAACAAAGCAGTGCAATGCACTTTCCCCGCGCAAACAGGCGCGAAATGCTAGCTTCATCTCCCGAAGAAGCCCAAAAGATGGCAGATACAATGAAAACAGGGCTAGATGCCCAACATCAAAAATACACTTATAGAAAAGACGGATTCACACACACAATCGTGGTTGAATCAACAAAAAAGACCGTAGTAATAAGAGCAACCAACCCCAATGCAGCCAAAAATGAGTTACGCACGGCACAAGCACTGGCCGAGCTATTTCCCCAAAACGAGCAAATAGCCTCGCTATTGAGTCGTCTGTACGAAGATGACAAAAATTGGTCAAAGGCTCTAGAGTACTTCCGAAAAGCCAATGCACTGAGCAATACAGACTCACTAGAAAACATTATCAACAAAATGGAGGGTAACGCAGCCTCAAGAGAAGCGAGGCTACAATCGCACTATGCCTACTTTGAGTTGATGATGAAGCACTATGAAACTGCCATTCGAATGCTTACCAAATCAATTGAGTTAAAGCCAGACTATGAAACAAGCTATCACAATCGAGCCAAAGCCTACCGCGCTTTGCACAAAAACGACTTAGCCGAAAAAGACGAAAAAAAGCTAAGAGAATTAATGCAAAACGGAGACAGCAAGACTCAATTGGCACAGCTAAACTCTGACGGCACCTGGGCAATGCTGATGGTTGAATTGTATGCCTTAGAAGAGGCTCTCCGCATTTCTGACTCAACCCTTTTAAAAGAACCGAATTCGGCTTCTGCAATTCTTGCTCAAGCTAGAGCCAATCTTCGTCTAGGAAGATATGCTAAGGCTCTAGCCGCATATAAGAAACTTGAAACACTAGTAAAAAATTCAGCAGATCTGAAGGCAGAAGTGGCTGCTGCGGCTAACCTTGCGAAACAAGGCCCTCCGCCATATGGCGATTTATCGGCCATCAAGGCCATACCACAAGCAGCGTTTCCAGATCGCGGTACTGACTTGTCTGGCCGCAGCAACTCTCGCGGCAAGGGAAGCAGTGAACGCAGTCAAAATCTGAACCAAACCAAATTTGCTGCCCCACCCCCAATCAGCAAAATCGCCGCCGACCATAAAGGCGACTATCGCGTCTATGCAGCTATTTGCACCGGGTTAAAAGCAAAGTCGCAAATGAAAGAATTGGACAACGAATTAAACAAAATGTTGTTGATCGTTCCCGACGACACTAAAGTCATAGAAACAAAAATAGAGGCGGCCGAGGCCTTGCGCGACTGGATAGGCGCAGAAAAATACTGCAATATTTATTTGAATCAGCTAAAACAAGGCAAAAACGGCCCAATGAAGACTGAGTTCGTACAATACGCCTATGGCGTGAGAGCACTAGCTAGGCGCGCCCAGAAGAACTTGGCCGGAGCAATTGAAGATAGCACAATAGCGATAAAGTTGGCTCCTGAATCGGCATTGGCTTACCGTGACCGTGGAGATGCCTACAGGCAAAGTGGCAAATACGACCTAGCAGTGGCCGACTACACAAGAGCTATTCAGCTAGACAGCTCAAAAGGCAGCAGCAACTATTGGCGACGAGCTAAAGCCTACGAGATATTGAACAATGTCGATTTAGCCAAAAAAGACTTAGAAATGGCCAAAAAGCTAGACGCGGCACAATCTAAGATTTAAGCATTAGCCAGCCCATTGATTGACTATACTGCTCAAATATTATGCGCATGAGTTTTCACGATAGAGCCGCAAAATTGCGAATGCTAAAACCAATCACCCGTTAAGTTGAACCGTGTTACATCCAACCAGAGAGTCCAAATGAAAACAAAAATCAGCAACACGCTCGTAGCTCTTGGCCTTCTAACTGGCCTAAACAACGGCTTCAGTCTATCAGCCCAAGCAGCTGAGCCAGTTTGGAAGATCAATCCTGAAACATCAAGCATGAACTTTAAGCTGAAGAACATGGGCCAGCCAGTAGATGGTAAATTCGGAAAGCTATCAGGAGACGTCACCTACGACGGTAAAAACTTGACCCAAGCCGCAGTAAAAGCCAAAGTTGACACCGCCAGCATCGATACAAAAAACGAAAAGCGCGACGAACACCTTAGAACCAAAGACTTTTTCGACGCCACTACTTTCCCGGTCGCTGAGTTTAACTCTTCAAAAATCGAAGTGGACAAAAGCGGAAATTTCAAGATCCTAGGCACACTTAATCTTCATGGTGTCTCCCAACCAGTGACTCTGTCAGCTGGCCCATTGAAAGAAAGCGTTGATGACGCTGGCAAAAAGCATTTACTGACCAATGCCACAACTGAAGTCGAACGCAAGAAATTCAGTATCGGCGGATTGACTGCTGCAACCATCAGCAATGAAGTGGCCATCAATCTAGTCATTGACCTGGTGCAACAGTAAAGATTTTTCAGCTCGCCATCGAGCGACTGACTTCTTCGCGTCTTTTGCGACCAGCCTCAGAGTTCTCATAGGCACGCCAGGCACTGTCAGTGTCTTTCGACAAAGTCAAAGCAGGCATTTGCTGATCACTTGAGTTGGAAGATTGGAAAATACTATTCCAAAGTTTAAGCTCTTCGCTGAACTCTCGTTTGCTCACAGGCATGGGAGAAATATTAGCCATCATCTCTTCGCCTAAGCGTTCGCGAACTGACTCAAAAGGGGATTTTTCAGAGCTTTGGTTTGCCATTGTAGACTCCATTGGTAAAACTGATGCCATCAGTAACATCGACGCCATGAGCAACATCGATGCACTGTTCTATCCACACCCTGAAATTTCTCGACAATGAAAATGGCGAGGGAAGATTAAATCGATAGGCAAAGTCGCGACCACCAATGGTACAAACTGGCAACTTTTAGTTCACTACTGCACTACTTTTGAAATACTCAGAAAACAAGGAGTTAAACTCAGCTAGTGAAGTGGCAAGGCTGCCCCCAAGTAAAACTACCCCTGCTCGGCGTTGAACTTGACTCCGGCGACGTCAACATATTTTCCACAGTTGCTCATGCTCAGAGTTACATCGAATCATATGACTTAGATACCTGGCAGTTATTCGGCGCCGACGGCTTAGTGTTCGCCCTGTCAAGCAATGGCGAAGGACAGCCAGTCATAATAAAACCTACCAGCGATCACGACACTATAAAACTTAGGGAATTCATTCAACGATATT
The DNA here is from genome assembly GCA_001464165.1 of bacterium Ga0077546. The sequence goes on from LNEX01000467.1 coordinate 5,517, forward strand.
TGGATGCTCTCGGCTACAAAGCAGACACTGAGCGGGCCAAACTCAATACGATTCTAGACACTCTAAAGCGTTTCTAAAGCTGTCAGTTTGTTCCTAAGAAAGTCTGACAGTTTTAGAAACCGCAAAACCAAAGACGTATTGCGTCAATTGAAAGCTGACTTTCAAAAATCAAAATAGCGAGATTTTCTAGGGAAAAATCTCTCCGTTTTGGAAATCACAACAACAACAGCGAAAGCAACACAAAGCCAAACTTAACCTTGAGCTAAAGCAATTGTGGGTACATCCAATGAACAGCCCTAGGAGCATAAGATGAAATTGCAACGCGCTACGACCTTTTCACTGCTCTCGTTGTTAACGGTATCGACTCTGGTCACGTCTAATGCCTTCCCTTCCCGAGCATGCACTCGCATTGAACCACATCATATTTCAGTTAACAACGTCACACCATGCAAAATGCACCAGATCTGCACATTTGGCTGCAACGAAACAACTGACGCGCCAGCAAAAGTCATGCCGCATGCAGCCAGATTTTGCGCACGCAGTGGAGACAAAAAGGTCTTAGCACACGACTTCATAGGCGCCATTGACGATTACACCCGCGCTACTGAACTCAACCCCACCTTTGCTAGAATTTTTGCCCCAGAGACTGACAATTTCCTCATCCAATGCGACTTACAAGCACTACTAGCTGATTACGATCGTGTTTTGCTAACCAATCCAGACAACCCATATGCCTTAGCACTGCGTGGAGAAATCAAATTAAACCTTAGAGACAAAGCAGGTGCAGAAGCTGATTTCAAAAAATCTCTGCTCTACAAAAGAGATCTCTACTTCGCCAATCTAAGACTTACTGAATCAAGTCTCTTCCTTGAGTCTGACAATATCACTGAGAATATCTCATCAGCAGAATTTGACAAAGCGTTGCAGCTCTTTCCCCACAATGCACGCATGCATCACAACATGGGTCTTGCTCTTGGTCAACTTGGATTTGCAGAAATGGCTGCTGCCGAATACAGCGAAGCTAACAGACTAAGCCCTGAATGGTCGCGGCCATATTACATGATGGCTTTTGCTGACCTAGAGCGAGGCGACAAGCAGGCCGCCATGACCGATCTCAACAAATGCATTAAGTATGAACCAGATTGGGCTTGGGCCTATGTCGTTAGAGCACAACAAGAATCAAAAGCGCACAACTACCAGGCGGCAATAGAAGATCTAGACCAGGCTATGGAGCTTGAACCAGGCATAAGCTGGCTAGAGAGCTGCCACGCACGACTGAGAATCTCATCAGGAGACACATTGGGAGGCGTCAGCGAATTGATAGGCATTGCTAGCAGGAGAAGTGAACTCTTTATTCTCTTGGCCATGTGGTTCATCCTGGGGCAGCTGAAGCTGGTTAGCCTGGGCAGAGAAGAAATCAGACGCAGGCTTCTAATCAACGAGTAACTGTTCTCGCAAGAGCTATTTTCAGATTAGCTGCAGCCAGCAAAATTGTTCACGTGAACATTCTTTAGAATGGCGTCCAAACAATCTACCCATGACAATATCAACAATTTATTTTCAATTTTAAAAAAACTGTTGCGAACACCAAAAACATCTGCTACAAATAAAGTATCGATGTCACCACTGTTCATTGCGTTCAATGTACTGTACTGGTCCAAGTTCGATGTACTGTTCAAGTCCGATGTATTGTTCAAGTCCGACGTACTTTTCGAGTTCGAAGTACTGACCTTGTAGTTGTTCAGTTCATTTTGTGTTCATGTCCTCCTTCATGTACGTGTTTGTTTTCGAGCTCGAAGTTCACTGTCCGTGTACTTAGTTCGTGTTCAATGTACTTAGTTCGTGTTCGTGTACTTAGTTCGTGTTCGTGTACTTAGTTCGTGTTCGTGTACTTAGTTCGTGTTCAATGTACTTAGTTCGTGTCCGTGTATTTAGTTCACGTCATTAGTTCGAAGTGGTGACATCGATACCAAAATTGTTCTGTTCAATGTATTAGTTCAACCTGTTTAATGTTTTAGTTTAAACCGTTCATTGTTTCACTACACAAGGCACCCTAGTCACGTCTAGGGTGCCTTCCTCTTAGTTCGTGGAAGCTTTTACTTCACCAAAACTTCTCACTTCAGCGGAACTTTTACTTCAGTCAAAATCAACACGCTGATTGTCGTTCAAAATCATCGACTGAACAATCAAGGGTTTCATGTAGACAAAACTGACTGTGCCCGCACCACTATTTCTCATCGTCAGCTCAGCTCTGAGAACATCGCCAAGACGCAATTACTTGTGACTCGCCTCAAAACTCGCAGTCTGCCGTGCAGATGTACCCCGAACACCTGCCATCGACGCTTTTACTAAAATCTTAAACTCGCCAACTGAGACCCCAAAAGCAAGCTCTGCAAGGGTTTCACGTTGTTAAAAGCGGTTGACAAGCTGCTGATAATAGAGCGCCAGCTTGTATTTGCCAGGCATAAGAAATATAGTGATAGTAGTTTATAGCTTGTCAACGGCTTAAGGAGCCACGTTAGTGCGTCTACGAACCTTTTTACTAGTGGCATCAGTCATCCCCCTCTCAATTGCTACCATTGCACTGGTTCCATCAGTGCGTACAAAGCTGTTCACGACCCAACTTTGGCCTTGGCCGTTGCCATTTGACACCAACGACGACGAGCTCAACATGCTACAAGACCTGGTTGAGCCAGGCGATATTATCGTTGAGGCCAACCTACACAGCTGGCAATGGATAGCACTTTGCACTTCCACCCTAGGCTCATCCTGGGTTCACACTGCCCTTGTAGATGACGAAAAGAAACTTTTGACCATGGATGGCGTGGCCGTCCAAACCGATTTCGGAATTTTCAAAAAATGGTCAAGCACACGCCTGGCAATTATCAGACCGCCTTACAGAGACAAGAAGCAACGGCACACAGTAATTGCTTCAGTCAAAAAACACCTCGGCAACGCCTACGATCACACATTTGTTAATCCAAATGGCTACTGTAACGGTTTAGTTGGTGCTGCCCTTAACGCCGTGGGCATTCCGGTCAAAACCGTTCGCACTTGGGGCAAAGACGTATACTCTGCCCACAATTTCTTCAAAATTCCAAACGCCACTGTAGTTTGGAATAGCGACCATCATCGGCCGAAGCCTAAGAAATTAAGAAGCAAAACACGCAAACTCGGTTGGCTTGGGGCATAACCTAAAATAATGCTGGCAATGGAATCACTCTAAAATCTCTGGAGATTCTTATGCAAAACAGCCGCGCAACCAAACAAGCACCGGCTTCCGCAGGACTGCGGTTAGGTGAGCTGATTGGGGGCCTTGGCTTACTAGGTAAACGTGAACTGGCTGACGCCCTCAAGGTCAGCCACGAGACCGGCCTGCCCTTAGGAAGAGTCCTGGTTATGTCTGGCTATCTCAAAGACGACATGCTGGCCGCCGTGGTGGACGCCCAATCGATGATACGCGAAGGGCTTATTGACATACCCATGGCCAAGAAAGTTCTTGCTGTGGTGAAGCAGAAGAAGTGCACCCTGAACCAAGCCCTAGTTGAAAGCGGCGTCGATAGCGAAATTAAACGCAGCAACCTGCTTGGCGACCTACTCATGGAAGCCGGTTATATCGATGAAAAGCGCCTCAAGCTTGCGCTTGAGCAAAGCACTGCCACAGGCTTGCCCCTGGGGCGCACCTTAGTTCTATCTGGCTTAATTCCCGAAGAACTACTATCGATTGCTATCAATGCCCAGGTGCTACTACGAGATTCTCGCGTATCGCGCGCGCAGGCCACGCAGAGCCTGCGTTCGGCCTTCAGTCGGCATGTACCGATTGAAGTACCATTGGCAGAAAAAGGATATTACGCCCTGCCAACTAGGCAGTCTATTCGCCTCGGTGAAATACTACTTGCTGCTGGCGTGCTCTCCGAGCAAGAGTTGATGACCGCTCTTGAATTCGGCTTAGCGAACAATAAACCAGTAGGAGAAGTTCTCACAGACTTGCGTTTCATTGAAGAAGCAACAATTAGTGCGGCCTTATCATTGCAAAAAATGGTAGCTGAACAAAGCCTCAAACTAGAAGACGCCACCCTTGCTCTCTCAGCCATATATCGCGATGGAATCACGCTTGAAGAAGCGCTAAACAACAACGAGCCTAAAGATTCACAGAAGTCTAAAGCGAAACACACAGCAACTCAAACTTTCCCTGAGTTCTTGCAACTTACAAAGAACGTCACCACCGACGAACTAAGAAAGGCTTTTGAAGCTGTTTTGCTTAATCCGCAAATGGTGGCGAAAATTCTCGATGTCGCTGGAGTAATTGATAAAAACGTCTTACAAGAAGCGCTAAAATGCTATCAACTCTTCAAGCAAGGCCGTCTGTCGATAGAGCACGCCTGCGTTGTTCTAGAATTCTGCCGCAAGAACCAAGTGTCTGTCGATGATGCCTTGAAAGCACTAAACTGGCAACAGTTAGACCAAATGCAGAAACCAATTTCAACCAGAGAATACGATCTTGCCAAATGGGCTGAGGCTTGTCGAACGGCTTATGCAATTTATGAGTTAGGAGACCTCGATCAAGCTGAGCAGATGTGGGCAGAAATACTTGATCGAGCCGAAGAAATAGAAATAAACGACGTGCGCCATCCCCGCGCTAAAGAAGTACTGGCAAAGATTTACGAAACCCAAAATAGACACAGTGAAGCCCTAGATCTCTTCCTTGAAAGCCTCAAATCCAAGAGAACACTATTTGAGGAAAATCATTTTGAGATTGCTGCAACGCTAAACAATGTTGCTAGTCTGGCCTATCGCATCAATGACCTGAAGTTGTCAGAGTTCTATAGCCGCCAATATCTGGTTATGCTTGAAGTTCTATCCGGACCAACCCATCCAAACGTGGCGTCCGCGCTCGATAATCTTGGTCTGACATGCCATTTGCAACAGCGCTACGAAGAAGCTGCTGCCCTCTATCAGCGCGCCTTGGAAATTTGCACAAACACTTTGGGTTCAGAGCATCCTTCTACAGTAAGAGTGATGAGAAAGTACGCCACCACACTCAAGGCCCTCAATAAAAACGAAGAACTCTCGCGCCTCAACGGGGTTGTTGCTGGCACAATTTCAGGCAGCTGGAAAACACTTAAACTACCCACAGAGGATAGTTTGTTTAGCGACTCTTCGGTCAACTGATAACTAATTGCTAGAATCTGCTAGCGAAACTCTGTTAGATGAAATCCGCCAATTAAGGTCTAGCAATTTAAAACCTGGCTGTGTTTTTAGAGCGTCACGATCTTTTCACGTGTTTGCAACTATTGTCATTGCACAGAAGTCCCGAAGACAAAAGTTGACGCGACAAATGTTTTTAATAACTTACAAAACCAGTAAACCAGCGTGTTTGCACATCTTACATTGGAGATCAATATGTCACATCTTGAACAACATGAAGTCATAAAATCTGCCGAAGCCGGCGCAGCGGCCGCAGCGCAAGCTGGTTCGAGACTCTTTGAAGAGAGCTACGGAAGTGGCCTAAAACCAGGCGGTGTCG
>LNEX01000468.1 GCA_001464165.1 bacterium Ga0077546
CATTTTGTGGTTTTGCTGGTTTGTGCTGGATTCGCGGTTGTCAATTGCGGGGTTTTGCGTGTATTATGGCTGTATAGTGAAAATTATAGTCTAGTTTGCGGGTTTGTGCGGGTGTCGAGGCTTGGATAGTAATAGATTGGATACTAATAAATTGAGTACTAATAAGAGTGAATTGAAAGTTGGTGCAGTAAAGAGTCAGTCTTTTCCGTTTAAAGTTGCAGCAGTTGATTTGGACGGTACCTTGCTTTGCCCCAATAGAACAGTTAGTGCGGCCAATCAGCGCGCTATTAAAAAGTTGCGTGATCATGGCTGTCAAATTGTTATGGCCTCGGGGCGCCGGCATGAAGATATTCTTCCGTATTATCACCTGCTTGGATTGACTGCCCCTGTAATTTCTTGCGACGGCATTGTTATCAAAATGCCTTTGACCGAAGAAATTTTGCTTGAGAAAAATTTGCATGAAACCCTCGCCCACTCGCTAATTGAAGTTGGTCGCGAACATAAAGTAAGTATCTACTACTATCACGGCGAATCTGTATTCTATGCCCACGAGAATGAATACACCCTTGGATATCAGGCCTGTACTCGTTCGCGCAAGCCAATTAAAAATGAGTACATCCACGAACTGAAGGGCAATCGTGCTCAGAAATTAGTTTTCTGCGAGCATCCGAGCCGCATTGCTGAGATAAAGACTCATTTGACAGAGCGCTTTAAAGATCATGCTCAGGTAATTGAAACTGAGCCAGGCTATTTAGAATTCATGCCTCTTGCCACCAGTAAGTTCACTGGCTTACAAGAACTGATGCCAAAACTGAACTTCCACACCGATCAGGCCCTTGCTTTTGGTGACAACTGGAATGATGTTGAGATTCTCTCTGGTGTTGGTTTCGGCGTGGCCATGACTGTCAGCAGCGAGGCCGCTAAGAAAGCAGCAAAAGCAGTATCACCTGCTGGCGATTCTTCTGAGTCGTTTGCTCGCGCTGTAGATTTAGTGTTCGAGCGCTTCTATTCAGTTTCTTCGGAGCCAAGTTCTGGCCAGCCCGTTGTGGCCCACCCACAAGAAGCTCTGCTCAAGCACTAAGTTCCAAGTTTAGTTGCAATTGACCACGAACCTGTCGGGCTTGCCTTGTAGCATATTGATCATCGAAGTGGTGGCAATATCACTGGCTTTTTTGTTGGCATCGTGCGTGTTGTAAGCAGTTGATTGGTTTGAGAAGTAGAACGCACCCTCTGGCAACTCTTTGAACTCTTCGCCAGGCAAATGATCAGCGGCTGCCCGTAGTCGACCGCTTTGTAATTCTGTTAGTAGTGCCGCTGGTGATACCGCCCCGTGAAACGAAGTGTCCACCAGTAAGCTACCTGTTCTCATTTTCGCCAGCTCTGCGGCGCCTATGTAACTGTCTCCTGCGGCCTTTGATGCGTGCAGAGTGACTACATCTACAGTCTGCAATAGTTCATTTAGAGGCAAGTATTCAATGCCTAGTTTCGCTTCAATTTCGGGCTTGCGCCGCTGGCTATAATAAAAGACATTCTCTACGCCGATTCCTTTTAACATTTTGGCAACGATAGCACCGATGGTGCCCATGCCAACAATGCCCACATGTGAAGTCAAAAGTGAATTGGTTGTTTGAAATGATTTGCTGCCTGTGCGACCCAGCTCAAAAATATTGCGCTGCATTGCAAGCATGATAGTGAGCGCGAACTCTGCGACGGCTTGGGCATTGGCTCCTGGGCAGTTACTTATGGCAATATTCTTTTTTGTGGCTTCAGTATGGCCTGGAATATAACTGAGCCAGTCTGTGCCTGTAAATGTTAGCGCTTCTAGACAGTCTGCCGCTTCAATAATTCTAGCCGTTACTTTCTCAATTCCACCGAGAATATAGCCGTGTTTTCCTTTGATGGCTTCAATTAGTTCTTCTTCGCTCGCCATGGGCTTGTCGAGGCGTGTGACGCTAATGCCCACTGCTTCTAATTTTTCAATATGCTCATCGAATATAAATAGGCTGTCTGTGACAAGCACATTCTTTTTCAAAGTACTATCTCCCTAGATAATGACACTTAGATATTCTCTATTTTGCAGTAAAGTGTTTTTCTATTGCCGCTCTGTAGATCTCAACCAGTTTTGCGTGGCGCGGGCTTTTCCTTTCTTCTACGTCTGACATTGAGAGGCCGTGCGGATGGGTCTTAAAGGTCGTGCAGAGCGCGGTAGCGGCGATGAAGCGTAATTTGTAGTCGTCGTCTTCTAGATAGCTCAGTGTAGCGAGGGCATCCTCTTTGCTTGTTAGTTTTAAACTGTTAGCTACGCTGGCCAGCCATTCTGTTCAGAAATTGTTTTTGCTTCTGGTATTTCTTTGCGCAAAGTTTCAAATTGACCGAAGATATCTGACTTGCTTAATTTGCTTGGCTGCCCTGATACCGACAATGCTGACTTATGTGGCACTGAATTAAGCGGTAGAACAATAGTTCCTTTATCTATGGTGATCAAATCTTTGCCGAAAGATCTGTGGTCAAAGCGCATCTCGTAGCTTAGTTTTAAACCTTTGCTGTCAATTGCAACCATCGTTAAGTTAGAGGAAGAATGATGGTCTGATGGCCCTTGAAACGCTTCTCCGGGCGCCAGAATGAATTTGCTTTCGCGGGCTTGGCCTTTTGTGTATTTTCCATCTGAGACTATCTGAGCCTTCCCTATGTTCTCTCTATGATCTTTGCTCTCTTTGATTTCCAGCACATGGCTACTAAGTGACTTAACCAGCCACTTTGCTTGTTCAGCTTGCGTTTGCTTGGTTTCAGTGGCCATGGCGCTGCCTGCATAGACAAACAAAGAAACTAGTAGCAAGGCCAAAGTTGTTCGCATTTAAAATTACCATTTGCTCTAAAATATTGGCTGCCATCGAGATTATTATGTCAGAGCTGTCCCAATCTACACTTACCTTGCCTCAGCTCACTGCTTTAATTAAAGAGCAGTTGTTGACTCAATCGATTTTGATTGGCATAGATGGTTGTGGTGGCGCAGGTAAGAGTCATTTTTCAGAATATCTTTGCAAAGAGCTTGCCGCCATTTCGGCTGTTCACATTGTGCATATGGATGACTTTTACAAACCATCATTTCAGCGTTTGCCCCAGCGTGAATGTGACGCTCTAATTGGTTCTGATTTCGATTGGCAGCGGTTGCGCCGTGATGTTCTACAGCCACTTAGTCGCGGAGAGAACTGCAGCTATCAGCGCTACGATTGGGATAGTGATACGCTCGCAGAGTGGCTCACGGTACCAGCAAGCGGCATTATAATAGTAGAAGGAATCTATTCTATTCGTCATGAGTTGGAGTTTTTCTACAATCTTACTTGTTGGGTTTATTGCTCTCGCAGTCAGCGGCTCGAGCGTGGTGTTGAACGCGATGGCGAAGCTAAACGTAATGTTTGGGAAAAGTATTGGATGCCTGCTGAGGATCGCTATGTCGAACTAGAAGAGCCTCAGCGACGGGCGAAGATTCTTGTGGATGGTTCTGGCTATTCGGCGAATCTTGCATTGCGCTGCGAATTAGAAAGTCTTTTTTGTTCCAAGCTTAATGAGCCTTTCGCCTCAACTTAGATCTGCTTCTTCTTTACTCATGAATTCCTGCAAAAAAAAGAGAGCCGGCAGAACCGACTCTCTCTCTTATTCTTTTTAGCCTTTTGAGCTAGACGCTAATTACTTTCTGGTGAAAGTAACGGTAGCACTCTTCTCTTTGGAGCACATATCGAAGCCAGTTGTGAAGTCGAATTTGCCAGCCAAGGAAGTCATGCAAGCTTCCATGCCTTTGGTCATTTCTTCTCTGTTTTCGTCTTTGATCAAGCCAGCTTGTTCAAGAGCTGTGAACATGCCGCATGATAGGTAATGAAGGGTTGCTGATTTCTCGTCGCCCCAGATTTCTACCTTGCTGCCATAGACGTTAACGTCGAATTCAGCGATAGCTTTTACTAGTTCGAAAGGAGTTTTGACTCCGAGACCTTTGAAATACTCAACTTTGTGAGCTTCCATTGCATGCTTGAATTCAGTAACAGCTTTCTCTCCGCCAAACTTCTGAAGAAGTTGCATTGTGGTCATCCAGTTAAGGCCCAAAACGCGTGAAGCTTGTTCTTGGATTCTGATTGTGTTCCAGTTAGCTTCAACAATGGTTTTTTCGGTGGTTACGGTTGTAGTCATTTTTTCTCAAATACTCCAGGGAGCGGTGTGGTCAGGTAACTCAGTAAGTATATGAGCGGAACCAAATATCTTAGCTGCTTTTAAGGCAGGCTTATTTATTGCTCTTGGCAAGGCCGCCGTTACCTCATCTCCAAACTTGCTTAGCAAAGTTTTCTACAGATTTATCCTAATATTGAGGCACGTTTCATTTTTTACTACTTATATAGTTCGAAGAGAAAGCCCAATTTTCAATTGGTCCTTGCTTGATCTTGGTGCGATTGAAGTTCTGCTCCGCTAAATCCGTCATCTGCCCGATTACCCTATGAATGTCTCGCCAATATGATGGCTATATGGACTGCTACACGCTGCCGAGATGAGGGGAAAAACAGATGGATTCTCTGACTTTGCTGAGTACACAGGGTCTAGTTTCGCCTCTTAGCTTGCTATTGCTTGAGGTCGACCAACTGGTAGCTGTGCGACTGGCTGAGGCCCTCGGCCAGTCGCTGGGCCATGCCCTGCAGGTGATAATGGCTGGTTCTCTAGATGAAGGCCTTAAAATGGCAGGTCGGCGAAAGTTTGATCTAATAGTTTTAGATTTCGCTACAGTGGAAAAGTTAGACACCGATTCTATTTCTCTGATTCGAGGCTTTTTTCCGAGAATTCCAATTGTAGTTCTCGTCGGATTTAGAGATACCGCTGTATTGGGACAGCTGATTGAAGCAGGTATGCACACCTGTATTGATCGTGAGTCGCTTGAAGGGCTGAAGGTTCTTACTAGTTCTCTCGCTCGTGGTCTAGATTAGTATTGGAATCCAAAGTTCTAAACCCCCAAGCCCGGTGATGGGGTCGAAATTATCATCGTAGAGTTCAAACTCAATGCCTTTGCTCGCTTTGTGCTTGCTTTGTGGAAGATACTTGTCCCAAATGGTGATGCACGTTTGGCGAATTGTTGAAACGTGATCGCTGTGCGTAAATACAAGATAGGTTTGCTCTGGAATTTCTAGATACTGAAGCCCCGCACTCTCTGGCGAGTCGGAAGCTACTTCCCATGCGCACATGTAGTTGAAGTAGCCATTACCGTCGCCATCGTATTTAGCACCATAAGCGCATTTGCCAACTTGTCCTGGAATACTGCCGATGTGGTGGCCGAATCGCTGCCAAAGCGACGGTATGGCCGCACTGCTTTCGCAGTTGAAACTTTCACTCAGTCCTGCCAGTTTCATGGCCCTGCCGGACTCAATTCTTGGTTCGACTAGATTGTCTATTTCTATTTCAGTCACTTTGGTTTCGGTCATTTTGATGCTCCGCAAATGATAGATTTTGCTATTGTCAATCGGGTTGCCAGAATAGCTGATAAGCTTGAGTCTTTGTCTGGCCTATTTACTTTGGAATCAAAGTCTTGCTCTTGTCTACCGTGCCGCTTTCATTCTTTTTGCAGTGGGGCGCTAATTGATTGTGAAGTTGTCGAGGCAAAAGCTTTTACCCGCGCTCAAGCTTTTGGCCTGTGTGCCCATTGTTCTAGCAATTGTTTTCGATTGCTCGCTTCCGGCCGCTGCTGTTGATTCGGCCGGCAATGCTACTACAGGTTCTGCAGAATCTGTAGATCTATCATCGGCACAATCGGAGCCTGTACCATCATCCGATAAGTTGCTAATCTCAGAGGGCGGCTCTAATTCTCAGTCGAATGAATCAGATCTTTCCACTAAGGCGGTTTTAAAAGCCGCAGTCGCACGTCTTGACCGAAAAATTATGCTTGAGTGCATAAAGCTGGCGCGCTTCAATGTTCTGTATCACGATGGTGTTAATCGCAAGAACTTCGCTCAAGAGTGGCTTTACCCAATGCAGCGTGAAGTTGGTACGGCTCTTGCCTTTAGCAATACTATCGTCGATATCAGGCAGCGTGCGCGTGGGTTGAAGAACCCTTCTTTGGTCTCGCGGACAGCGCAAAAGAAAGGTCTAGAGTGCGCCCTTATTGGCCAAGCTATTACTGGCACAAGTTCTGCTGTGCAGCTTCTACAGAACCTTAACCATACTCGTATTGCTACAAAAAATGGTTATTCACCGGCCGCGGCTACTGAAACCGTGAAAGGGTATGCCACCACTATTGATGGCTTATTGACTGAGCGTGCCAAGTTGCTTTCTGGTCAGAATCTTCTGCGCTCTAAGGAACTTTTTGAGCTTCAAGGACGCTTGTTAGCTCATATCAAAGGTCAGCTAATTTTTGAATTCAAGAATTGGAGCGTTGGCTCAAGGTTTGGTGAGTGGTCTGAGAATACTTTCTACGCAATAGACTCGGCACAAGGCTTTACCCAGATGAGTTCTTCAATTTGTTCGTTGCAGGGTTTTAGTAAGCGTGAATATGGCGGTGGCGCTGCAATTACTGGTCTCGTTGGTAATGCTCTTGTAACTTGCAACCCTATAATTAGAACGGCTGTGGGTCATGCTGTTGCCAAAATGGAAAGAAATCGGCTAAACAAAGTATTTCCGCAGGAGCGGCCGCGCAAAATTGATGATGTTCTCGCTGAATATAATTTGGCCAATGATCCACGAGAAGCTGATGAGTCTTCTTCACTTGAAACAAAAGAGCTGGCCTTTCTAATTCGCCGTACTGAAGAGCTAGATGGCCCCCTCGACAAAGAAGTAGAGCATGTAAGAAAATTGCGGCGCATTGCTGATCAGCAAGCAATATCTGGTCCACTTATTGGTTTAACCGGTGTAACTCGTTCCGTATTGAATACCGTCGCCTATTATCAAAGTACTCCCTCTGGATCTGCCAATTATGAGCGCACGAGAGTGGTGGGCAATCAACTTAACTTAACTGGAAGAATTGTGCAGTCTACTGGTCAAGCCTATTCTTTAATTAATACACCCTACACCGAAGTTAAGCACTACTTGTATAAGCGGCGCTTGAAGAAAGCTGGGCAGCTGCCTAAGCAATTGCTGGCACAGCGATTGGATCGTTTAGATGAGTTAGAGAAGCGTGTTAAGGCTTCCATGTACTAAACTTGTGGCAAATGTACCGTTCAATCAGTGTTTTAGAAGAGTTTTAGATGGGTTTCGGATGAATTTGATTAAAAGTCTTGCGCTTGCTAGTTTATTCTCACTGATGGCAGCCATCATAGGCAGTGGTTGTTATGCTGACGAGGCTTCTGCTGCAGAGAGCGATATACCAGCGGTAGTCGACGGCGCTGCAGTTCATTGGCAAACATACACTGGCCCATCGTCTTCGTTTACTATGCAATACCCTGATGGTTGGGAGATTTCTACCGATCCCAAAAGTGGAAAAATTGAAGCTAGAAATTCAAAAGGTGCCAGTCTGTCGATTTTGCCTTTCTATACTCCAGAAAAATTAGATAGCTCGTCTGGATTTTTTAGCGCTTTTCTTGGCACTCTGGCGCCGGATGAAAAATGGTCGAAGCCGGAACTAATTGGCACAGCAATGAGATCTTCGTATCTCAGCGCAAGCGAAAAAGCAGTGGCCGCCCTTGAAGTCTATCCTATGACCAACGGCAGCGGGGGAAAACTCTGTGTAGCCAAATCTCCAATAGGCGCTTCTGCTGTTCCTTTTGAAGTCTTTGTCAAGATCCTCAGCAGTCTGCGTTTCAACAACGCTGCTACCTCTGCTAGTGCTGGCTCGCCACAAGCGGAACTCAATGTCACTAAATATGAGGTTTTCAACGATCCAATTGAGGATGCTTTTTCTCTGGAAGTACCTGCAGGATGGGATATTAAAGGTGGACTCTATCGAGCCGGAGCGATTGACACTAGGCCCTGGGTAGTGGCAGTGGCGCCAGATAGTTCTTGCCGAGCCTTTATTGGCGACGGTGAAATCTGCCCCTATACTTTGCCCACCTCTACTCTAAACTGGACAGGGTTCACGCCGGGAAAAACTTACAATGGCACCCTGGTGCACGACTATATTCCAGCGCGTAAGTTTGTCGAGAAATACGCCCGCGAGAAATTGAAGACGGTGCTGACCGACATTCAGGTTGTAGAAGAAACCGATCATCCAGATATTGCAAACGCCTATAACGGTGGCAATGCCACGCGCAGCGAAGCGAAATCTATAAAACTTACTGGTATGTACGGCAATATTCCAGCTGTGGCATACTTCCTGGCCTCGACAAAGGCGACAGTAATGAATGGCGCAGGTATGTGGTGGGTAACTTTGATTGCTGGCGAAATTTGTCCGGCTGCCTATGATAAACAGGGCCTAGAAGTAATCAGGCATATGCTTAAAACCTTTGCCATCAAACCAGAATGGCAGGCACGTTCAGTGGCTAATACAGCCGCTGTTTCGCGAAATTATCAAGCTGCCGCTAGGGTGCGCGATCAACAAATTCAGAGTAATTACGCCAATATACAAGCCGCTAACAACAGAATCACTTCTGGCTATTGGGCTCAGCAAGCCGCTAACGATAGAATTTCATCTGGTTATTGGAGCCGGCAGGCCTCGCAAGATCACTCAGCCAATAATTTTTCTAACTACATTCGCGGTCAAGAGACGGTGCGCGATACCAGTACTGGTACTAATTATCAAGTTGAGTATGGTCCCAAGTATCATTGGATAGATAGTGGCGGCAATTATACTGGCACGAACTTCAGTTCACCAGGAGCCGGCTGGAGTCAGCTTTTGTCTGTTCCGTAGGAGCTGTTTGCACAACTGGGCTTGCTGGGGTTCTCTGTTTGTTAAGGCCGACGGTCAGACTTTTCGTGAGACAATGTAGCTAGAGGTGATCATCGCGTGAGCACAGCGCTACACCGAACTACAAGTAAGTTTGAGGAGACAGTTTCTCGGCTATGAACCCAGACGAACCTGACGAGATAGCATCATTTTCGGATGAAGAAAGAGCGCTTTCTGCTGATTACGGTACAAGGCTCGATAGACTCGACGAGCCGCTCATTCTCTATCCGCCCAGAAGCGGCGCTATCGATGCTTTGCATGGCCGATTTTTTAAATACATAGTGCCAATTTCGGTATTGTTTTATACGGTGATCCTAGCTATGGCTATAATGACAGCAAGCTCTTCATTTTTGCCAAGTGCTGCGCAGCTAGCTATTTCTACCGAACTTTGGTGGTTACTAATTTTGTACACTTTGGCGCAGCCTCTGATGTATCTTTTTATCAGGCGAAAGCTTTCCCGGGCAGTTCTTCCTGTGCTGGCAATGCGCCCTGACGGGATCGAGATTCACTCACTAAACCTTGATATTTTCATTCCCTGGGAAGAAATAAAAGAAGTGCGAACATTTACATTTATCGAGCCACATTTGGGTATTGTGCCTTTTGATCTAAAGAAAACTCTAGCCCGTGGTTCACTATATACTCAAATTATCTGTTGGATGAATGAGTTCTGTGCGCGCTTATACAAGCCGTGCGGAATTTCTGTAACCGCCATCTTTCTTCTAGACTGTGAGCTGCCCTTGTCTCTTGATGTTGTGGCAGAGCAGATTATTTCGCGCCAAGCGCATGCCCTCAAGCTAATTGAGCCTGAATATAAACCCTAATTTTGGTTTCAAATTCAGCACCGCAGGCAGTGCTCGATGGTGCTACACCAAAACCAATTTCGGATACATGCCGGTAATTACTTCAATTGTGTCCATGATCACGTCCATTCTCACATGGGCGAAAGTGCCGAAGGCATCAACTTTGTCTAGCTTTTTCTCTTTCAACTTTTTAGCTTTGCTGCCAATCAAAATAGAGGCGATTGTGGTTCTTCCTACTTTGCCGCTCAGCTCACCGGTTAAGACTAAAATTGCTGCTTCTAGTTCGCTGCTGCCAGTGGTGTCTGCGATTGTTTGTACTTTTGCTTTAGCGGGTCGCGATTGCGAATAGAGGCTCTGAGCTGAACGCGGCGAGCGACTGGCTTCGGTCACAGCCATTTTGGGTGGCGTAGGTATGCTGACAAATCGTTTCTCTACCGGGTGGCAAGTGTCGCAACCGGTGCAACTGTTATCTAGAGTTTGGCCAAAATAGCCCAGTATATGTTTGCGCCGACAAGTTGATTCTTGGGCGTATTTGATTATTTGATTGAGCCTGTGTGAGTCTCTTTCTTTGCGGGCATCAAGCCAGCTCATGTCGATAGCCGGCATGCGACTGCCTGAAATTTCACGGGCTCTGACACCGTTGGCGTCAACGTCGAGCATATTGAGATGTTTGAGTAAATCAAGAGCACTGTTGATAGCCGAATCTTCCATGCGCATACGCTTGTGCAAGTCCATTGGCCGCAGTGATTGCTGCGAATTATCGTGCAAGAATTTGAGCAGATGTGCCACTTCTTTGGCATCAGGGAAGTTTTTATCCATCAGCCATTTCTGGGTGTAAATATCTTTGGCTTGATAGAGCAAGGTGCAGGTTGCTTGATTACCGTCGCGCCCGGCACGACCAGCTTCTTGATAATAATTTTCCAGCGAGCCTGGCATGTTGTAGTGAATCACTCGTCTGATATTGGGCTTGTCTACGCCCATGCCAAAGGCCACAGTTGAGACAATTACAGAGATAGTGTCGTTCTCAAAACTGTTCTGCACTTTCTTGCGAATGTCCGGAGACAATCCGGCGTGATAGCAAGCGGCAGTAATTTTGGCTGCCTTGATGCGACGGGCCAGTTCTTCGGCTTCTTTGCGACTGCTGGTGTAAACAATTGAAGGTTTCTTCTCTACCCCTAGTTTTGACTCGGCCAGCATGGCGAATACATGACGATCTTTGTCGGCATTGTTGGCGCATTGCTCAACTTCGAAGCGCAAGTTGGGTCTGTCAAATGAGCCAATGACGCAGGTCATGCTCGGTAGGCCGAGCGATTCTGGAATGTCACGTTGGACACGGGGAGTGGCCGTAGCAGTTAGCGCCAATATTGTGGCTTTGGGCATGAGGCTCAAGTAGCTTCTGATATTGCGATATTGTGGTCTGAAGTCGTGGCCCCATTGGCTGATGCAGTGGGCTTCGTCAATTACCAAAAGGGAAATATCTAAACTTTGCAGAAGGGAACGGAATCTTGGCGATTCTAGGCGCTCGGGAGCGACATAGACGAGTTTGTATTGACCGCGTCTGATGCCTGAGATGCGCTCATCTAGCTGTTCGGCATCGAGGGAGCTGTTGAGCATTGTGGCATTTCTAATGCCGCGGCGAATCAAGCCGTTCACTTGATCGTGCATCAAGGCAATTAATGGTGAAATCACAACGGTGACACCAGGAAGCACCTGGCTTGGTAGTTGATAACAAAGTGATTTGCCGTAGCCAGTGGGCAAGAACGCCAGGGTGTGACGGCCAGCAAGAATGTTGCTGATCACTTCTTTTTGTTTTGGCCGAAGTTGATCGAGGCCGAAGCGGGTTTTCAGTATTTTTTCGATGGAGCTATCGAAATTGCCATCAATGGCATGATCAAGGGCAAAGTCGAGGGCCATGTCCATAGAGTGAGTGTCTTCTTGCGACAGGCTCGGCGACGCCGCTACTGGATCGTTGGCTGTATTTAACGCGCGCTCATTTGCTCGCTCAATAGCACGTTGAACTGCTGGTTCGAAAACAGCCATGGGACACCTCATACTTGTGTCTCACTAGTTTACGTGTTCAGAGGCCGACAAATAGCTGCATTCACACAGTAGTGCCAAGTTTAATTGACTACTGTATATCTACTAGTGTTAGCGACTAGTGCTAGGCGCTATCGCTGCTTAAGACCTACAGCCGTTTTGGCCTACTTCTTAGTTTGCTCTGGCTGCAGAATCTTTTTCAAGGCAGTGATCAACAGTTTGTTTTCAGCTGGTTGGCCGATGCTTATACGCCAGCAAGTAGGTAGGCCGAAACCTGCCAGTGGACGAATGGCGATGCCGTTGCGCAGCAAGCCGTCGTGTATTTTGGCTACTTTCTCTTGCGAACCCATTTCAATCATGATGAAGTTAGAGTGCGAAGGAATGCGCTGCAAGCCCAGTTTGTCTAATTCACCGGTGAGATAAGCCATACCCTCTTCGTTGTTTTCGAGGGTTCTGTTCAAGAATTCATCGTCTTGCAAGGCGGCTAAACCAGCTTCTTGAGCCAATAGATTAGGCTCGAAAGGAAGTTTGATACGGTTGACGTAGTCTATTAGATATTCGTGACCGAGGCCGTAGCCCAAGCGAATTCCAGCCATGCCGTAGGCTTTGGCGAAGGTGCGCAAGGTCAAAACGTTGTCTAGGCGATAACGCATTGAGTCTGGATACTCTGGGTTTATGGCAGCAAATTCATAATAGGCTTCATCAAGAATGACCAAAACATGGTCTGGAATCTTTCTGATGAAGTTCTCGAATTCTGTGCGAGTGAAAATTGTGCCGGTTGGATTGTTGGGATTGCAAAGATAAATCATCTTTGTCTTCGGATTTACCGCAGCAGCAATTGCCTCAAGGTCAAAGTGATAGTTTTTCAGAGGGACTGTATTGAGTTTGATGCCCTGGGCGTTAACCAATACATATAAGCCGATGAATGTACCTTGCGATGTCAACACTTCATCATCTTCATGCAAGAAGGCACGAATGATGTTGGCCATAGTGCTCTCGGAACCGCTGCCAAGGGCAATATTGTCGATTTTTGTAGCAAAGCGCTCAGCTAAAGCTTCTCTCAAGTTGGTGCCGCACAGGTCTGGGTAGCGGTTGATTTGAGGCAATGCCTTTTGAATGGCATCTAGAGCTGATTGAGGCGGTCCTAGGGGGTTCTCATTAGAAGCCATATTGATGAAGCGTTCCATGCCGAGTTCTTTCAAGAGCTCAACAGGAGGACGGCCTGGCTGGTAGGGTTTGAGGGCTTCTACGTGGGGTGGCACAAGGCGCTTAGGCAAGTCTTTCTGTGGTGAGAAAGGAATCGTGTTCTTCGGGTCTGATACCAACGCCAGCTGTTGCGACATCGAAGCTAAAGTTTGTATAAATGTTGCCATGGTCACCCTGCACTTTTGAGTCGCAAAACCTAGGTTTAACGGGCACCTCGACTTTGACGTCTCGGCTGCCGATCTCCTCTTCGATATAAAAGTTATCACTAAACCACCCCCAAACACAAATTAAGACGGCCCATTTAAGGCTTGTTTAGGAAACTTTTAGGTTTCTACACAGGTTTGCTAAGCTCTCGGGTCTTAATGCCAAGAGGATTTGTGGTATTGGCAACTTTTGCTCGCGAGCACTTTATGCTAATCTTCATTTCACGCGGGTGTAGTTCAATGGTAGAACGGCAGCCTTCCAAGCTTCATACAGGGGTTCGATTCCCCTCACCCGCTCCATTTTGAAGTCATAACAAACGCAGTGACAATTTCTATAGTGATGACAGTTCCTATAGAGATGACAATTCCTATAGCGATGACAATTCTTATATAGATAAGAGGTTTGCGGTGACGGAAGAGAGACTTAGCATCAGTGACGTACTAGTTGCCAAAAAGCGTATCAGCGGCTTGGTCACCAATACCCCTTTGCGAAAGAGCCATTGGCTTTGTGATCTGTCGCAAGCCGAAGTGTTCATGAAGCTAGAGAATCTGCAGGTAACTGGTTCTTTCAAGTATCGTGGCGCACTTAATGCCATGACCTGGGCTAAGGAGCGCGGCTTTACCAAGGTATTCACTGCCTCCGCTGGTAATCATGGTCTTGGCATTGCCGAAGCGGCAGTGACAACCGAACGCGAAGCTCGCATTTGTCTCCCTACTAATGTAAATCCGCTCAAAAAGCAAAAGCTAGAGCGCTACAGCGTCGGCCTGATGCAGCATGGCGATGATATGGACATGACCGAAGCTTATGCCATGCGCTTAGCTAAAGAGCAGAAAGGTCTGTACATTTCTCCTTATAACAACAGAGAAGTGATTGCTGGGCAGGGCACTGTTGGGCTAGAAATGTATGAGTTAATCCCCAAGCTATCGACGGTTATCGTGGCTGTGGGTGGTGGTGGATTGATATCAGGCATCGGCCTGGTTGCCAAAGTGATTAATCCGAAGGTGCGCATTGTTGGCGTCGTTGCCGCTGCTTCACCGACTATGAAAACCGCTATTCATTCTGGTCGGGTAGTTAAGGTATTGCAGCAAGACACTATTGCTGATGGCATTGCTGGCAATATTGATCCTGAAACAATTACCTTCCCTCTCGTGCAAGAAGTTGTGGATGAATGGGTGGCAATTGAAGAGCGCGACATTCATCAGGCCGTCTTTGACTTCCTTGAAAATGAGGGAATGTTGCTTGAAGGTGCTGCCGCCTGTGCCATTGCTGCCATTTCTGCCAAATATATAAACTTCAAGCCACGTGAGCGCGTCGGCGTAGTTGTCTGTGGTGGCAATATTGGCCGCAATAGCTGGCGCGAGATAGTCGGCGAACAACTTCTCAGCGCCGGCAAGTCTACTTAGTTGAATAGTCTACTTAGTTGAACTTTAGTGCAGGATCGGGTCTCGTAATTAGAACCGATTTTTGTTCGATTGTTTGTCTCTGCTGAATTATTTGGGGGCGTACAACCACTGTTTTTGTCTGGGCAGTGTGGCGAACTGCAACCTGTTGTCGTCTAGGGGTGCGGTGATAGGCTCGCTTGACGTACCTTTTCTTTCGCACGACCGGACGTTTTACTACGGCAGTTTTTACTGCTGTTTTGACAACAGCTGAGTTAGTCACTTGAGTAACTTGTGCTGGTGTAACTGAAGTGGTTGTGGTCACCTTGGCCTCTGTAGGCACGACTACAGTTTCGTGGCGTTCCATGATCATCGGCTCAACAGTTTTTTCTACGCTGCCATCACTGCTGGTGACGCTCTTAGTTCTTGTTACTGCTGGCTGCATCCAGCTGTCAACTACTGTTGGCTGAGAAAACCCTGGTTGAACAATTTGGGTGGTGGTTTGACTGGTGCCTTGATTTACTATCGGGCCTGTAGTCTGACTTGTCGTCTGTGTACTTGTTTCTGTAACTTCAGCAGCTAGCCCTGGTAGAGCTGTGCCTGCCGCTAGCAGCGACATTGCTGAAGCCAGAGATAACATCAGTTGGATTTGACATTTTATCTTCATGTTGCTCCTCGGTTTGCAGATTCGTTCTAGATTTTCTAGATAACCTTCGAGGAGACGGTTGCTTCGAGCGCTAGTTCCAAGTTTCTATGAGACGAAGGGCATTCGTAACGGAGTGACTACTTTTACCGATTTTATTTTAGTGCTAGCGTTGAAGAGCTTATTCGTTAGCGCACTAATTTTATATTTTAGTTGCTACCACATTGGCCCTTCGTGCGGCCCTGGCGGCGGAGTTCGCTTAAACATCCCGATCCATTCGTCAACCCAATAGGTGTCGTAGAACAAAAGCCAGCTAGTCTCTGGCATTTCCGCTTTCTTGGCCTGTTCTCTCAAAATGTGAGCGGCTTCAGTCAAGTCGCTAATGATCAAGTCAATGTATGCTGCTTCGCTACCGACCCCCCCACCAAGCACGCAGCCGGCTTTAGCTTTTCTCAGCTCGCGGTCAAGCTTGTCTTCAAGTTCAAAACGTGCTTCTACATCGTGGGCTAATTCTTGTTCTTGTGTCATTTTTAAGTGAAAGAGCATTCGTCTTTCTTTGGCGAAAATGGTGGCAGGGTACGGAGTGGTAATCACCGGCCGAAGACCTTCTTCCCAACTGCTGCCCTTTAGTGAATAGAAACCATCAAGCTCTCTCTCCCAACAGCGCTCAATTGGTAATTCATCCACTAGCTCGACAACTCTTGAGGCTAAAATATTGCGCAGCGAATTGAGTGGATAAAAAGGCTGCGGCTCTAATTTTTCTTCTGCTAGATATTCACTTTCGTCCAGGTCCGCTGGTGTTTCTGTATCTACTTTTGATAGCTCAACACTAGCCGCTTTTGACTTTGCTTTCGTTTTTTTTACAGTCAGCGGTTGGGTCATTACGAAGTTGATCCAGACATCAACTGGTTCTTCACCAAGTACTGTGGTCAACACCGTAAGGGCATCGGCAATATCGGCGTCTTTATTCTCTTTCTTGAATTGTTTGTCGCGTAGGGTAATATCAAAACACTTCAACGGCGATTCATTAATTTGCCCTTGCACCTCGGCCCAGCTGTGTTTTAACATACTGTGCTCGAAATCATTGAAGTCACCAATTAATGGTTCTTTGAATTGAGTAAAACGCCATTTTGCAATCTCTGGGGCTCTTTCAATTACTGACTTAGTTAGGGGTCGCAGGCCGTATTCAGATTCTGGTGTAACTGTGAAGACTAGTCTTTTGTCTCCGACTTCGAGGATGTCGCGGCTAACCTCCCACATCAAATCTTCATGAATGGGCTTGAGGTAGGCCTCGCACCAGGCAACAGTTTCTTCTGTTTTGTCTTCAAAGAAATTATTTCGCAGAGTCTCGCTGTCAGCGACAAACTGCTTCCAGAAGCGTTCAATTTGCTCGCTTACTCTGGCTTGTTCTTTAATTTCTTGGCTGCTGCCAAACTGGGCGGTATGCCATCTCACAATTTTGTCTCCAGATTAGAGCATAGTCTACCTTCTTTGCGTCTGCTAACACTAGATTGGTAAGCCAGCTCTTGGTTCTCAAAATTAACCTTTTATTGCAGTCAAGTTCGCTATTCTGTGCCTAATTTAGCCTTTGTAAGTGAGCGATGGTGGCGCGATATGAGGATCAATTTCAGGCTCGTTCTAAGCATAATCGACCGTCTAACTGTAATTAGCGCGTTAGTTTCGGTTTTTTTGTTAGCTTCTCCTGTCTGCTTGGCCGAATCGGGGCATTCTCAGGATTCGCCGACTTCCGCCTCGCTATCTAAGTCGATGCCCGTCCCTGCAAGCGAACCGCTAGAACGATTGCCTGGGCAAAATAGCGGCTCTAGCTTGAACCCTATGCGTTGGCTCTTTAGGCCGGTGATCAAGCTGCAAGAGCAAACCGTAAGGTTAGAGCAGCAGATTATAAATTTGACCGCCCCTTTGGCGGCTGTACAGCCTCTCATTCGTGGTTTGCACGAGCAGGTTGATGCTACTGAGAAGCGCCTAACCGCCGTTAATGTTCATTTAGACGCCGTTCACAGTCAGCTCGATTCTGTCTCATCAAAGATGACCACAATAGACAAGAGTATTGCTGAAACAAATAAGCACATAAAGAACATCGAGACGCCTTTAACCTCAGTGCAGGCACGTATGGGAAGCGTTGAGAAGTCCATCGACGGTGCCTATGAGTCTCTTGGGGGGATCCGCGCCGACATTGGTGACATGCGAGAAGATATCGCTGAAATCAAGGGCCCAATAATGCGCATCCAGCAGCCACTTGAGGGTATTGCTGCACCGGTGAAGAATCTTGACAAACAACTGGTTGGCCTTCATAGTCAGCTTGTTGGCGCGCACACTGAACTTCGGGGCGTGCATAGTGAGCTTGGGGCGATACGCAGCCCGCTCAGTAACATGGAGCATCCAATCTCCAATTTAGATGGAGAGCTTAGTGGATTGCACAAAGAAATCGCAGAGTTGAGACGCCTTTTGGGTTTGGTACTTACAGCGATCTTCTGTTCTGCAATTTTAATTGCAGTGGGCACTCCGGTCGCTGGCATTTTAATTTGGAAGAATAAGCAAAAGCTTTTCCCTCAACAGCGTACAGAATAGAATGTTGAATGGAGATTGATTCCATGGCCTACGGCAAAATTTTTCTGGTTTTCTCCGATACAGGTGCCGGGCATAGGAGCGCCGCTGAAGCCATTAAGCGAGCAATTATCGAGCTTTCTTCAAAACAAGGAGATACTCCACCAGAAATAGTAATGCAAGACATCATTGAAGAGAGTCATTTAGCAAACCGACTGTTTAAGCATATGTACAATCGGTTGCTGAGAGATCGTCAAGACTGGATGAAATACTATATTGCCCTGATTGAATGGGTAAAACCGAACGAATCTGAGATTGCTTATAGGCTGAGCAAGGCTTATGCAAGAAAATTGATTGAAGAAGTGAACCCGGCTGTGATTGTTTCAGTGCATCCAATGGTGAACCACTTTCTGGCTAGAACGCTTAAGGATATGGGGCAAGCGAGAAAGATCAAACTGATCACCGTTCTGACAGACCCGAATTCGCGCTTGTGGACTGGCTGGGCCTGCGTTGATGCTGATTTGACGATTGCTCCAAATGATCTAGCGCGGGACCGTTTAATCTCGTTTGGTCTGGAACCCTCAACTATTAAAGTGATTGGTATGCCCGTTCAGCCAGAGTTTCTCAAGCCTCCCTCTGAGTCACGCTATGACTTGCTTAAGCGACTGGGGCTCAGACCAGATGAGGTAACAATCGCAATAACTGCCGGCTCTGCTGGTGGTGGCAACATGCTCAAGATTTACGAAGCTCTGCAGCAAGTGCGCAAACCTCTGCAGGTTGTATTTTCCTGTGGAAAGAATAAGAAGCTCGAAGCGCAGATGGTCCAATTGGCTGAAAAATCGCCTCTCAGAACAGTCGTTTTAGACTATGTAAATTCAGTGGCTGATAGCATGAATGCATGCGATCTTCTTGTCACAAAGGCTGGTGGATTGACAACATTTGAAGCGATCGCACGGCGACTTCCTATGGCTATTGATATGCTGACTGAGCCTATGCCTCAGGAGATTGGCACTGCTGAAATGCTGATCGAAGCCGGTCTAGCCCAGCCAATTAGGCAACCTGGAGACATAGTGCCAATAGCTGAAGCGCTTGAAGTAGTTGAGAAACGAGGCAATTTGCCATTACCGGCAGTGCATAATCTTGATCGTGTTGATGCCGTTTATGAGATCGCTCAGGTCATTCTCACGCTGTGTGAAAAGGTTAACTGCGAGAACCAGTAGGACAGATCAAAGCAACTTGAATTGAGCTGCTTCTCGTCGCCTTGTTGGCAACCCGGCGGACCCTGCTCACGAAATCGTATTTGGCCTTAGAGAAAGGTGCCGATTACAAAGTCAAGAATTCGGTTTCCTCTCGCCTTTTGCTCTATGATGTTAGAGCTGATAGTCGGAACAAAGGATCTAGCTAGATCTCTGAATCCAGCAACGTAGACGAGAGTTCATGTACGTATTTTATAGAAACACATCGGACAGTGGATTGAGAAATGGGTGACACTTCTGCCGAATGGGTACCAACGGTCGAACCACGCCAGTTAGAGCGCCTTGCGGCTAGTCTCCGGGCTGGCAGTGCCATCTCTGCTGAGTTTCTCTTACTGACTTCGTTGTCAGCTACTATTGCTACGCTTGGACTCTTTCTTAACAATCAGGCCATAGTCTTGGCTGCGCTTTTGGTTGTTCCACTTATTAGACCGATGGCTGGTCTTTCATTGTCCGTTTTGAGTGCTGACTTGGCTCTGCTCACTAAGGCGGCGATTACTCTCTGTGCTGGTGTCGTCTTGTCTGCCGGAATTGCCTGCCTCATGGCCCTAGTCCTACAGGCATTCGATTTGACCCCGGAAATTCTTCGGCGCACGCAGCCCAACTTACTTGATCTCGGTGTTGCTTTCCTTACCGGAGTTGTGGCTGCTTACTGTGTCACTAAGAATGATGTATTGACCCACCTTGCTGGTATTGCTCTGGCGATTACCATTTTTCCGGCGCTGCTAGTTATCGGTATAGGCATTGCCTTGGGCAGACCTGATATATGGACAGGTGCTGCACTTCTCTTTTTTGGTAATTTTGTTAGTGCCATTGTATCTGGTGCCTTGCTCTTGCTTGTCTTGGGTTACGTACCGATATCAAAGGTCGGCAAAGGATTGCTCGTCTCACTCGTTCTACTGGCTACGCTTATGATTCCGTTGGGTCTCAGTCTTCGTGAATTACTAATTGAGAGCAATCTCAATCGAACGATTAAGACTGTTTTGAACGACAAGACATACACATTCAAAGGTCTGAAGCTTCAGAGTGTCAGTGTAAAGCGCTTCACTGATCCGATGAGTGTAACTGCAACCGTCATGAGTTCAGACAATATCATCGAACCAGAAACAGTGAAGCACATCCAAGATTTTCTTGTTAAGGAACTTGGTATTCCGCTTACCCTTCGCATGCGCATCATTCCGGTTACTGAAGTTAGTGCTACCGAAGCTCGTATGCCAGGTCTTTCCCTAGCGGCTGTCGCGCCTTCAACCACAACCGAACCAATATCAGTGGTGCCGCCTCAAGTGCAAATAGCAGATACTTCTTCCTCTGATAAGACAAAGCAGTCTCTAGTGTTTTGTGTCATCTTTTTGATGCTGGTTTCATTCATTGTTGGTAAGCCGCGTTATGACATAGTAGCTCTGCTTGCCCTGCTCACACTTGCGGTCTTTGGAGTAATCCCTCAAAAGGAAGTATTTTCGGGTTTTAAACATCCTGCCGTGATCACCGTGGCAGCCGTCTTAGTTGTTAGCAGAGCCCTGCAAAACTCCGGACTGGTTGACGTTTTAGGAAGCAGTATGGCGAACATTAAGGACAACGCTGCTCTTCAAGTCGCCATATTGTGCGGTGCTGTCGCCGCTTGCTCGGCTTTTATGAACGATACTGGTGCTGTTGCAATTATGATGCCTGTTGCCATCAGAATGGCTCAAAAGTCGGGTAAACCGCCTTCCTATCTGCTCATGCCAATTGCCTTCGCATCTCTGATGGGCGGGTTGCTCACCATGATTGGTACCCCTTCTAATTTGATTGTCTCTCAGTATCGGCAGGAGCATTTCGGCTCCGCATTCGGTATGTTTGCTTTTACTCCTGTCGGAGCTGGTGTAGCCGCTCTTGGATTGCTGTTTTTGATTCTGCTTGGCTGGAGATTGATACCGAAGAGGACGTCGCAATCACAGGAAAATTTGTTTGATATACAGAACTATATTGCCGAACTGCGAATTCCTCCCGGAAACCCTGTAGTCGGGCAGCTGGTAAAAGATTTTGAAGATACAACTACAGCTGGTGTCATGATACTTCGCATCGTCCGCGGAGATACGCAGATCGAGCCACGTTCTTCCCTTGAAGTTCTTGCCGAAGGCGATATCTTGATGCTTCAGACCGACTCAGACTCATTGAAAGAGCTGGTCAATGAGCAAGGCTTCGAGATTGTCGGCAGTAAGGAAATTCCCAAAGGCCTGCAGTCCCAAGACAACAGCCCGGAGGCCTCGTCAATCTCCGAGGTGGTTGTGATGCCTAATTCCCAATTGATTGGATCATCGGCGCGAGGGATCAACCTGCGCTGGTCATTCGGACTTAACTTGCTCGCCTTGGCTCGCCATGGTAAGACAATTAAGCAAAGGTTGAGCACCGCTCGCTTTCATGCAGGCGACATTCTATTGCTGCAAGGTCATAGAGACTCTCTCCAATCGGCTCTCAATTCCCTCGGATGTTTGCCTTTGGCGGAGAGACAATTGCGGCTCGGACGCCCGCGCCAAATCATCTTGGCCGTGTCAATTTTTGCATTAGCTGTCGTCGCAACTGTAGTGGATGTTCTTCCAGTTCAGATCGCCTTTCTACTAGCAGCAACTTGCATGATCTTATTCCGATTGATTTCATTGAATGAGGCATATGAGAGTATTGAATGGTCAGTGATTGTGTTGCTTGCATGCATCATACCTCTCGGCTACGCACTTGAAGCTACCGGTGGCGCCGATATCATTGCTTCCGGGCTGCTAGCAGCAGCAAGGAACCTTCCGCCAGTGTATCTACTCTGCATGTTGCTCGTCACATCCATTCTAGTTGCTAACTTCGTCAATACTAAAGCCGCTGCAGTTCTACTGGCGCCTGTGGCCGTGAAGGTGGCTACAGGTCTTGACTGCTCTGCCGATCCTTTCCTTATGAGCGTCGCTGTAGGTGGCTCATGTGTCTTTCTCAGCCCCTTTGGACACCAGGTCAATACCCTCGTCATGGGTCCTGGTGGCTACCGCTTTTCAGATTACCTGAGAGTAGGCGTCATTTTGACTGTTTTGGCTGTCCTTGCAGCTGTCCCTCTCATCTTGTACTTTTGGCCGCTCACGCCAGTAA
The DNA here is from genome assembly GCA_001464165.1 of bacterium Ga0077546. The sequence continues at coordinate 22,035 of LNEX01000468.1, forward strand.
AGTAGAAGATTTAGACTACTCTCGTGCAGTAGAGATTGGATTTAATCTAGCGTCAAATCAAGCACAGAGGCGTTCGATGCAATGCGCTTGATAGCATCAATGCCGATTTCAGCTGCTTGTTTGGTTGTGTATCCTTGCGATGCAGCTATAATTTCGCCGTTATCGGCTTTCAAGTGAAAGTAGAATTTGTCATCGCTGCCAACAAATATCTCGAATTTACTCATTGTGTTCTCCTTATTGTTCTTTTGGTGGTTGTTGCTTTTTGTAGAATCTACGCAGCATTATTCTTATGAATAGGCTTATCTGCGGTCGATACTTCTTTCAATTTGGCTCCACGAGTCTTTGGCGTCATCCACTTGGTCTAGTGTGACTTTGTTCACCACAGCTTTTAGCAGCTGATCTGCAAGCTGGTAGTCTGATCCGTATTTAATCGGAATGGTAATCTCATCCCATAGGTACGGGAAGTCGCCCGAATAATTAAACATAGGTTCCTTGAAAATAAAGCTGTTGGCGACTCTGACAATTCGCCCTGTGTAGAGGTCACCCTTGACCCATTCTCCCAGCTCCTTTTCCTCCGTGCCCATGATGCATAGCGTTGCTGCCTCCGCCAATACCTTTGATTGCTGCGCAGGTTTGTCAAATGTTCGAGAGAAAGGTGCCTCATGAAAACTCCTTCGCGGGTTTTGGACGCGAAAATTTTGATTTGAGATAAATTTTTAGGCTTGATTCAACCAGCCTTTCTATCGCGCTCGGGTGGAGCAAAACGGTGCCGCTCGTGGCTAGCGACTTTTTTACGCAGACGGGCGACATTCCGATTAGTTCCTAGTTCGAAGACTGAGCCTGATTGACTATTCGCCCTGAAATTGCTTAGTTTGGTGGCACTGCAATTGAGGGCCTTTTTACAAGAGTGAGAGGAGTGAAGCGATCGTAAGGCGGGTCGCTGCTCCTCTTGACAGGCCGATTTACTCCTGATACTGTAAATTGAGCTGACGACGAGCGGCGGCAAGTTATTGCAAACCAATACATTGAGAGTGTCCTATGTTTTCAGAACGAGAGAATTTTGAAGAGTAAGTAGCCTGCATTAGCGCGGCTCTTCAGTTTCAATTGTGTTTCTCTCTTCTCCCTCTATGGATAACAAACTATGTATTGCGCGAGTATTTTTTATGCATGATCAAGCTGCCATTCACCCGGCACGTTTGTTTGATTTTGACCAGCTTATTGCCGGTCTGAAAGAAGCGCACGCAAAAAAGTTGGTGCTTGAAAGTTCTAATGAAGATGGTCTTTTGCTCTATGTTTATTCCTCCAAGTGTGTCTACGACCAACTCTGGAATGACTTTACTCTGCTTGCCCGAGGGCTGATTCTAGATCCGCAGGCTGGCAAAGTGGTGGCAACGCCTTTCCCTAAATTTTTCAATCTTGGTGAAGGCGGTGGTGTATGGCCGACTGGTGCCTTCGATACTTTTGAAAAAGTTGATGGCAGTCTCATTGTCATTTTCCATCATAATGGACGGTGGCAATGTGCCACCAAAGGTGCCTTTTATTCAGCGCAGGCTCTATGGGCGCGGGCGCAATTGAATGAAGTTGATCAATCACTACTTGTGGCCGGTACTACTTATCTGGCTGAAGCTGTCTATCCAGAAAATCGCATCATTGTGCAGTATCAGCAGGCTTCTCTTATCATGCTTTCGGCCTATGATGAAGCTGGCGTAGAAGTCAACTATGAATCTCTGCAAGACTTGACTAGCCAGATTGGCTGGCGAATGGCCCAGCGCTTCCACTATGATTCTCTGCACGCTCTGGCTGACTCGGCAAGGGCTCTGCCGCGCGACCAGGAAGGTTTTGTTGTGCGCTTCAGTGATGGCTCAAGATTGAAGATAAAAGGCGATGAATATCTTCGCTTGCACGCACTTCTGTCGAAGGTAACACCACTGGCCATCTGGGAAAAACTGGCTGCGGGCGATGACCTTGATGCTATGCGCCGAGATTTGCCGGAAGAATTCTGGTCTGATTTCGATCAAATTCGCTCACAGTTGGAAAATAATCTTGCGCAATTGATCAATCGAGTCACCGTTTTCGCGCGCTCTATCGATGGACTAACTGATAAAGAATTAGGTCTCAGGCTTGGTGATTTAGACAGCGACATTCGTCCTTTCATTTTTTCTTATCGCAAGGAAGGAGCGCAGTTTCCTGGCGCACGAGCGAGAGAATCTTTGCTGCGAGTAATTCGGCCAACTGGAAACAGTTTGCCGGGTTACACGCCCTGCAGTGCCCTCAACCTTTTGCAAGATAGTTGAGGGAGTAGGGGGGTAATTAGATACTGAACCTTCTTGGCGAGCGGCACTGCGTGGCTACCTGGAGACGAAACGCTCACTGCTGGTCGTCGAAGACAGAAAGATTGCTCTAGCAAGGGGTCTATGCGAACTGCAATTGAGGTTTTTTCTGGTAGAGCAAGGCGAGCTTAATGCTTAAGGCTGGATATGTTTTGTGAGAGTCTTGCATTGATCATGCTCATCACTTGTTCCGTCAAATTCCTCGTCGGTTGGCCGTAACTTCAAGCGTCAGTGACTTACCGTCCCATCTCACTGCTTTCCTCTGCTTCTCCTGAAAAGGCCCGAACGACTGCTGATGCAGCTTCTTGCCGTTGAGAAACAGTACGAACCGTAGTACTTCGTTTGTTCTTCCTGTCACGAATGTTGACTGTCCAAATGCCCGTACCCAATTTCTTTCTGGTTGTCTCGGTGGTGCTCCCGAATTAGATTCTGGTATTCCTGTCATTTCTGCGCGAATCCGTGAGGCGCCTTCATTGGCAAAAATACGACCAGCTGCTGAACAGTCTTTGTGTCTGCTGGGCTGGTTTCGCGCTTGATTGTTTGAAAGGGAGTGTAGGTCGCCAGCCAGATTGCACTAAAGCAGGCGATTTTTATTACTCTGTTCATGAAAAAGTCTTATCATTGCCTTCCACTTTATATTTTAAACTAGGTCTTTGAGTTGGCTTCGAGGCCTTAAATTCAGTTCCCTCTGTTTGATATTCGGCCAATGCCTGGTTCTTACTCTGATTTTAGCTGTCGAGTTTGCGCAATGTGTATGGGGATGAAGAATCTTACTTTCAGTTTTGAGAGAGTAACCTCATCGACCCAAACAGTTCCTGGTTCGTCGAACTTAACTTTCAGAGCCACCACATCTGGTTGCGCTCTCTTTGTTATTAATCTTCTGCTAGAGCAGCTTATCCAGCCAGATGCAAGTTTTTTGCCAGCTCGCGTGCTGCCTGAAATTATCTCATTTGTTTTCGAATAGCTCAGGGACATTATGATTTTTGTTTTGATTTTTGGATCTGCAGGCCGAAGCTTCGCTCGGTAAATTAGTCTGGCCTGTCCTATGTCAGGCTTGCTGACCTCAAAAAGGGTGATGCTGCAGGGTTTCTTAACCGTTACCCGCAAAGAGCCTTTCCCATCAGCAGACTGGTTCTTGT
>LNEX01000469.1 GCA_001464165.1 bacterium Ga0077546
CCGTCTTCTAGACGGCTGATCTGAACAATCAGCTGAATAGCAGAAGCGATTAGTTCGCGGGCTGCTTTCTGCGGCATTTCCATACCGCACATCAGAATCATGTTCTCAAGACGCTTGGTGCAGTCTCTAGGATTGTTCGAGTGAATTGTGGTCATAGATCCGGAGTGACCGGTGTTCATGGCCTGCAACATGTCGAACGCTTCTTCTCCCCGACATTCTCCAAGAATGATTCGGTCAGGGCGCATACGCAGACAGTTAATAACTAACATACGCTGTGTGATCTGGCCTCGACCTTCTGTGTTTGGCGGACGAGTTTCCATGCGCACCCAGTGCTCGTGTTGCAAACGCAATTCAGCCGCGTCTTCAATCGTGATGATGCGTTCGCGGGGGTTAATGTGCGCAGACAGAGCGTTGAGCAGAGTAGTTTTACCAGAACCTGTACCACCAGAGATGATCAAGTTAATACGGCCTTTGACGCAAGCCTTAAGAACTTCAGCCATCTGCACACTCATCGAGCCTTTCTCGCACAATTGGCCGAGAGACATGATGGATGTACCGAAGCATCGGATTGTGATCGTTGGACCGTCAATCGAAACTGGTGGAATCGTGGCGTTTACCCGTGAACCATTCGGAAGACGGGCGTCAACCATTGGTGAGTTTTCGTCGAGTCTTCTGCCTAATGGCTGAATGATTTTGTCGATAGTCTGACGCAAATGTCGGTCGTTTTCGAAAACAACTGTAGTTTTCTCTAGGCGACCGTGACGTTCTACGTAAATCGAAGCGATGCCGTTGACGCAGATGTCGCCTACGCTGGGGTCGCGGAGGAGAGGTCCGAGTGTTCCGAAACCAAATACTTCGTCGAGTACGTTCTGAAGCAGAATACCCTTCTCCATCATGGTTAGAGGAGCAGGGTCTGAGTTTACGATTTCTCTAATACGGGCTCTAACTTGAGCCTGCGTATCTTCTGAAATGTTAGTCAAACGTGATGTGTCTAATTCTCTACGCAGTTGATCGATAATGAACTTCTCACGCTCACGAATCAATTGCTGGTTAGCCGAGAACTTACCACCGATGTCAGTCGGGCCAGCATCTCCGCCGCCGCCACCGCCGTGACCGCCGCTGCCGTACTCGTCCTTAGCATCAATTCTGTCAATATCGCCGCGAGATGGGCCTTCACTTGCGGGCAGGTTACCACCACCAGGTCTAGCCTGAGACATACCGGTATTCGGTGGTGCGCCACCTGGTCTGGCCATGCCACTCTGACCAGGAGCAGGACCTGAACCAGGTCTTGCGCCAACACCAGTGCCCTGTGCTCCACCTTGAATACCCGTATTCTGCTGCTGAGCAGGCACCACTTCTGATGCCTGCCGCTGCCGAACTAACTGTCCCATTAGTGAAGATGTGGGTCGTGCCGGTAGATTTTGATCCTTTCTTTCGTCACCCATTTAGAAGCCCACCTTATAAAGCCTGCGAGTATTTATTTTTTCTTGCCGAAGATCGCTGGTAGCTTGAATCCTGCTTTCTCGCCTTCATTCTTTTGAGTCAACAACAGTTGCTCACCACCAGCCAGCCTTCTGGCCAGTGAATCGAGGGCTTTACCGAGTGGAGTGTGACCAGGAGCGATCTGACCCTGGTTGTTAACCCACTTAGCAGTTTTGGAATCGTTTGGAATCTCATGGAAAACAGGATAGTTAAGGTTGGCACGACATTCGCTAAGAACGTCTTGGGGCAACCATTCAGATCTGTTAACTGTGAGGAGTAGTTTCTCTTGGTTGTAGTGAGCCTTGAACGTATCGAGGCACTTGCGAGCATTCAAGATGGCAGCCCAGTTGTACTCAGTGATAACCAGTACGTGGTCAGCCAAGTCGAGAGTCGCGATAGCGCGTTCATCGAGCAAGTTTTTGGGCAGGTCTACAACTGTGAAACGGAATTCTTGTTTCGAGGTATAGAGAATTTCCTGCACCTGCGCAGCATAAATGTCACCAATATCTTCAAGTTCTGGTGGTGCTGCGAGGATGCTCAGCTTATCGTCATACCTTGTCATAAGGTTACGCAGATAAGTGGCGTCAAAATTTGTGTGTGAGAAGTCAATAGTACTCAAGCTGAACGATGGCTCAAGGTTGAGATAGTGCGAGACCATACCAAACTGCAAGTCGAGGTCGACGATGCATGTCTCACCGTATTTACCAAGATAACCAGCCAGGTTGGTACAAATTGTGGTGGCACCAATACCACCAGTAGGACTAAAGATACCGATAACTTTACCGGCAGCAGTCGAAACAGATTCAGATTGATGTTTCAACTGAATTGACTGAACGGCAGCAGGCAAATCTGTGCGCCAACGTTCAGCATCTAAGAAGTCGGAGGCCCCGAGTCGATACGCAGTACGAATCAACTCAGGGTCTGGAACTTCATAACTCACGAAGAAGTAAAGTTGCGGGAAAGTTTCCCGCAACTCTGCTAACAACGATAGTCCACGCACAGGGGCAGGACTGAGCTCAATCCACACCAATTTTGGGTGCAAACTGCCGATTTGTTCGCGCGCCATACTTCCAGAGACGGTACTGACCAAAGCCAACGATGGTTGACTGTGAATCAGATCTTCTATGGTCTGGCGTTTGTCCAAACCTGCATCACATACGAGCAGTGTGGTCAGTTTCATAGCTTCAGCTTTCTCCCCTTATGCCGACAGCCCTAACTAGGTTTTACCCAATAGCTTAGCTTTACTCACTTTGTACGTTTACTGTATATCCACCGAAATTAGGACTTAGGTACAGACAGCACATCTTTTTTGCTGCCAGACCAGATCTCAATTTCATGTAGCGGTGGAGGCGGTGGAGCCGCATTCATCATCATGCCACCAGGACCACCCATAGGCATAGGACCTGCATCAGGAGCTCCTGGCAGTGGGGGTGGAGGCAGAGCGGATGGCGGTGGCAAGGATGAAATATCGCTCTTCGGAGCAGCAGGCTTAACGAAGAGTGATGTGACATCAACAGTTGCAACCGGTTGGTGATCTTTGTCGTTTCTCAAGGTCAAATAGAGCTTGGAAGCGGTGATCGATCTGATCAGCTTGTTAGCATCTTCAGGTGACAGAGATACAGTGACTGAGCTAGCTGGTACAGCGGCTGTGCCGCCTGGAGCTTTCTGGTACATCTGACCTACTGCAATTACTTCGACGTCGGAGAGGATTGGAGCTACTTTAGTATCACCACCACCACCAACCATGGCGATTACATCGACGTGGCTTTCTGGGGTGACGAAACCAGCAACACCAGAGTTACTGTCAACAGCGAAGGTGACAGCTCTCATACCTTCTTTTAGTCTAGCTTCGAAACCAAGCGAGATACCTTGTGGTGCAAGGTCATGCTGGGAAACGATTTGTCCTTGCTGGATGCCGTACTTGGCAACGCTGCCAGCAGCGAGTGAAGCAGAGGTAAGGGCGTCTTGCGGGATTTTGGCCTGCTCGATTTCCTTTTCTTCTAGAGCTTCAACTGGAATGGTAGAACCTTCAGAGATATCTTTGATGGCATATACCACTTTGCCCTTCGCGCTCATTTTCGCGATCAGGTCTGACTCTTTTGCTTTCAGCGCTTCCTCATGAGCAGTCTGGTTGCTAGTTACCATCATAGTAATAAGCACGGCCAAACCGATAATGAGAACCAACATCAACGCTGGAGGCATTCGAGATAACTGTAGAAATAAACTTCGTAATGGGTTCATTACGGATCCCCCTATTCTTTCTGGTGAGAAAGATTAACCACTTACTATTAACGCACATCAGCCAAACAAGGACAACGCCTGCCCTTGCCCGCACCCAAAAATTTTGTACCCTTGGTAGCGGCTATTTAACCTAGGAAGTTTACACGCTGTCCTAGTGCTTGATTTCCTGATAGGGCGCCAGACCGAGCAAGTATCAAGTTTTGTATTATCCTGACATCAATTGAAAACCCTGAATTGATAATCAAGCGCAACTACTGATAATGAGCGGATCGACATAGTAATTTTACAAACTATTAATATGCTCTTGTGAAGACACACGCAGCAATGCCGAATATAGAAGCGGCCAATAATGCCGGTTTTGAAAGTTCGCAGAGCAAAGCATTTGACTAAGACGCAGTAGATGCAGAGGCAGACAGATTTTCAAGCTGACTTACAACAGAGCTGAAAGCCTTAGACATAGCATTACTAAGACTTCCATTATAAAAACCAAAAGCCAAGGCAACCAATATTGCAACGAACGAAAGAATAGCTCCGTACTCAGTAATCCCCTGAGCTTCTTCGTTAACGATGAACTCACAAGCTCCATCTCGGAACCTTCTCATTCTTGAAACTGACACAGCTTTGCCCTCTTGCGCATAGGCCAGAAACCAATTAGCGAACTTCGCCATTCACGGAACTCGACAAAATAATGGTAAGTTCAGAAAATGCTCCGACCGCAACCTTTCTTGGACAATGGCTGAACCAGCGACTGTGCGTGTCGAGCATTAAGTCAAAAAAACATGGTGGCAGAGCAAAATGACCTGCCACCATGTTTACAACCTACTGAAACTAACGACCTAGACAGAAACCTGCTGCGGTCAATCGAATCACTACGACGCGGTAGATGCAGCAGCTGACAAGTTGTTGAGCTGTGATACTACAGCACTGAATGCTTTAGAAATCGCAGCGGTCAACGCACCTTGGGTGATTGAGAACACAAGTGCTACGAGAATGGCTACGAATGCCAAGATGGCGCCATATTCTGTAATACCTTGTCCGGACTCGTCGCTAATAAATCTGTTAATTGTTTCGCTCATGTGTACCTCCTGGGACGGATTCGAGTAAACCATATTACACGCAACATTGGAACCTTTAAAGGTTGGTTGCGCAAAATATCGACTCGGAATACGTAAGACTGATTGACTTTAGTAACTCTAAAAGAAAAAAAAGAAAAAACTTATTCGATAGCATTACCTCTCAGAAACACACCCTAGCCTTTGAAACATTCCCTGGCGCTCCATCAATCTAACATCCGACCAAGACGAAGATTTGCGCCGAAATCACTAGTACAGTACGGTTAAGTACAGAAACTGGAAACTTCACAGAACCCAGCTCTTCGATCTTACCTTGACATCACCAAGCTGCCTAGTGCCTCTGCTCGAAATTTCTGTTAGCCGCAATACATTTTCTAAAAAAACCGCGCGAAGCTCGCGCCCTTGGGCCCCAAGATGTTAAGTTTTTCTTCGCATTTGAGTTGTCGCATCTTTTCGCCCCCCCTTACTCGGTCCAATCCAGACGTACAATGAAATAGGCAGGCATACTCAAAGGGGCCCTTCCTTGGCATCAAATCAAATTACAAATGCTCGCATTGAGGCGCACCGAAAAGCTCTCAACTTCCTACGCACTCATCAAAAACCTGCTGGCTGGTTTCCTTATAAAGAAGCAGGTCAGCCTTCCATGGAAGCCACAGCCTGGTCAGCCTTAGCCTTGCGCCAAGATGCGGCTGTGGCAAA
>LNEX01000470.1 GCA_001464165.1 bacterium Ga0077546
CAGCGCGCTTACGCAGCAGATAAGAAAAATCCTCATGCAAACTTAGCTAAAGATATTGAAGTGCATCTGTCAAAAGCTGACGCTGAGAACCTTAAAGTTACTATTGAAAATCCAGAAAGTAAATTCGCTAGGTTAGAAACTGCAGCAAGTCGAATTAAAGATGCTCATCCTAACAGCAGCGAGATTGCCGCGGCCACACGCGACCTGCGCCAGCAACTATCAATTTTGAATAGCGTAGAAATTGATGCAGCCAACCAAGAATCTCTTGCTAAAAACGGCAAGTCGTTAGCTCAGACATTTCTTGCCATTCCTAGTCTGCACCAGGCCGACAAAATCGCTATTCACATACTTCTCAAAGGCAGCGACGAAAGAGCTAAGATGCCTCAGCTTAATGCTCAAATGGCTGTTGAGGCAGTCAAAGCGAAAGATCTCGATATGCTTAGAGAGGGCCTGGGTAATAGTCCAGAGGCTCGTCAGATCTTCAGTGAGCGAGGCCAACTCAAACTTCTTGCAGCAGCTTTCTCTGATAAAGATCTAAAAATTGCTCAAGATATTGCCGTCCATGGCGAGACCCAAATCAGTACTCTAGTAGAGTTGAATAAAGGGCTTTTTGGCTGCGATAAAGATGGTGTCAGTCAAGCAATTAGAACTCTGAGCAGCGAGCAGAGCAAAGGCCTAATTCGTGGTCATGAACTAACAAATCTCAAGACCTCACCTGCCAATGCTACCAAAGCAGACATTGAAGCAATAGAGGCCTATCGAGCATTCAAACAGGCAATTGATGCAAACTTTAGCAAGGCTGACGCTGAAGAATTGAAAGCTTTAGCGATTAAGACCTTTGAAGCAGCCAAAATAGCCGGAGGCGCAACGCGCTCACGTGAGAGAACCAATATCAATGAGCAAATCGGTCTACTAAGAGCAGCTATTGTCAGCGATAAATCATTGACCAGAGTCCAAATAGACGATATCAAAGAAACTCTTGGTCAGGTAAAGGCGCAAGATCGCGGCACTCTACACGACCTTTATGCAGAGCGCTATGGCGACAACCTCACTGATATTCTGGCCAAGATTCCCAAAGAAGAGCAAGCATCAGTGGCTGGCTTACTGCAAAGCAGTCAGCAAAGCCGTGCCGAACAAATTGAACAACTTGGACAACAGCGCAAACAAAGCGAATCTGGCTTGCTTGGCAGTGTTGATTTTGCCGATCGCTACACGGCCATTCAAAACAACGATACTTTTCGCAAAGCAAGTGAAACAGCTAGCTCGAAATTTCAAAACGTAGCAGCAGAAAAGGAACAGCGACTCTTCAATAATGCTTCGGAATCTTACAGTCAATGGCAAAATGAGAAGGCCGACAAAGCTAATCTCATTACAGACGGTGCCATAATCGGCGGCTCTCTACTACTCAGCGGTGGTCTCAGTGCACCAGTGGTTTTTGGAGCAGCAGCGGTCGGTGGCAGCATCAAAGTAGTGGGCAGCAAGACCCTAATTGGTGACAGTTACGGCAGCACAGAACAATTGGCTATCGACTTTTCTAGAGGCTCACTCAATACCGTATTTAACACCATTGGTCCAGCCCAAGCAGCTCGATTTCTAAAATTAGGCGGCAATGTTTCTCATGAAGCGGGCCAAGTGGTTATCGCCAAATCTGCCGAAGAGTTAGGTAAGCAAGCTGTCTTCAAGAGAGTAGCAACTGAACAGAGCCTTATACTTGGTTCTGCCTATGTCGGTGGTGCCGGAAGCGGTACTGTTGAAAGCTTGGCCCGCTGGGATGGAGCTAAAAGCAATGAAGACAATATCAAGCGAACTTTTAGAGTGGCCAATGAAACCGGTATAGCCTCTGGCATCGGTGCCTTAGCATTGGGCGGTTTGATTCACACGGGCTCGCGCTTTTTTAAAAGTTCGGAAAACTCGCTAGGTTATTACACTGGCAAAACCCCGGCCGGAACTAGGGTAGATGTAGGCGTTAGACCAGAGCCAGGTGGTAAACCAGAAGTAGTCTCAGCTGCAGCTCCACAGGCTGCGAATAGTCACGTTATTGATAGACCATCAGTTAATGAGACAATCGCCGTGAGAGGACCTGGGACCGACAGTGTTCCGGAGTTGGGAAGAGGCAATCCAGCGAGAGAATGGCCTGAGAAGACTATTACAAGAACGAAAGCAGCCGACGGCAAAGTAACCTACTTTGATAGTGCCAATGACAGAACTATAACTTTCAATCAACGTGGAAGGCTGATACATGCTAAAGAAGGAGAATTCGAACGCTCCTTCTCTTACAGTCTAGATGGCAGACTCAAATCAATTGCGCAAGAAAACGTTGTAATTTCGAGAGAGGGAAAGAATAGCTGGATACTCCGACAAACAAATAGCGATGGAACAATAGCTAGCGAACGACAACTAGACGGAAATTTTACTGTCAATAAGAGCGGTTCATTTACATTCACTGGACTTGATGGTCAGCCAGTTACAACAAAGATAGATAGTACTTACTTCCAGACCAGGCTAGGACGAAACGAATATTTAACAGCCAACTTAGAGCACCAAATGAAGCAACTCTCTAGGTTTGCAAAAGATTCATTCCCCGAAGAGGCTCGTCTCACAAGATTTAACCAGTTCCTCAACGAGTTCGAGCAGTCACGTTTGATTCGCAGCATATCAGATGAACAGAAGGCCCTGTTCACGCTTCACTTAAATAGACTACTCAAACCAAGTCGAACTGCAGGCCGAACAGATAGTGTGGCATGCTGCCCACCCTAATACGGTCGATCAAGGCGCACATCAAACTTGCAACGTTACGACTCTAGAAGTTCGAAACTATTCACGGGATCCAGAAAGAAATGCTCAACTAATTGCTGATATAGCCACTAAAGGCAAATTCGTTACAGCTGGTGGTACTAGAATCGATATGACCAAACTAGATTTTGGTTTAAGACCTGACAATGAAGCTCTGCGTGCTCTGAAGCTACAAAACGGTGGCAAAAGTGAAGCCCTAAAAGAAGACGGCGCTCGAGATTGGTCTAGCCAGATTATTCAAACAGCTATGGTCAACGCCCATTGGCAGGGCGAGTCGCATTTCATTCTAAATGGTCAAAAGAAGCTTTTTTATGAGGTCACTTATGATCGGCAAGGAAAAATTATAGTCAATACTAATAGCTCGGCAGAAGAGGTACTACTGTTCGACAAAGAAGGAAATTCCTTCAAAAGTCGAAACGTTCCAAGGCAAGTATTTGATGCGAGAGGCCAAGCCATTGAAAATTTTGATAGAAGTAAAGTCGTACAGAATCTATCCGGAAATTCTCAGCTCATTGACGACCAGTCGCAAGTGGTAAAGCTATACGACAGTCTTGGCAATCGCTTAAGTCAAGTCAGTCCCGGCACAAATGGTTATGATGCCGAGGGTAACTTGATATTTAGAGCAACCAAGCCAGGAAATAGCGAAATCAAATACGATCTAGTTACCTCTCAAGCATTTCAAACGGAAGGCGTTTTCTACAATACTGGTGGTCAATGGGTAACATTGATTGGCCATGACGGCAGTCGATTGAACGGTCCAGGTATAGCAGATGCAAGGCTTGCCTCGACAAATAGATTAACTAACGGTCTCGATGAAAGTGGTTATGTCATTAGAGGCAGTAACAGTGCTGCTGAATGGCAAGACATAAGAGAAGTAAGCAATGCAAATGAACTCGGAGATGCCCTCCTAGAGCTTGAAGAAGCGGGAAATTTGCCGGCGATTTTGAATGTACATACTTCCAACCAACCATTCGCAAAAATTACAGGCAACGATTCTGCAGGTGGTCAGGATGGTGGCAGTCACGTCATTAACATTCACAAATTCAATCCCAAAACACGTATGGTGCAATTCACAAATCAGTGGGGCCCAGAACATGACTATCTGGGTGAAGGTTTCTCGATCGATGAACTTTTCGAAACTACGAAAAACCCTGGACAATAGCGGTCGGCAAGGTATAAAGCGGTATTAGTCACCATGAAATTCGAACTCAAAAATGAATGTCAGATTGATTCAATGCAACTCCCAGAAAACTGGGGGGAAACTAAGTCAGCAAAAACTTCAGCAAATGACCAGCTACGAGAATTTGTAAGCGGCGCCAATGAAGATGTGAAGCTTTGCTTCTACTATAGAGGAAAAACTATTGCAGCAGGTGCAGCCAGAGACTTTCATGGCGTTTTGCAAGAGCCAGATCACATACTTACTGAAGAAGAAATTGAATCCCTTTCGATCGTGCTTAGAAATGCAGCTTACGCCGAGAGTTTTTCTAGAAGCTCTATTAAGACTCAAACTATTAAAGGCAAAAGAGTTTTGATAGTTGAAGGAATCTGGCGAGTAAACCAAATCTTCGATCTAAGCATTTTCATCGACAGCGACAATACTGGCTCGGTGGTTCAAGAAATTCATTTCTTCGCGCCAGCGCTAAACCATGCCAATTATTTGAAAGAGGCGCATGAAGCAATTGAATCAATTACATGGAAGAGTGACAACTGAGGCTAATGGAATGAGCGATAGAACAGGAACTAGACAAGATGCATCGGTAGGCAAATTGAATTCGCTCACCGATGGTGGTTCTGAAAATAGCAGTCACGATAACGCACTGCGGCGCGAGCTGCACTCAATATCTTCTATCGGAACCAATCAAAACGACGTCGCTGTCAAGAGAAAAACACAAGCACTGGACGCGGCACCGTCTTTGCCGCGGTTGTCGATAGAGGGCAGAGAAGCAAAAGTAGCTCCAGAATCGTCTGCGGAGGTACTGGAGCAAACCAGTAAACTGCTCAAAAACTATTTGCTCAGTGACGATATTTTGTCTAGGCAATATAGCATTCGATGGCAAGATCGCTTCCTCTTTAACGGAGCCGATGAAACGAACACCATCAATGTAAATGCTAGCGCTAAAGACAGTCAGAGCAAAAATGTTAGAGCAACTAGGCCTTCTACAACAGACATAACCGGACAAGAGCCACTAGTGGTTCCGTCACCGGAAGAGCTTAGAATGGTGGTCGGCTCAGAGAAGGAAGACGAATACCGCCGCGCCTTTCAGCTGCTTGCAAGCTTCCAGAATAGTGTCAACCAAAATATAGCTAGCCCTTGTATACAAAGATTTGCAGACCAGCTCGACCAAGTTGAGCGCGACATGCCAAAGGAAAGATTCAACGCTCTGGAGGAAGAGCGCAAAAAGTATGGTTTAGAGCTTGATGTCTTCAATAAATTGGTGCAAGAGTATATAGCCCGCGAGGAAGCACCTCTCAGCAATTTGCTATATATTTTGCCACCGGAGCTACCAGTTAGGGGTAAGGAGATGCAGGAATTTGACCGCACAGTAAAAAGTGTTGCTGGTGGTGTTGCCACTGAAATGAAAGAAGATGTTGCAGCCGGGGTAGCTAACTTAACTAAAAAGGACGGTGCGCTAATTTCTGCGGAACAGTTAGTGCAGGATTATTATGAGCGCCTAGAGATGCTTGTGACAGGTTCTGATCAGCCGGAGAATTGGGTGTAGTGAACAATGAAGGTAAAGCACCGCGAGACCTAAACTGTTTTTCGACCGCTCTAAAAGATGCCGTTGCTTGCCTTAAGATCTTTCACCCAGCTTTGATAGAGCTTATCAGTGACCGGCTCGCTAGAAGTGATACCAAATAATGCTTCGTTTAATGCCAATTTAGGATTGAAAGAGACAGAACTTCTTTCAGAATAGTAATTGCTCAATTCAATAGCACTATTATCTAAGTAATTCGAAACAGCGGCTGCGGAAAAGCGCTGTACAGAAAGAGCTGCTCTATTGGCATAGTCTTCATAGCTAGTTTCTTCGTAGTTAGTTGAGTTTGACATTTCATTACTCCATAAGTTGAGACGCTTTTGGGGAAAAGCGTCGCCGCCTCTTGCAGGCAGGCTGTCTCATTGGGGGGGGGATATAGACATTAATGTAAGCGATTAAATGTGACAGATCTATATCTGTTGGGTCTCACCGTGATGCGGTCTTTGCTAGATATAGAGACTGTCGCGCCAGGCTATCTCAATTGAATGAGAACACCGCTAGGCTGCCTGCAACGACGACCGCTCAGTGTGTAGACTTCGCCATGGCTTTGACGGTCTCTAGAGCTTTCTGAAACTGTTTGTCTGCAGAGGAGAGTTGATTTCACTTAACCCAGATTTCTGGAGTCAAGTTTTGCACTGATTTTATGACCATTCCATATCCGCCTGGGGGATGTCCCAAGGCTAGAAAGTTCTAGAGTGGAAGAATTATAAATTAGCCCTCTAGAGCTAAGCTGTTGCAGGTTTTTCAGGTGGTCTTAAGACTTGCAGTTGACTAAAATCGTATCGCGAACTAGTGAAATATCGATCGATAGGATACCGTAAATCGTTCAAAATCATAAGGCGGCCCGATTTAGGATCTCTACCAACTACCCCAGTGTCACCAATGTTTTCGCAATCACCGCGCTTTGCACGTTCTGCTGCCCACACTTCTTTTGTCCATGGCACGACTACAATTTCGCCCACTTTTAGGTTATTCGGGTCGCCTTTAGTATAACCAATCTTTGCTAAATTAGCGGGGAAGTGATTAGCATTACCATAAACAATATGACCGGTAGCTTCCTCTATAGTCTTGCTAACAGTCCCGGCACACCAACCACCTGTGCCGGTGGGACTAGAATTTTTCCACGCAATGTCAGCTATTTTTTTTCCTGTCTCGTTAACATAATCACCTGAAGCAGAAGGCACAGAACTTAGAGCTTTTGTTTCAGGAAACTCAGAAGCAATGGTTGGCAATTTCTCTCTCAATCCCTCTAGCAAAGGATCGTTCGATGCCTTCATCTGTTTCAGTTTATTCATATCAAGCTTGCCGTCGGGGCCTAGCAATTTCGCATAAAGCTCTGGATATAGCTTTTTGAATTTTTCAAGAGAGGCTGGATCGTTAAACCACTCAGTCACAAGTGCAGACAAATCAACCTTACTATAGTCTGGTGGGCTCGGGTTAGAATAGCCGCCATCGCCGCTGTAGCCTGCCCCAGAGTCTGAAGCAGCACCATAGGCGCCACCATCGGCTCCTCCGGACATAGCAGCGTCACCAGACGGCGCAGAACCGCCGCCACCACCTCCACCGCCGCCAGAGTCTCCTGCGCTAGGCTGTGCAGCATTTGGTACAGGCGTTGCCTTACCCTCTTTTGCTTCTGGTGGAGTTGATGAAGCAGACTCAGCAAGTGTCACTTCTTTGTTCTTTCCTTTGGCATAGGCTAGAACTTTCTCCAGAGCATCTTGCTGTTGCTTAGTTAAAGTTTCACTTGATCCAATGTTCTGTTCCACAGAAACAGTGAGATGCTGACTCTCGGCTTTCTTTGGGTCCATATTAAGATTCTGCACAATCGTGCCATCGGCCTTAATCACAAGATCAGACTTATCGTCTTTATCGCCGCCGGCAGGTGCCATCTTCACTACTATTTTCTCAGACTTATCAACCGCAGCCTTCATCTCGCTGGTCAAATTGCCTTTCTCCGCAACCTCGGCCTTAGCGGTGGTGAAGACAAAGCCTGTATCGCTTCACCGTGCAGTGGAGCGGCGTCAGGCGCAGTCGATCTTTGTGTAGTATCAAGAACCCTAGTGGTTTCAGTTGATCTCGTTGCTTCACGTGTCATCAGTGTGCTACCTGTGTAGTTGTGTTAGAGGGAATTCCATAGCAGCTATTCTCGGACTAAATTTGTGACGATTCCATGTCTTTATTCGAAGCCGTTCAATCTAAATACGGCTTGGAACCCACCGCCTACATTAATCTGGCCCAGTTGACATGACTTCCATCGTGGCCAATAATGACTCTGTCATAGGCCGCGAGAAGGTCTGGTGTAGCAGCAGGAGCTGCCATACCAGCCAATTCGTGGCGGATTCCCGGTAGCATAGGTTCGTTGTAATCCTCCGCATAAAAGTGGAGGAAGGTATCTTGGCGCGAATGTAAATGCGCCGCAGAGTTAAGCAATCTCTTTTTAGGCGGTCACACACAGAAAGCTGAATTGTTGTTTCGAGCAGTCGAAACAGCCTAGGTTTTGCCGCGCAATATTGCTCACTCAAAACTACAACCTTTTCAAGGAGTGTAACTATGCAGATGATCCAACTAAGAGCTAACTCTAACTATCGAGAAATAGATCCGTGTGATGCATATGGAGCATGTTCATTTGATCCAAACTTTTTCAAGCCACAAAAGCCTCTTAAGATTTGCTCCCAGATAAAGAAGGCGAGTTCAAGCAACAGCATGCTGCTACTCGACCTCGACAATACTTTGACCGACACTAGGCGAAGGTTCGCCGACACTATTCTCGACTTGACCGCAGAACTAGCCAGCGAATTCACAGTCGACAAGAGAATTGTCAATGCCCTTTTTGCAGAAGTAGCATCGGTAACCACTCTGCATGAATACGCCTTTGTCGTAGAAATTATTGCTTCAAGGCTAGGTGCCCACAAGAACCTATCGTTCGAACAGATCAAGTCAACCGCCCATAGCTTTTGGACTGGTTTTCTAGAGAGACACAATAGTATAGAAGTCTACGATGGCGTTATAGAAACCTTAAAAGAAATACGTCTTCAATACCCGCAGTTGAGGATAGTTATCCTCACTGACTCACCTGAGTGGATAGCTCTAGAGCGTCTGACAAAAGTCGGTGTGTTGCCATTAATTGATGGCCTCATCGCTATTCGCACTCATACGCCAAGGTTACGTCATAATGGCTACCAGGCTTGTATCGCCAGTTCATTGCACAGAATGTCGCAGCGGCAAAGTAGTTTTGATACAAGGCATTTGCTTTTTAATTTGTCAGTGCCACATACATTTGCCAAACCCAATTCAGCAGGCATTGAGCTAGCCGCCCAGAGACTTGGCATTACTTCTGGACAAATAATTATTGTCGGAGATAAAGACACAAAAGAAGGACAGGCAGCTGCCAATTGGCGAAAGACGCCAGGTGCAAAATTGCACAAAGACAGCAAGATTCACTATGTCAGAGCTGAATACGGCAATCACGACATCAACCATCATAGATACAGTAAACTCTCAAGACAAATAAGTTCATTAAAAGTTTCAACACCGTATAGCAATAGTGAAGTAGAAGTACACAAGGCTATTGAAAAGTTTGCAGAGATGAAGCAGTTGCTTCCGGAAATCATAGAAGCCCGCAGCTAAAATATTGTCACGAGCCCTGAAAGGCTTGCCTTCAGGAGAGAGTCCAGCACTGATTTCGCTCATCCGCTGACAGCTCGTCCTAAGTCTCCACCAGCTCGCATTAACAGAGCCCTGGCGAGAATGCTAGAATTTCCACTGGATTTGGGTGGAAGGATGAGCGAAACTCTCTGCAAGAAATGCGGCAAACAGAAGCTCGCCGACCGGGCGGGCTCCTTAACTTCATATTTTTTTCAGCATAATTATTGCCAGTGCTCCTCAGGCAGACCAGTCACTATAAACAAGTCCGCAGAACAAGAAAGTATCTGTGGAACTTGCGGCAGAGCGCGAACTCCGGGCAAGCGAGCTGGCTCTTTCACTTCGTTTCTCTTCAAAGAACTTCGTTGCGATTGCGCAGTTCCAACACCGTCTAAATCAAACAGAACGACCGGTGATAAACGCACTCAAACCTCAGAAAGAGTAGCTCAAAAGAAGCAGTTTACTGAATCATTGATAAGCTTCAAAAAAGCATCAGGCGATTCAGCATCCCAGATAATGCTTCCAGTCGGTACCACTATTGGTGGTATGTTCAAAGCGCTTTCCCTTATTGGAACTGGAGGGATGGCAGCGGTCTACTTAGCTGAACATACTACTCTACGAAAAAAAGTTGCTGTAAAAGTGCTGGCCCCCGACTTAGTTAACCAAAAGAACTGGCTACGTTTTCAAGCCGAGGCCAAAACCATGGCCTCGCTGCATCATCCATCTTTTGTAAGTGTCTACGATCTTGGCATTCATGACGGTGAAATTCCTTTTTACGCGATGGATTACGTTGATGGTCGCTCTCTTGAAGAGATTCTGGCAGAAACTGGTCCAATAGAGCTAGAAAGAACGCTAGATATTTTTCTTGCGGTCATTAATGGTCTGGCTTATGCTCATCGAAACGGCATTATTCACAGAGACATAAAGCCTGCCAATATTATGCTGTGCACGGCCAATAGTAATTCAACGATTAGAATACTCGATTTTGGTATATCAAAGCTTGTCGGTGCTGCTGCCAGTCAAGATCAGAGCATGACTAAGGCTGGTGATATTTTCGGCAGCCCTTATTATATGAGCCCTGAACAATGCTTGGGCGAAAGTGTTGATGCCCGATCTGACATTTACTCAATCGGTTGCTCGCTTTTCGAGACACTCACAGGTTTCGTCCCTTTCGAAGGCACAAGTCAACTAGAAACAGTGATGATGCATCAAGAGGATACACCCCCTCTTCTTTCTGAAGTTCTGCCGGAGAAGGGATTCACGACTTCATTAGATGCAGTGATTTCGACCTGCCTGGCTAAGTTGCCGCGCAATCGCTATCAGACAGCAAAAGAATTGGCGGTTGATCTAGAGCGAATTAAACAAGGTAGAGACATCCAAGCAAGCTCTCCGGCCTACGCGCAGCTCATGAAGTTAGAGCAAAAGGATGAAGACAGTGAAGCTGGAGAATACGAAAATGAAGATGAAAGTGCACGTTTAAGGCTGGCTGCGCGCCTGCCGAAATTAGAAAGAAGTGTAATTGACTTTTTTCTCAAGGCCATTAAATCTGACAAGCTGATTAGTTCGCTACTAACATTAGTAATTGCGGCATGTGTTCTTTTCCTTTTAAGATCGGCCGCTAACCTATTTTTTATATCCACCGGTAAAACTGAAGTTGAGGGTGAAATCGCTAACAAACTCGAAAAGTATGGCTTAAAGGGGCTGCCAGACGTACTATCGAACAAACAGAAGACAGACGAACAGCCATACTATTCTAAGATTGTAGATTCCGACAGAATCGTTGAGTTTGACTTTCCTGAGAATCAATCAATTGGCAAAATAGGCTTAATGGGAGATCGCAAAAACTTTAGGAAAGCTCAAGGCAAAGTGTACTTCCCTCGCCATAGCGCAATTGAATTTTGGCCAAATGATTATTTCTTTTCGCTGCCACAAATGTTCGATAAATTTAGACCTGAAGATCTGTTTTCGCTTAGCTTGAACAACGAGATTCGCAACCGGCATGACTTGAGAGAATCTATGCCCTCTATAGCTAAGCTCACAAGTCTTATAGAGCTTGATATTGCAAATACAGCAATAGGCGATGATGAAATCGTATTTCTAAATAAGCTGAAGCATCTGTTTTTTCTAAAGATCGAGAACACAAAGATTACAGGAAATGGCATCGCTTATTTGGCAAGACTAAAAGACCTAAAGAGTTTGTCCTTTGGTAGCAACAAAGACCTCCACAAGATGCTGGCAGCCTTGCAAGGCTCTCATGAAATTGATGAACTGAGCCTGAACTCTGCAGAAGTGCCTTTGTCTGAATCAGATGCTGAGTTAATTGCTACTTGCAAAAGCTTAAAGCATCTGGAGCTTGATGGCAGCGTAACTAGTGACAAAGTATTGAGCATTCTGTCTGGCTTGCCAAGGCTGGAATATGTAAGTCTTCGTGACTGTATTTTGAGCAAGCATTCGATAGACGACTTCAGGAAGGCATATCTACCCAGGCAGATTGAAATTGTTTTGTCTGAAGCCTCGAACAACGCTCATATCAACTGAGAGATCTATATCTGCTGCTACCAAACTAAGAGACTGGAAGAAGCCTAGTTGCATCTTCGCAACAGCATTTTGCGTCACATAAGCCAATAATACTTGCTCTGACTGCCTGGTTCTTGATAGCACTTGGAATCCCATTCATTTCACCACAAGCTCACCCTACGGATCAATCAATTCCAATTTAACCACCGCAACCCTACCAGATAACCATCAAGGCTCGTCGTATCTTCATCAACCGATGCCTGTATCTGGCCTGCGATGGGCGATCCGTGAATGCTTGCACTGCAAATGAATGGGTCACTTCATCCAAACTCAATCAAAAACAGAAACCTAACTCATGACCGAACTCGAAACCCCCTTCTACGCCCGTACTTCAACCTATGTCAAAGGTGCCGCTGGACTGTTCGCCCTTGTCACCGTTCTCAATAGCTTCACCATCATTGACAGTGGCACAGTTGGCGTCGTGCGACGCTTGGGAGCCATCCAGGACACCGCTCTTTCTGAAGGGCCTCACTTCAAGCTGCCATTTTTCGACTCTGTAAGCAAGGAAGATATTCGCACCGTAGCCATCGAAGTTCCTATTGCTGCAGCTTCTCAAGACCTACAGGATGTGACGACTAAAATTACAGTAACTTGGAGCCTCATTGGCGAAAAAGCACCAAATGCAAATCGCCTCATTGGCAGTCGCAAAGCGATTCAAGCTGCCATTCTGGACAACGGTATTCCTCAGTCAGCCAAATCGGTTATCAGTGGATTCACAGTCGAAAATCTGGTAACACAACGTGAGACTGTGCGACAGAAGGTTGATGAGCAATTGCGCTCCTTTATTGCTACTTCACTGGGTCAACGTCGACTCGAAGGATACGTGCAGCTCAACTCAGTGGCGATCACTGATTTTGGTTTCTCCAAGAAGTTCGCTGAAGCAATTGAAGCAAAGTCTACAGCCGACCAAGAACGGCTGCAGGCACTAATCGAGAAGCAAAAGAAAATCACCGAAGCAGAAGCAATCGCTGAAAGCACCAAGGCAGAGGCCTCTGCCAAAGCTTTCAAAGTCAAAGTCGAGTCCGAGGAAGAAGCAGCTGCTATCAACAGGGTCAAATCAGCCCTCGGCGGAGCTAGCTATACCGAATACCTAAAAGCCAAGGCACTCCAGGACCGCTGGAATGGTGCCTTCCCTCAGGTGGTTGGTGGCAACTCCATCGTCACCCTTGAACAGTTGACTGGCGCGGCCACCAAAGGCAAGTAAGCGCAGAAGTAGAGGCCATCGGTAAGGAGTAGCAGATCAGCACCGTAAAACGCAAGTTTTGCGGTGCTGACTTTCCGCATACGAGATGCTCCGGCAGGCTAAGGCTAAACCGGCCCGTTCCAGTCCATTCCACTCTATCGCCTCCCACTCCAATGAAAAGTAAGAATCTGGCCCGATTGCTAGAGCGTATTGATTACTTAGTGCAAAATCCGCAGGAAAAGCGGTTGCGAATCGATGATGTGCAAGCTGAGCTTTTGCCGCCACTGCCGCTAACCGTCACTCATCTGGTGATGAACCGTTGTCACTTCAGACTTATCGACAATTTGAGCAGCAATCTCGCTTACTTGCGGATGTACGACTGCACAAGCAGTCGGCTCGTCTTTCCCCAGCGCCTCGAGCATGCCTGGATCCATGATTGCCGTGGGTTCAAGTGGCTTCCAGATCTCCCTGAGAGCCTTGAAACCCTCGGCCTGAAAGGCTGTGAGATCAAAAGCCTACCGAAGCTCAATCGCAAACTGGAAAAGCTCGAGTTGAGTAATCTTTATCAACTCACCGGAGAACTTGATGTACCAAACTCGCAACTCCAGCAACTCGACATCTACGATTGTCCGCTGCTGACGGGGCGCCTGTATTTGCCAGATTCAGCAGTGACCGTAGCTGTAGGCAAATGTCCGGGTATCACTTCGGTGAACCACAGAAGTCTGACCCTCAACCTCTGTGACTGAGCGTCTTCGGCTGTTGTCTGTCGTGAAGTATCCCCGGCACTTCCCGAAGGTGTTGATTATCACAATGATTTCACAGTCAAGGTTTCGCTGCCCTCTACTGGTGGTATGATTCTTCGCCAGTTCAGCGGAAATCATACGCTCTTCACCAGTGAGCAGTCGCGTGTTAACCCTCTGGAGTATCTCAGCGATAGGCTCACAGCCTTTTCCCAGCAGAACCCAGACTTTGCCACACGCTTGAAGAAGCACCTGCTCTTCTCAAAGCTCGTCATCAAGCTCTTTCATAGGTTCTTGGCACCGGCCTATGCTGACCTCGGCCTCAAGAGCGAGCGCGATGTCTACGATATGCTGGGTACTGATAGTGCCACGCAGTCGAACAAGTACAACTTGGTAATCACGGACAAGAAGATCATCTTCGCTCGCATCGCTGCCGGTATCAAATTCGTCGACTGGGTGTTGAGCAAGCATCTATTTGCTGCTGGCTACGACCCTTATGTGCTCTTCGCTGGCGAAGTTTGGAAGGACGCCAACGGTGTCATTCACATTAACGGCAATTCTGGCACCTACCGACCCGGAGAGGAAGAGGTATTGGCCGCTGGTCGTTACATGCAAGCTGTCTTTCCCCATCTGCCTGTGGTCGTCGATCTGAGGTCGTATAGCGCATAGCAAATCAAGAGGAGCTGCCTTGGCGCCTTACGAATCAGGGAGAGGCAGGGATTTACCCTGCTTCTCCTTGATTTTTTCTTGAATTTGCTGTCGCGCGCCAAGGTATGTTGCCACACCGGTTTTTGAAAATTGTTCTTATACTATATAGAGTAGCGACATACCCCAAAATTAAAAACCAGCCCGTGTTGCTTGTAACAATGCCTGTTCCAGTTTGAAGTTGTTGAAGAGCAAAAGAGAGTGCCACCATTAGTGGTGATACTCTCTTTTGCCGGATTCACGAATTCTCTTGGCGAAAGCTAGCTAATTACTTGCGCTTTGTCAGGCTGGAAATCAATAGCACTATCAGGACGCCCGTTGCCGCAGCAATCGCAGAGCTCGATGCCGTAACCAAAAAGAATGCTCTTCACAAAGGTGAATTGAGCTACCAGCAGTGAGCTTAAAGTCGCGAGAACAGCCAAGAAACTCATTGCTCAAGATGCTGTTCGAGTACCTAAGTCGCTCGATGGTGCGTCGCTCACACTTTCATTTTCATTTTCGTACAGGTACTTAAATCGCTCGGCGAGGATGGTCTCCTCTTTCATGAGAGCATGAGCAACGCGAATGATTTTGTCGCGATGTTCTTTTACGAGATTGTTTGTTTCTTCCCAGCATTCAAACATGATTTTGGTCCAAGCTCGGTCAAACTGCTCCGCCATGAATGGGCTTAGAGGAGCTGCGGGAAAGCCCTGACTGTCGAGCTTAATCTGAATCGGACAAAGCGTCTCCGACATGCCGTAGGCACCGACCATATAACGAGCTAGCCTGTTTCCCTGTTCAAGGTCACTACTAGAGCCGGTATCACGAAGCTGCAATAACTCAAGTTGAGAAGCCTGACCAGCAAGAGCAGTCATGATCTGGCTTTTAATATCTGCTTCGGTCAGGCAATATCGCTCCACCTCAGAGTGCGCTTGCATCATTCCTAGTGATTTGCTGCGGATGATGCGCGTGATCTTGGTGACAGTATCGCCACCAGTAGCAGTGGCAATAACTGCATGTCCCGCCTCGTGAATGCAGGTCTTCCAAGCGTCTGTCGACTTTTGCGAACGCGTGCGAGAAAGCAACTCGTCGCCAAACTGCACATAGTCAATGGCTTTGTCGAAATCCTCCAGACTAATTTCATGAGGCAGAGCTGCGAGTTGCTCATAAGATAGCCCAAGAGTTGGTGCTTCTTGCCGCTCAGCTGCGATTACGGCTGCTTCGTTGCAGACCATATCGATATGCGCCCCCGAGAAATTGGTGGTGCGCATGGCCAGTTCCCTCAGCCTCACGTTTGGTGCCAACTCACGATGGCGAGTATGGATGGCGAAGATTTTTTCTCGCCCGTTAATATCTGGATAGTCAACAGTGACGTGATAGTCGAAGCGACCGGGGCGCAGAAGGGCATCGTCCAATGTCTCGGGCAGGTTTGTTGCTGCCACTACCAGAATGCCTGAGCTTGGCTTGAAGCCCTGCATAGCTGTAAGAAGCTGGTTGAGCGTCTGATCACGTTCGCCCTCGCCGCTCATGTTGCGTCCGCTGCGCTTCTTGCCGATAGCATCAAGTTCATCAATGAAGATAATGCTCGGTTTGCCATTGGCCCGGTGCTCTGCTTTGGCCTTGTCGAACAGGTCTCGCACGCGACTGGCGCCTACTCCGACGAACATCTCCACGAACTCTGAAGCAGATGCAGAGAAGAAATTGGCGTCAGTCTCTCCTGCCAGAATTTGCGCCAAAAGAGTCTTACCTGTTCCGGGCGGGCCGCCTAGCAATACTCCCTTTGTGCTTTAACCACTTGCAGACTCTTTTCAGCTTGGCTATGGCCTCATCGCAGCCCTCTACGTCGGCGAAGGTCTTCTTGCGGTCCTCGTTATCGTTGTCGTCTTCTCTCGGTGTTACGACTTCCGGCTTGCCAGTTGGACGGCTTTGCCATGGTCTGCGTCCGTCATTGAAACTGCTCTTTGGTTCTGGACTAGATGAGCCTATGTTAGGTTGATTTTGCGCCATTGGATGTGTAATGGGTAGGTTTTAAATTGAAATGCATGGTGCCAATCTTGCCTTTCCAGTTAGTTGAGCGAGGCGAGTGTTGCCTCGTATCCGAAATCAACCATGTCATGGCAGGCTTGGTCGGAGAGGCCGAAGGCAAAGGTTGCAACGGTCGGGTCACCGGTTTCAATCACCAGATGTTGCGGGTCCGAAATGCGATTGAGATAGTTTTTCACAGGACTGCAAAGCATCTCGCTCAGATGCACGGTCAGGTCAAAGGCATTCATCTGCAAAGGCTTCGCCGGTAATTTTTCGGCAATGCCGGGACGGCTGATGATGGCGGTTCTGGTGCACAGCTGATAAGGGGTGGCATGAAAGAGCCCACCATCCATCAGGCGAATTGGCTTACCACCAGCGCCATTGGCCACTGACGTAGAACTGATAAATGGCGGCATGGCGCATGAAGCGACAAGTGCTGATACCAGATCATAATCCAGACCCTGAAAGAGGTATGGGCGAAAGCCAAAGCCAGAGAACTGCGCTGCAACAATTTTTAGATTTGGCTGTGGTGTCAGGTTGTATCGTGCCACCATTGATGCAAACATGGGCTCGACGGTGACCAGCCCACCTTGTCGCAGCGCAGCCAATGGCCGCTTAAAACCCTCTGAAAATGACGACTTGCCGAAGCGACCAAGTTCGTCAAGCATGATTTCCAGAATTTGCTCCGGCGCAAAGCCTTTGGTATACAGAGCGCCGACCAAGGCACCAATTGAGGTACCGTAAATGTCGGCGAATTTTATTCCTCTCTCTTGAGCTGCCTTGAGGAAGCCGATGTGACAAAAGCCCTTAATGCCCCCTCCGCCAAGCACACAATCAAGTTCCTGATTGAGTTGGTCAGCTCCGAATTTATTGCTGTTCATGGTTGTTGTTTAGTAAGTTCGCTTACTGTATTTAGTTCACTGCTCTGCTACGTTTACCGTGGTATTAAAAGCAGCTATCCACCCCCGCGTGAGTTAATACTCGGACGCACAGAATTAGGGGCAGGGCAGGAATGGCAGATGTCCTTCCTGCACGCAAAGCTCTAGGCTCTACTTGTCGCCGTAGTCACCAGATTGAGCGAGGCGAGAATGCTCAATTACCAGATAGGTACCGCTTGCGCCGTGAGCCTTGACTGAAAAAAGCCAGTTTTGATTACCCTTGTCGCTGCGCAGGCTATCTGCAGCCTTCTGAGCATCATTGCGAGTGTAACCAGAAAGCCAAATCTCAGTGGGTTCGCCTTTGAACTGCTTTGCTACTTCTTGCAAGATTGCATCAATTACTGCTTGGTTTTGGTTGTTGCGCAGATCGTTCAAGTTCATGACAGATTTCGGTTGGTGGATGTAGGTTGTTGGTTGAAGTCAGAAGCTTGCTCTGGGGCAGGAGTCAACAAATTCAAGGTTGCGGCACTTGCCCCAATTGGCAATGAAGTCACGGCCAATCGCCTCTAGGGTTTCTTTTGAAGCAGCTTTGCCATATGGCTTGGCAGATGAATTAGGCAAGAGCGAATAGGAGACCATGAGTCTTCCGATTGCTTCTTGCGGTGTGCTGCCTCTTTCCCATATGGTGTGCTGGCCTTTTGACAAGATTGCTTTGAAATAGAAGTTTCCGTTCTCACCTGTAAGGCGATGAACGTTCACATAAATGGTTCGCATGTTCATTGCTCAGGTGATCAAGGAGCAGTTCGAAAATGTGTGACCAGTGATGCTCCGAAGATGTTGGAATGACGTTCACTGTAGAAATAATGGTACGCCACAACTTCGGAGCGAACTTGCGCCATAATTTCGGACCGAACTTCCAGGCCGTAGCAACGGTTGCGCCGACCAGTAACAGCTTCAAGCTCCAACCAGCGAGTGATAGCAGAGCGGCAATGATGATGAGTTGTACCGCGATTTTGGCAATGAGTAGGCGTGTATACTTGCGAGCTTGAGCTTCGTTATTGATTTCGATTTTTAGGTCTGGTTTTAAGAGGTTGCGATTCACGGATTTGACTCCTTTTTTGTTATTGGAAAAACCAAGCTGAAATTGACGCAATTGCGTCTCTCGGTTTTGAAAGAAAATCAAGGATAACGTGGTGGTGGATTTGGCTCCCCGCGCCCTTCTACAGCCTCTGGCTGATAACCGAATCCGGAGGGTCGCGTATAGC
>LNEX01000471.1 GCA_001464165.1 bacterium Ga0077546
GCAAGACTAAACATGATTTTCACTCCTTTTAATGATATTGAAACGAAAGGGGATGGCTGAACGCCATCCCGCCAGAAATTGGACCAGCGCCAGCACTCAGGCGGTCACTCAGCTCGCTGGTAATCGTCTTCATACCGAACGATGTCGTTTTCAGCGAAGCTTTCACCCACTTGCACTTCGATCAATTCAAGGGGAACATCACCAGAGCAAGCAAGGCGATGCTTGACTCCCCTGTTGACGAAGCGGTGCTGTCCACAGGTCAGCTCAACGGTTTGGTCCCCAATGGTTGCCAGGGCTTTTCCTTGGACGATGATCCAATGTTCGTCACGAAAGCTATGGCTTTGCAGGCTCATACGTTGGCCTGGGAAAACCACTATCTTTTTCACTTTGGTGTTGAGCTGGTCGCAGAGCACATCGAAACCACCCCAAGGGCGGTCTTCATGGATTGTTTTCATTTTTTTGTCCTGGTAGTTTTTTCAACAAATGCAACAACGCTGTTTTCAAACTGCTTACTGTCTGCATCACTCATGAAGCCATGCCTTGACTGCGGCAGAATGACGAGATCTACGTTGTTTCTGCCGCGAGCGTGAGAAACAGGCACCATTCGGTCGGCCTCACCATGCACCACCAAAACGGGCATGTTGCAGGCAGGAATAGCCTTTGTGTTGTCCAAGCTAGGTGCAGCCATGAGGCTGTCAGGATAGAGGTGCAACAGCGGCAGCTGTTTTCTGGCAATGCGATTGAGACTGGCGAAGGTCGATTTGAGAACTAAGCCTGCCGCCTCTCGCTTCAATGCCAGCTGTGACGAGATTGCGCCGCCAAGCGACTCACCAAAGAGAACAATTTGCTCTGGCTTGAAACCCAGCCTTAGAGTGACAAAGTCGTAGGCGCTCAGGGCATCATTGACCAAGCCATCAAGGCTAGGGCTGCCCTCGCTCTGGCCGTAGCCGCGGTACTCGTAAATGAAGACACTAAAACCCCGGTTGAGAAACTGGCTGAGCAGAGTAGCTCTGCGGGCGATGTCTCCATCTTTGCCCATAGAGAAAAGCAAAAGGCGCTCTTCTTGATGTGCACCACGCTCATGGCCTGAGCCAAACAACCAGCCATGAAGGCTGTTTCCCTGGTCGTTGAGAAAGAAACACTCGTTTCCACCGTGGAATTCCACGAGGGCACAAATGTCTTCGGGAAGGCCCTTGGATCTTTGGGGCTGAAAGATAAAGCGATTGTAGATAAAAGGACTTACTCTAGGCGAGAGGCCTAGCCAGGAGACCAGGCCTAGAGTAAGGCCTAGAGTAAGTGAGATGGCAAGAATCATCGGAGAATTTTCGGAAGAACAGAGATCAAAAGCTACTGCCAAGAAGCTGCCTCAAAGAGACGGCAGCTTCCAGAACAAGCAGCTACCGGAACAACTAGCTCAGGCGAAATGAGCTTCCCACTGGGTTAGCCACTGGTCGCGCAAGATTGTTTCGCTCTCAATCAGTTTCGGCACCATCAGGTTCTCAATGAAGTCACGCGTTTTCGGCGCGTTGAGAATACCCTCGGCCCTTGTCCCACAGTCGTCAAGAATCTTCTTGATCTCGCGATCAATTTGATCTGACGATTCTTGACCCAATCCGTAACCTTGCTCGACGCCCATGGTGCGACCCAGGAAGGGGTTTTGCTCTTTGCCGCCCACAGAGATAGGACCAAGAGCGCTCATGCCCCAACGGGTCACCATCCTTTTGGCGAGCTCATAGGCCCGCTCAAAATCATTGTCGGCACCAGTGGAGGTAGTACCGAGGAAGAGCTTTTCCGCCTGATTGCCAGCGAGAAGCATGGTAATTTGGCCGAACAGCTGCTCCTTGGTGTAGAAAGAGCGATCTTCCTCAGTCAATGAAGCAGTGTAACCGCCAGCGCCGCCAACACCGATGATGGTGATCTTCGAAATGGCATCACCCCAAAGCTGATTCCATCCAGCATTCTGCCGGAAGAGCGTTTCACCAACGCAAGCATGACCCAGTTCATGGAAAGCAATCAAGCGCTTCACATCAGCAGACAGACGACGTGATTTGCTTTCGCTGGAGGCGCCCAACTGCTGAGTCCAGACCGCTTGGTCTAGATCTTCTTTTGTGATTTCCGTTGCCTTACCGTTGCGGCGTACGGCGCTCATCGGGGCATGCACACAAAGAAGGTTTCGCAGCTCGGCACCGCTGCAACCTGCAGTTTGATTGGCAACCAGTTCCAGATCAATTCCCGGAGCGAGTTTAACCTTACCGGCATAGAGCTTGAGAATCTCCAGGCGACCGTGTTTGTCGGGCAGAGGCACGGTCAGTTTGATATCGCCGAAACGACCTGGGCGCAAAACAGCCGGGTCGAGTTTGTCAGGGCGGTTGGTGGCAACCATGACGATCACTCCTTCGCGACCGTTGAAGCCATCAAGCTCGGTGAGAATCTGGTTGAGAGTTTGCTCGCGCTCGTCGTTAGAGTTACCGATACCAGCTCCTCGATGTTGAGCAACCGCATCGATTTCATCGATGAAGAGAATGCACGGAGCACTTTCTCGTGCGGCCTTAAACAGGTCACGCACCCGTGAAGCACCAACGCCGACGAACATTTCAACAAACTCAGAGGCCGAAACGTAGAAGAACGGCACACCGGCTTCTCCTGCTACGGCCTTGGCTAGCAGGGTTTTGCCTGTACCAGGAGGCCCCACCAGCATGATCCCTTTGGGCACTTGCCCACCGAGTTCAACGAGGGTGCTCGCTTCTTTCAGCGAGCTGACAAAAGTTTGCATATCTCTTTTTACTTCATCAAGACCAGCCACATTGGCAAATGTAATGCGATCAGCCGCAGGTTCAAAGCGCTTGTGCTTGGAGTTTTTTGTATCTGTGATGCTGCCTTGCTTACGCATGTTCTTGATTGCAATAAAGAAGAAGGCAATCATGAGAGCGTAAACAGTAGACGTTAGGAACATACCAATGAAACGTGTTGAGTCTTCCATAATTTTTTAGGGGGTATGCCGCCCCGTAAAGGACGGCTTTGTGGTTTTGAAGGGGCAGATTATTTCGAATCTGCCCATTTAATGAGAGCCTGCCTTTGCAGAGAAGTTATTTGGAGCCGCCGAAGCGATCGAGAATGCTCTGCCAAGTCGCTGCAATGGATTTGGCGACAGAACTAACAAGATTGAGGACAGCGCTTATTGCTGGTGCAACAACTCGATAGATCGCTTGGTAGAGAGAACGAATAATGGGCGCAACAACTTTGTAGATGGCAGCGTAGATTTTCGCGCAGACCTTTTCAACGCGGACCAAGACCCTGAAAAACTGACGCCAGAAGGCATCAAAGATTTTCCAGATCAGAGCAAAAAGTTTGCTCATCAGCGGTGCCAACCAGCTGGTGAAGAGGCGATTTGTCAGCGAGCGAACGGCCAGGTAGAAGCCTGGAGCGCAGACAGATTTGAACAGATAGCCAACAACTGGGGCCACGAGCAATGTGGCTAGCAAGCTGCCACCAGAGGCTGCATACACCCAATGACCGCTGACAAGCAGGGTAAGCAGGCCGCCGCCATAGGCGAAGGCACCAAGACCGAAGTAGTAGAAGAATCTGCCGCAGATTGCCAGCAGATTGAAGGCAACGAAAGCCACTAAGGCTAGACTAATCCAGTAGCCGAAGCTGAGGTAGCTCACGGCCAGAGGAAGAGCGGTCCAGGCAGCCAGGCCGACCACTACAAGACTGAGCCCGTGACCGAATAGTCCCGCGTAAGCACTAGTGTCACTGGCTGCTCGATATTGCATTCGACGCACAGCATCACGCAGTCGGTCATAAGCTAGTGCAGCACTGGTGTGAATTGCTGCAAGCTTGGTACCGAGGGGAGCAGAAGCCCAGGCTGTCAGTTTGCGGGTGAGCAGGTAGACAAAAGGATGAATCAGCAAGCCATAGACGAAAGTGATACCAACACAAAGGGCGGCCAGAGCACCACCAGCGAGGCCTGCACCAACCAAGGTCAAGTGCGGCAGCGCAATGAAGGAAACGAAACCAGCAACCAGAGAAAGCAAGATGCCAATCAGCGCATTACCTGCGTAAGTGTCCAGATTTTCTCTAAGCGATTCGACATAGCTATAGAGCAAGGCACTAACCACCACGACACCAACAAGAGCTGTTGGCAAATTGATCAGCAGAGCGACGTAATAAGCCAGCCCCGACGAGAGCACGGCAATGACGATGTTGAGCAGGTGATGGTAGAACTTTCTAAAGTCTTTATTGGGTTCATCACCGTAGACTTGGCCCAGAAGTTCTCCCCAGAAGCGAAGAATACTCTTGATCAAGTTGCCAGAGGCGAGCGAAATTGCACCAGGCACGATGTAAGCAAAGGCGACGATCAGCAACAAAGCCGTGGCCGCCCAAAAGCTCAGACCAGACAAACCGGCCAATAGACCGGTCTTGCTCACAGTAAGCCAGGTGGCACTGCCGCTCAGTGCCGCAACCAGGTAGCCTTCTTTGCCTTCAATCTGTAGCTGGTAGAGTGGTCCCAAAACAAAGGTTGCTGCTGTCAGAGCCAGCAGACCAGCCAGTGCCTGATTAACGAGGGGGTGCCAGAGCTCAGTGGTTACGGAGGTAATCAGGTAAGTGTAGCTGCTGAATGCAACGAAGACCCCAAAGGCAAAGGTGGCAATGGCGAGCACCGTCGAAAGAACTTCGACAACCCAGCGGTTACGTCGTGTGTCGCCAGGTGGTTCGTCGAGTATATTGCGCCAAAGCTGCTCTGCGCCGGGCAGTTTGCTGGCCAGCGAGGCAAGGCCGCTGAAAATTGGAGCAGCAACATTCTTTGCCAACTTGCCGGTGAGGGCAAGCATCTTATCACCTAGCTGCCAAAGGGGTTTGAACAAGCCTAAGAATAGCAGCGGCCAGAAAATACCGAGGGTGAGAAAGAAGCTTGCGACAGCTCCTGGGCCCCACCACAGTAAAGACACCTGATTGGCTAGAGCAAAGCTGCTAGTGGCAAAAGCAGCAATAGCTGACATTGCCAGGCCGACCAAGAAGTTGACAATGCCCCAGCCCCCTTCATATGCTCTTTCCGACAGA
Organism: bacterium Ga0077546; assembly: GCA_001464165.1. The sequence goes on from LNEX01000471.1 coordinate 5,062, forward strand.
TAGTTAGCCGATTTCCGAATGAGCAGGTATAGGGCGACAACGGGCGTAAGTAACACCCAAAGGAATTTCGTCAATCCATTTTCATTATTCATGATTTTTTGGTTGATCTTTTGATCGATTAGTTTCTTGACTTATGGAATTGAGCCGGTTTTCACCGGCTCGAAATTTTGCCCGAGGCTTGCTTAGCGCAAACCGCGACTCTTAATCACTATGAGCTTTTCTTGGCTCATCTCACGGGCACTGTGGGCGATACCGCCAAGGCCCAGGCCTGAAACGCCACTGCCACCAAAGGGCATCCAGTCAACCCGGAAGGCTGTGTGGTCATTGACCATCACGGCTGTAGCTTTGAGGCGCGTCACCGCATACATTGCTGCGTCAAGATCTTTGCTGAAGACCGCAGCCTGAAAGGCGTAGGGAAGACTATTGCTGGCGGCAATTGCATCTTCGAACTCTTCGTAAGAATAGACGCAAACCACTGGGCCAAAGACTTCTTCGCAAGAGACCTTAGCGTCGCTGGGCGGATTGAGCAAGACGGTTGGGGCGTAGTAACTAGTGGGCAAGCCCGCCGCATCTGCGATTCGCTTACCTCCACATAGAAGTTGAGCACCAGCGGCGACAGCTTCTTGTACCCAAGAATGAACCCGCTCAGCCTCTTGCATGGTGATCAAGGGCCCAACGGCAGTGCCACTGTCGGCAGGGTCACCAACCGCCAGCGCATTGGCTGCTTTTGCCAACTTCTGGGCAAACTCTAGGGCTGACTCTTTGGGTACATAAATGCGCTTCACTGAAACGCAAACCTGACCGGCGTGATAAAAGGCACCCTTCAATAGCGGTGCAATGAGCTCATCGAGCTGTTCAGGCTTGGCGCTAGAACGGTCAATCACCACGGGGGCGACTCCGCCATGCTCAAGGCCGCAGCGAGTTCCGGCAGCGAGCTTCGAGCGCAGATGCCAGCCAACCTTGGCCGAGCCGATGAAAGAGAGGTAAGCAACCCTGGCATCAGTAGCCAACTGTTCCGCATCTTTGCGCTCAAGAATGAGGGCCTGGCACCACTCTGGCGGTAAGCCAGCTTGATGCAAGAGCTTGATAAATGCCAGGCAACTATAAGGCGTTGCCCCGGCTGGTTTGACAATTACTGGGCAACCAGCCACTAGAGCAGGCACTGTTTGATGAACAATCAGGTTGAGCGGATGATTAAATGCAGAAAGAGAGACGACCACGCCAATTGGTTCTTTGATGGTCATGGCCAGGCGTCCGTCGGCTGCTGGGGTAAGACCCATGGGCACTTGCTCACCATGAAGGTTTTGCAGAGCGGCTAGCCCCAGCTTTACCCCCTGAATCGCTCTTTCCACCTCAACCACGGTATCGTTATAGGGCTTTCCACCTTCGCTGATGGCAGTTGCTACCAGTTCGCCTTTATGCTCTTGCATGAGGCCAACAAGTCGCTCCAAGATGGCAATGCGACTGTGAGGTGGCAGCCACTGATCGCGCCTGAGATAAAGGGAATGGGCGCGCTCAAGAGCGGCCAACATCTCCTCATTGGTTGCCAGAGGCAACTGGCCAATCAGGCTTTGGTCATGGGGCGAGTAGACAGAGAGCATTTTTTGTCCAGCAGACAGAGGCGCTGCGGGTTCTGCTGTCTCTGCAATCTTGGTTTGATTTGCCGCAGCTTCAGTTGTCTTTTCTTCAGGCAAAACCTCTTCCATTGAGGTTACTTTGATTTGATCATTGGTGCTCTCATACTCAAAAGGCACATCAATCAAGTGCACACCCTTGTTGTTGAGGCACTGAGCCAACAGGGGTAAAAGCTCATCAGAACTGCCAACACGGTGACCCTGGGCGCCGTGTGCTTGAGCCAAGGCAACGAAGTCGGGGTTAGTGAAATCAAGACCAAAGTCGGCCTTCTGCCCTTCGCTCTGCTTCCATTTGATCATGCCGTAGGCAGAGTCATTGAGAACGATGATGACAAGGTCAAGACCAAGGCGCACTGCTGTTTCAAGCTCTTGGGCGTTCATCATGAAGCCACCATCACCGCAGACAGCTGCCACTTTCACTCCTGGCTTAATGGTCTTGGCGGCAATAGCAGCCGGCAGACCAGCCCCCATAGTGGCAAGGGCATTATCAAGCAACAGCGTATTGGGCTTGTGGGCTCGATAGTTGCGGGCGAACCAGAGTTTGTAGAGACCATTATCAAGACAAACGATGCCGTCATCGGGCATCGCTGCTCGCAGGTCTGCCACTAGTCTTGGTGGTGTCATGGGAAAACTGGCAATCAGAGACTGCTTTTCAATGCGACTGTCTCCATAGCTCTTCACTTGGAGAAAATCACTGAAGTCCCAATGCTCCGACGGCTTGATTCGCTGCGACAATTCCCGCATGGTGTTAGCAATGTCGCCAACTACTTCATGCTGGGGAAAGTAAACAGCATCGACCATGGCCGAGGAGAAGTTGATATGCAGAACCTTGCAGCCCTCTCTTTCCATGACAAAGGGCGGCTTCTCGACAATGTCGTGGCCGACATTGATGATCAGGTCTGCATGCTTAAGGGCTTGGTGCACAACATCATTGGCGGAGAGAGCTGCGGTTCCAAGGTAGAGAGGATGCCTCTCGTCAATTACTCCAACGCCCATTTGGGTGTTGAAGAAGGGAATGCCCGTGCTATCGATGAAATCGGTCAGGGCACGCCGGGTGCGTTTGCGATTAGCGGCCGCGCCCACCAAGAGAAGCGGTGCTTTGGCGTTTTGAATCATCATTGTCGCCTTCTCCAGAGCAACAGGGTCTGGATAGGGCCTTTGCACGCGGTGAATGGCTAGAGGCATGCAGCTGGCTTCTACCTCTTCAGCCGCCACATTTTCGGGCAGCTCAAGGTGAACGGCACCAGGACGCTCTTCCATGGCCAGGCGGAAGGCTTCTCTGATGTTTGCCGGGATGGTCGTAGCATCTCCGATTTGCCTTGTGAATTTGGTCAAAGGCCTCATCATCTCAACCACGTCGATGATTTGAAACTGCCCCTGTCTGCTCTTCTTGATTGGTTTTTGCCCAGTGATCATAACCATAGGCATGCCGCCCAACTGAGCGTAGGCCGCGGCGGTCACCAGGTTGGTGGCACCAGGACCGAGAGTGGATAGGCAGACTCCAGGTTTACCGGTGAGCCGGCCGACAGTGGCAGCCATGAAACCCGCTGCTTGTTCGTGCCGAGTGAGAATGAGCCTGATGTTGGACCGACTGAGAGAGTCAAGCAGGTCAAGGTTTTCTTCACCTGGAATGGCAAAGATATATTCAACGCCCTCGTTTTCGAGAGCTTTTACAAAGAGATCTGATGCTTTCATGATCGTAGCCCTGAGGGGGAGAAATGTAAGTCAAGTCAAGTCAAGTCACTAGAATCGTCAGCGGCGCTTTGTTTTAGCAAGGCGTTTAAGTCAGCTGGCGAGGCACAAATGTTTTGGATGCAGGCTCTTCTCAAGGCTTGCGAGTAACCATTGCCTTCACCCATGAGTTCATCAAAGCCGATGATTGCTCTTTGGAAGTAGCTATTGGCCACAGCCCTTAGATTCAGTACTTGACTGAGCTGACCAATTTGCATGAGCACAAAGGTATGCGTCTGAAAACCAAGATGTTCATGACCTTGATCCACTTGCAGAAGTTCTTCACCAATCTGTTTGGCTTCGGCGAAGCGCTGATGGAAACAGAGATGAGTGAACAAGTACAAGAGTGTGTGAGCATGTATTGAAGCATTGGTAAGGTGCTCACGACATAGATCCAGTGCTTGTCTGTAGCCGTGCTCAGCCTGCAGCGGTTGTTCAGCCAAGCTGTTTATTTGAGCAAGCTGCAGGTGGAGCATTACCAGAACTGTGATATCACAGCCAGCTTCCAGCTCAAGCTCGATTACCCTTTGCAGAAGCTCAATTGCTTGAGCAAAGTTGCGAAGCCTAATCAGATAGACTGCGGCGCTATGGAGACGAAGACTCTCTGGCGATGAGAAAACAAGAACATCGTTGAACATTGTTCGTAGGTCTAGTTTAGTGAGTGTGTTGAATGTTTATCCCCGGAAATCTAGGTGAGGGAAAGTCTGCTTAGAGCAGAGAAACAGTCAGCTTTCGGCCCTGTAAGTGTGGAGCCACACGCTCAATTACCATGGGGCCAAGACCAGGGCAATCCTCTACGCGAACATCAGTCTGAGATTCGCGCAGATACAATGGTCCACTTAGCCCAGCGAGGCAGCAGAGCAAGATGGTGTCGAGTGAGCTTATCGCCTGAGGTAGACGAGTGAGATTAGGCAAGTGACTGGCAATCAAAACTTGCATGCTTTTGCTAACTGGAGGCAACTCAATCACTCCAGGCAGACGGCGGAGAGTGAGTTTGTAAAGTGAGTCGGGCAATTGCATAGGCAGGCCCTCCAGCTGTGGGCAATTATCCACCGTTAGTGAAAACAAGCCCTCGGGAAGCTCTGCTATGTGCCGCAATTGATGGCAGTTGGTAATCTGCAGGCTGAGGAGTTGATCGGCATCTGCGGTGGAGATCGAAGTGAACTGGCAGCCATCAATGACTAGCTCCTTCAAGTAACTTGGGAGTGGGGGAAGTTCTGTGAAAGGGCAATTTCTCAGGATGAGTCTTTCGGGCGCGTGAACGTGCAGATAGCGAGTAAGTGATTCACTGGTTTTGAAGAACATTCGTATTTCTTATTCATGATTGCGGTGCTGCAGCAACTGCCTCAAGGCAGTGAGTTTGAGACCTCTCAGTGCAACCAGCAGAGCAGCCAAGCTAGCGGACGCTAGGCTACTCTGGGCGGAAGCCACTGGTCTTCTTCGAAATAAAGCCTCGAGGTGCCGATGCGACACAGAGCGCTTGCTACCTACTGGAGCTTAGCAAGCAACGCTTGCGAGAGTTCGATCAATTGTTGCGTTGAGCCTATCTGCGCTTTGTGTGCGACGGCACTGAACTTAAGGCAGTCGATATAGGCTGCAGCCAAGTGCTGCCGGGCCTCGAGCACTCGGGTGAATTCCTCTGCCGTCAGATTGCCGAGGTCTTCTTCGCACTGAAAGAATCTCGTTACCCGAGCCTCAATCAGCTCAGCCATGCCCAGAATCTCCGCCGCAAGCGTTTCGCGCAGCGAGCGAGGTGCCGAACTGATCAGTCGAAGAATCTTGCCTCTTGTTGCGCCATGGACTGGCGAAGTGGAAGATTGATCGTTCTCTTGAATTTGTGCAATTCCAGCGTCAACTTGATTCTTCATGCCATTGGCAAGATGTTGCGCTTGAGCTGCGAAAGTGAGGATACCCTCGAGGTTATTCACCCGATATGAAACACCTCGATAGACTGCCACAGCTGTCTGTTCACTGGTCTGATCTTTGCTCGGTGGCAGGGTAGGTGGGTGCTCAAGCCAAAGATTGACGAGCTCTTCTTGATATTTCAGGGCTTCGATGCGTCCTTGAAGAGCCATGGTGCGGCCCTGGCAAGTGCGAATGAAAGCCGCAAGCAACTTAGCCGCAGCTTTCTTCACGTCGGTGTTTGAGTAGTCAAATACGCGTGGTCTAAACGGCCTAGAAAACGAAGTGACATCAAAGAAGACAGTGCCAAAGTACCGGCTACAGGCGTCGACCTTAGAAGTGTTAGCGGAGTTAGAGCTCAAGAGCCTGGCAATGCGGCTGTTGGTCAGCAGCTTGAGGTCGTAGCTTCCTTGCAGAGACTTGCACTCTTGCAGCACTCGCGAGCCATCAAAGGCACCTTTGTAGGCAAGCTTCTCTGCTCTGCGCACAAGCGGTTGAAGCTCTTCAAGAGCGGCTTCAGCGCGCTGCTGTTGAATGAAGCCGTAGAATTTTCCAAAAATGAGATGAAACGGAGTTTTGTTTGTCATTTTCCTCAAGTGATTTTGTTTTGAAATTTTGGTGCTTAAGCGCTGTTTAGAGCCTTCCGGCAAACACTCCAACCAAAGAGCCAATCAAGGAACCAGGATAACTTTGCCAGCTCATGAATCTCAGGACCAGGCGTCACATCGCTCAGAAAGTGCGATGCAAGTTATTGAACCAGTCGTTGGCTAGAGCTGTTGATAAAGCTGAGGCGTGAAATTTCCTGAAGAAGGAGAATGAGCTAAGGGTCAGTTTTAGTTCTAGCAGGGTCATGTAATCATAGACAACAGAAGTTAGTTAGTTAAGACTAAGACGCGCGTAGCTGTTCTGCCCGGCACCAAGGATGACCTGACGAGGATTAAACTAGGTTACTTGACATCGATAATCTGGCACTGTTTTGGTAAAAAGTTATTTTCGACGTTCTTCCACATAAGGTGAAAACTTTTGGTCAAGTTCCTTTTCATTGCCTATATAGTTTGCTACCTTGCGGTAGCTGCCGGCGGGATCTGGTCAGACCTGCGTAGCAAGTACGTTTGGTGGCTTGTACTAATCGATTTGTTTGGTAGTGTTCTTTCGCTAGTAGGTATGATTTTATTCTTGGCTGAGATTCGCAGCCCTCAATTGATCTCAGCTTTCGCCTATGGTTTTCCGTTGATCGTTCTGTCCTATTTTTTTGTCACAGCTATCGATATTTACGATGAACTAAAGGAAGATCCCGAAAACAAGCTCGATACACTGATCGGCTTTCTCCTTGCCTTGCTGTTTGAAATACCCTGCCTGCTGATTTTGTTTCAGTACACCTATAGAAGCTAAGCAGGCGAAGATCCGCAAGAGCCGTAACAAGCATTCCTATATTTAGGCGCGCTAAAAGAATAGAAAATTTTCAATTTCGACATGGAACCGTCACAAAAAGGCGCATAAGCTAACGACATTGAAAGGCACCGCGTTCAACACCCCCTCATATAATCAATCATTTTTTTGGAGTCAAGAAAGATGAGTCAGAAAGCAGAGCAAGTTACAAATGCAAAAGATACTTGGAAGCAAGTTGAGCAAGGAACAGCTACATCTGAGGCAATTCAGCACATTTACGCTTCCATCTGGAACGATCGAGAGCCAGCTCCTGGAGCCATGCTCACCGATGCGGAGCGCACGCAGTATGGTAGGCAGAATTCTGTAGGTGTTCCAGTCAAAAATGTCGATGGTATTAAATGCAAAGAGTTACCTCAAGCATCAACATGTGCAGAGAAAAGTTTGCCCGATGTCACCATTAATAATGACCACGCCGATCATAAAGGCAAGTACCTACCATTAAGTGCTCTCACCGATAGAAATGATAAACGGCCGGTTCTTCGTGCAGATGGTGGTAAGGGAGATGGTTGTGAAGACAGACCGCTTCTATCGCCGGAACAGGTAAGTCAGATCACTGACAAGAAGGTTGTAAAACACCCTAGTCTTCGAGCCGACGATGGTGCAGTAAGCTTTGAGCCGACTTGGCCCGTTGGAAAAGATCCTGGTGAAGCGAGATTCGAGCCTACTTGGCCGGTTGGAAAACATCCTGGTGAAGTGATCGCGCATAACAGCGAGAAACAGCCAATAGAAGATAGAACACAAAAAGTATCTTATCCAGACGGCAGCTCTAGAGTAGTGCTGCGCGATAAAGATGGACAAATATTGGCCGTAGTCAATCCTGATGGTTCTCGCCTTGAGCGTCAACCTGGCAAACCTGGCGAAGCGCCGTTCTGGCAGGCCTATGGTCGCTATGACACGCCTATCACCGCCGATTCTTTCCGTGGCAATGTTGAAATGAGTGCAGACGGTACTTTTAGAATGGCTAAGATCTATCCGGTGCCGCAGATTTATGAGCAAAAGCCAGACGGCAGCTACCGTAAAGCTTACAAAGGTGGTGCAGCCGAGCAATGGACAGCAGCCACTCAAACAGACACAATGCTCTACCCAACAGGTAAGGCCCGCGAAATCAAATTTGCGGCTAGCGAGAACGGCATTCTCGAAGCGACTAGTGTCACTGATCGATAATTGAAGATTTACTCGGGGGGGTAAAGTGGGTAGGGCGGTCCAGCGGACCGCCTTTCCTGTTTTTTCTCGCAATTTTTTTTAGCATTCTTTAGCGCTGAAACCCTTCAAGAGAGGGCTTATAGAGACGCCTAATAATTGCAAATCGACTACAAAATAGACATTGTTTCGTCACATTTACTGGGGTATCTTGGCATCATGAAGTTCGACAACGAAGTGCAACTTCGCTAACACCCCCGAGCAGACGCGACACCATCTGTAGTGACGCTCTCTTTTTACACGCCGTAGAGCAGGAGTATTATCATGGCTAAATCAGCAGAACAACAGGTAGAGAAACCAAAGACAGAAGTCGAAAAAGCAGCAAGCAAAACAGTTGAAGCAACAAGGGATCAGCTTGAAAGTAAGGCTGGCGGCGATACCCACGGTGCCTATAACAAACTAATTGAATCTGTTAATACAACCAGAAAAGAGCTGAAAGAAAAGGACCCGTCTGGCAAACAAGGTAAAGCTTTTGAAGACGCTGTTGTAAAAAAGCTAGAAACAGAGAAGCTCTTACCAACTTTGGCTTTAGAATTTGGCCACCGAGCATTCGGAAAAATCGATCAGAAAGTAGCTGCTAGCGGCAGTGGTGATGGACACGTTACCGCTGCAGAACTAAAGACATTCCAGGCGACTGGTAGACCCGGTGTGCTAGGAACAGCCATGAGCCAAGCTCTAATAGAACAAAATGTGCCCAAAGCTAACCTGAGAGGCGGTTCAAATCCCGGCTTTAGCGTCGGCGACCTGCAAACGGCCATTATCAAAGGAGAGAAGGCGCGAGAAAATGACTTAAATAGCGAAGTTCAAGCTCACATTACTTCTTTACAACGGGAAGAAGCTACTAGCCTGAAAGACTATCTTCTTGCTGAAACACCTGGAAAACCTGGAGAACCTAGCAAGCCATCAGTATTTAAACTAGCCGACTATGCCGGCGCGCCCGATCCGGTAGGCAAAACTGACGGCGTGCTTATGAAGCATGACTTCCAGGCTCTAGCTGCGGATCCCAGAATTACAGCTGATGAGAGAAAGGAGCTTGAAGAAAAGGTGATTTCCAAATGGGATGATCCAGAATTCCAAAAGCAATATCTAACCTCAAATGGCGCAATGACTGTAGAGTCACTGAAAAGAGCCAGCGGAGAACTTGAATCCGATAAAACCAAGACTGCAAGTACATCAGCCGAATCAGTTACAAATGGTGCTACCGAGCAAAACAAACAAGCTCAAGAGCTTAGAGATCTTCTTGCTGTAAAAGTTAGTAAGGACGCCACTGTTTTCAGTGCCGCTGACTATTCTGGCTCAGGGGATTTGCATCAGCGCCAAGATAAACTAGTGAACAAAGCAGACCTAGAAGCCTTGGTTAGCTCTCCTGACTTTGACCAAAAATTGGGAGAAGAAATTAAAACTAAGTTGATCGATAAGATGAATGATCGCACCTTCAAGAGCAACTACATGAGCGGTAACTATATAGACTTAGACAAGATTGCTGCTGCCGCTGAGACAGAGGATAAAACCACAGAAAAAGCCAAAGAAGCATACACCGCGGAAGCTAAAGTAATGACTGAAAGCCGACAGATAGCTATTCGTATCGCCGAGACACTGCTGGCAGACGATGCATTGCGTTTTAGAGGCGTAGACTATGCCGGCTCTTCCAATCTAAGGGCTCGAACAGATAATCTCATTGATGTGCACGATTTTAGAGCTTTCGCCGAGAACCCCATGATTGATCCTGTAACAAAGGCATTTATTGAAGAACAAATCATAAATAAATGGGATACCGCAGCAATTAGAGAACTTAGAACAGGTCGCTACATGTCGCTGAATTCATTGAGAAACGCTATTCCAAACTCTCTTTCAAACTCTCTTGCCGATAACTCACATTCAAAATAGACTGGTCGGCTACAGCTGAAAAACAAAGGAGGAAAGACCAAAAGTAAATAGAAAAAGCAAAATATCAAAATTACAAGGACTAGCAAATTTAACGACAACAAAGGATAGAAAGAGGAACGGCTGCTGCCGTTCCTCTTTCTGTGTGTAGTTTGCTAGAGTTTGAGAGCATTCAGCTCTTTGGTGCACACAAACAAATGGACATTTATCGTAGAAGTTCAAGCTCAGAGGAAATCTGGACCCGGTCGGGTCCTTCTGCTCTTTCTCTGATTGGGAAATTTCACCACTCGGCTTGGCGGTGCAGGACTAAAGAAAAGCCGCCAATTGAGAAAACTAGAGCGAATCGTAGTTCTCAAAACGAACTCAATCTCGTCGGCGTATCTCACATATCTCCAAGAAACATCGTAACCATAATCTTTCTTGAGGCATTCACTTGCTTGCTTCGCTACATTGCAAAAGAGAGCAGTATTCTCGAAGGAAAGATCGTCCTTAAAGCGGAAGGTAATCTCTCCACCTGAAGAGAGAAAGGCACTTTGCTGATTGGCTAACGTAGCAGCACCAGTAAGAATTTCCACCAAGCACTCTTGTGCCATAGCCTGGC
>LNEX01000472.1 GCA_001464165.1 bacterium Ga0077546
ACGGCATTTCAAGAAATGTCACCGTTGCCGCGAAGGATTCAGGTTTCTTGGCATAATCTTGAAATCTACTGGAGGCTGACCGTTTTGAGCTTGGACGATTTAATGCTGAAGGCTCTTAGAGAAGGAGGAGCGGATCGCGATCAGGCTTTTTCGCAACTACGATCAAAATTAGTCAGAGCTATGGGTCCGAAGCTTAAGGCTACCTATCGCGTCGACGACAGCTTTGTTGAAGATGTGGCTCAGGAAACCTTGATCATTGTTTTACAGAAAATTGATACTTTTCGCGGTGAGAGCGCTTTCTTTACTTGGGTTTGCTCTATTGCAGTGAGGCTGGCTTTAGGAGAGCTGCGTCGAAAACATTGGGCAGATCAATCATTAGACGCATTCACAGCAGAAGATGCTTTTGAAATGCCATCTGCTCCCGGAGATTTCACCGAAAGAATAGCTGCTGGCCAAACCCTTAAGACGGTAACAGAGTCAATTATGACCGCGTTGACTGAAAAGCAAAGAACAGCACTTTTGGCAGAACTTTACGGTTTGACGACGGATGAAATTGCTCGTCGCTATCAAACTACTCCTGGAGCTATCTACAAACTTACACACGATGCCCGGAAAGCGCTGCTGAAGGATCTGCGGAAGAAAGGTTTTTATAAGGAGGCTGATCTTGGCTATACTTCCTGAAAAACTAACGGAGTTGCTTAAGCTTCTTCAGAAAACTAATGAAGACGAAATAGATTGCGATGCTTTCTGGGAGATTGCTGCTGAACTCTCAGAGCGCGATACGCTTGACATAGATGAATTGAAAGGTTATCTGCATCACTTAGAACTTTGTCCGGGCTGTGCAGAAGAGTTTGCTCTCCTCAAAGCAATGGTCAATGACGATTGACGGGTGATTGGTGACAATTCGCAACTTGCAATATCTGCGGACGATACGACCACCGAGTCAGGCAGTACGCAAAAGGCCGCCTGTCTGTGACTTTGGTGATCTGAAATCTCGAGTTAGCTTTTAACAGCCTATTTCTCTGCGTACAAAAATTTCCGCGAGTTGGTGACATGTAGCAAAATCGAAATCAAAAAAAGGGAGTAAACAAAATACCTATTTTGTTCACTCCTATTATCAAAGAAGTTGTCCCCAATCGATCGAGCAGGGTGGACCAAATTGGACTAAGTCTATTAAATAAAGTGCTTTACGTGCATTTGAGTGAATTGGCTTAAACTCCGTGCTTTGTAAGACTGCTAAAAGACCTGCTATGTCGACTGGCTCTCTCGCGGAAGTGCATAGCTTTGCTACCCAGCTAGACTTATTCACATCCTTAAATTCGCCATCCACCAGTCGTTGAAGCAGCATACCTGTAGTGATTTCTTCTTGTTCTACTGAATCAAGCGCAATCCGCAAGGCTTCACTCGTTATCAATTTTGCGTCTGTTCGCATTTTCGATATTTGCTTGTCAGCGTTATAGCTTTCAAGTAATAGTTTAGTCAGCAAACGCGAAGTATTTGTTGACGTGGCTAGGTGATTACCAGACTTCATGGCGGCAATTCCGTCTTTTAAATCAGCTAGGTTAGCTTGGATGCGGGTCGATAATTTGGCCGCTTTTGCCAGGTAAGAAATTAGTTGAGGATGGTCATCAGTTTTTCTGACAAGAAACCAGTGTGGCCGTAGAGTACCTGGGGCATGCAGTGAAGCCGCGACAAAGGGCCAAGTTTCAATATGTGGAATTTTTTCAGTATTTGATTGAATTCCATCAAGTTCAAGACCGGCAGCAAACAAATATAAAACGAAGTCTATAGGTGGAAGGTGCAAAATGGACTGACTTAATCTGCCATTGGCCATGCTTGAGTCGCCATGCCATTGTTCAAAAGGTTTCTCAATCGATCTTCTCAACATATGGGGAGCAATACTTAGAGCATTTGGATTATTCTGATCGACTTTAACCGGGATGGCGTTGCCGCTTTGAGAAAGGCGTTTAAGCGAGCCTGGTTGAGCAACTGATAACGTATCCAGCAGCAGGGTAATGTCTTTAGCCTTTGGCGCCAAACTTATTTGCTTAAAGGAAGCGACCCAGCCAGGAAGCTCTTTGGGAGTATTCGGAAGAACTAGGAAAAGTGAGCCTAACAATGCAGCTTTTTCCTGTGAACTATCACTATCGTTGATACGGTTTACTAGTTCGTCGAGAAGTACAACGGCAGCTGGTTGGCTCTCAACTACTATTGGAATTTGCTCTATGTACGCTCCTATTCGATTAGATTTGCCGATCAGTTGGAGAAATTCACCAACCTCTTGAGCTTTCAAAAGTGCCGTGTCACGCGTAACGCCTAAACCTCCATGAAGTCCAGCAGCTCTAACAGTGATTAAAAAGCTGAACTTGTCCAGATATAGATGTAATGAGTCTTTATGCGACTTCGGGTCTGTAACTCCAGCAAATAAGAAACTTGATGCCGGAGAAGGGCTCTCAAGCATCGTTTTAAAATCGTCTAAAATTCGTTGAGCAGACTTAAAGTAGCCGTTTTTTTCTCGAAGGAAGTCTGGCCCATGGCACTGTAGAACGCAGGCAGACATTGCCATTTCAACAGCAGCACCAATTAATCCAATTTCGGCACAGCGTGCTGATGCAGGATTCGGACTGGTGGTTCTTGGTATACCTAGGCCGCAAGCAGCAAGAAAAAGAGTATCCCGGCTAGCGTGAAGAAGCCTAATTGCATCTTTCTTTAGCAAAACTGGCATAGTCCCTTTTAATCACCCCCGAGCTAAAGAAGAGACGGCTGGCTATACACCAGAATCAGGGTCATGAACGATTCCTCAAGGCCTTCTTCTATATTCCACGTAATCATTAGGTGAATGATTGAAATTTGGGAATGATATCAACGCTCAAACAAAAGAGGCCGAACTGCGGAGGTGGTTGTTATGTCCGTGCTCGTTGTAAATGCTACATCCGAAGGAATTATATTTGGTGCTGACCGATTATCTCGCTGGGGTCCAGACCCCAATGGCAATGTGGGATTTGCAGAAGGCTTCAAAATTCTTCGGTGGCCAAATCGTCGGGCCATGGTTGGCTTTGTTGGAATGGCTGACTTGGGTAGGCGAAGTGAACGCAATTCCACTTTTGAGTGGCTGACAGATTTCATAGGCGAGAACCATGATTTTGATACCGTCGCGGCCTTAGCAAACAATTTAACGAGTCAAGTGCAAAGGCAATTCAATCAAGATGGTTGGCAGGGCGAACCGGATGATGTGTTCGTACTTGAATTGGCCGGCTATGAAAGATCGAGTGACGGTACTGTTTTACCAACTATCTGGCATATTGCTAATACGCACGGAATAGAGAATGGTAGCTATACAAATATAGACAGCAACTTCGGTGCCTCTGAGGAGCTAATTTCAAAATATTCAGTAGCTGATCGAGAAAATATGCGCACAGTTCTGAGGAACAGGCCGCATTGGATTCATCAAACCGGGGATTTCGGAATGTTCAATTCACTGTGTCTAAATCTAGACTCTTTTTTTGATTGGAGGTTAGGCTCATTTGGTTTAGACGCTTTAGCCGACCCGTCAGAGTTTGATCGACTTGTGGAATTTGAGAACAGAGTACGAATGAAAGTTTTGGCTTATGGTGCTTTCAACGACTCATTTGAAACTCCCATCTCCAGAGCAGTTGGCGGTGGTGCTGATATATTGACACTAGAATGGCCAGAATGAAAGGTGATAAAAGCTCTTATCAGCCTCTTCCTGAACATATGGTTTGACACTGCACAAGACCCACTGTCTCAGATTGTCTACGCGACTCGACCACTTCCATCATCGCCTTCGCCTATACGCAATTACGTATAGGCGGTCATTCGAGCAGCTACTCTAATTCTCGGATTGGAATTTCATATTCCCGATGCATGGCTAAGCACTTGGGCTCTCAAAGAATTTCTTCCACCAGGGCTTCTGGCTATCTTCTCGAAGCTTTTTAAGTTCAGTCTCCAGCTTGAGTCGTTCAGCGGCTTCATTGTCTAACTTCTCTTGAAGTTCAGGCACTGTAGACTTCAGTTCGTTCTCCAATCTGAGCCTTTCTGCTGCCTCTTGGTCCAGCTTTTCTTGCAGCTCTGGCACCACAGACTCTAGTTCGCTCTCTAGCCGGCGTCTCTCGGTCGTCTCTTTTTCAAGCTTGCCTTCCAACTCAGGAACGATGGACTCAAGTTCGGTTTTTCTCACCCTAAGAAGATCGGTCTCTTGAGCTGCCTTCTCGAGGTGAGAAATCGTTGACTCCGTACTGCTACTGGCCTCTTTTAGCGATTCGATCTGCTTGTTCAGGGCAGCAATTTCCATTTGCTTGAGTTCAGCTGTTTTTCTCTCTTCTTCAGCTCTCTTCTCAAGGTCGGGAAGAAGTTTCACCTTTAAGGTAAGAAGCTCTTGCTCTTTTTGCATTAGCGCGCGCGATTGATTGTCTATACGCTCAAGGAGAGGCTTCATAAATTCTTCAGCGATGATTTTGATTCTGTCGCGCTCAGTATCCTGCCATCTGTGATCATCGACAATCGACTCATCCTCGAAGTCAACTTCTTCAGCATCGATTTCGTCTTCTGTAAGAGGCTCTCTCAATGGCTCATTGACAGGATTTGACTGAGCTAAGCGCTGAAGGCCTTCCAAGATTTCTTTGTTGGGATAGATGCGCCATTCCTCTAAGCCATGTGAGGTCTTGACTCTGATTCCTTTGAGCTTCCCACCATCTAGGCGATACATCACAGCCCTTTTGGTCAAGTTCAATGCATCTGCTGCTTCTCTTACTGTGATTGGTTTCAAAGGGACCTGCTCCATATATGGTGCATATAAAAAGGTATGCCTGTAATTTTGCGCCAGTACTAATTATATTGATAATCTGATTTTTCTCAAGTAGGAAAAGCTGAAATCGACCACTGATTCATCATTTTCCTGCCAGGGTGGGAAGTTTCAGGTTCTCTTTTCTTTGCACCGCAGGTGGCGGCTTCTCGCTTTTGCTCTCATCATTTCTTCTCCGCCAACGATTTTTCCCGCCCCACTTGCCGAAACTCAATTAGAATGCGGGAGCCGGTGTCCATCTCCTGGTCCGGGTTTTGGGGCTTGCGTGGCTCCTGCTCGGGTTGACTTCTTCCTTCCTTCTCGCCATTTTTCCTGGTTACTTCTCGCTGTTTTCTCGCCCTCCGGCTGCTGACTTCCTGCCTCGGTCGCTAATCCTCAGTTTTTGCGAGCGGGCTTGTCTGCTATTGCCCGTGGGTCGGTGCCTTCTTCCGCCGCGGGCGATGCCTTTCCTCCTTCTCGGCTTGCTTCTGATTTCCTTCTTGCCTAGGAAGGAAGAGGGATCGCCTTCTTCCCGCATGGTTTCCCGGGTGGCTGGAAGTATCCGTCTGCACCACGTGTGGTTATCGGACCCTTCGGTAGGCTGATGCCATTTTTCCTACTGCGGTAGGAAATTCTTTTGGTCTGCCAAGGACCAACAGGCTTGTTTTTCGGAAGTTCTCTTCTTGCGACGAGAAAGAAAACAATTGCCACCACATAGCACCACATGGTATATAAATGGTTGTCCTTCTCGGGCGAGAAGTGGTATCAGGAAATGTATTTAGTTGGCTTCTCTGATTTCACGACCCCCGAGAAAACTAGCTTAAACAGCGCTTCTAGAAAGAAGACCTTAGTTGAAACGATTTCTCGCCAGATCAAAAAAGCGATCCAGGCTCGATCTTCAGATCCAAAGTATTGATCATTCGGTTTGCACCTTATATAGTGTCATTGATCAACACTTGGCAGGGTTGCCTAGTGTATATGCAGTAAGTGATCCTGGAACTGGTTCCCTAGAAGGAGAAATTTAGAGGGCAGTCGCTGGCAGGCGACGGGCAATCATTATTTAGACAACACCATGGTTCCTTTTAACTAGGCCGTTTGAGGTGTTGAACATCAAATACAGATAAAGTGCCTGGCTAATTCGCCAGCCAAGCTTTGCATTGGATACCTTCCAAATGTTTTTCTTACTAGAGACGTTGAATAACATGACTTACAAACCAGATTTAACTGTTGAACGGCTTCCTGATGATTCAGCTAGAGCATTTTTGCTGAGGTTGTTCTCTGATCGTAGTGCATCGGCAGTGCGTCGATTGAAGGGTGGCGGCTGGCGACAAGTAAGTCGATTCCACTACGTATCGGATCAGGAAGTTTTTGAGGCTCTGGAAAACAATGCCATCAATTTACGAGCAGTTTCACTGAATGAACTGTCCTCGTGCTTAGTTGTAGAAATTCCGGCTGATTCAAGGTTCTATGCAGCTGACCAGTTCGCACAGCTGCTAGAGATTCTTCGAAGCGTTTCGTTGGAACCTCGTGCTTATAAGGCTGCTGGCTCAGACGCTATTCACCTATATTTGATGCTTACCGAAAAAGTTAGCCTTGTCGATGCTTGCAATGCTCTTTTCAAGTTATTTGATAGAGCGACACTTCAGCTTAACGAAGGCGATTTAAACGTTTTTGGACCTGATCAGTTAGTAACTCTTCCGCTCCAAGCTGGATTTGCTTGGTTGGCTGACGACCTCCAGATTAAGGTTCTACGTGATGAAATTCCTATGGAATCAGCTATTGCTCTCTTCACCGCTGATTTATCGAAGGCAGCCTCACCCCCAGAAACCCTTATGGCATTATTGTCAACGACAGTTCCAGAAGTTGGTGCGGACGAAACTCCAGAGCCATTACACAGTACTGTTCCTACCCTGGAATCAGAAGGTTGTTTGGATTTTGAATTCGAGACTAAAAACATTGCCGAATTCGCAAAAGGAATGGTCGTCTTTGCTGAAGCAGACTACTGCACTCCCGAATTAGTAAGTGACTGCTTGGTAGAAGAAGCACAGATGGTTCTCGAACCTCAGGAAATTCTTGATCTGTCTCGCAACGACTTGGTCATCGAGTCTGACGACAGGCAGGCTATCGCTGAAATAGTCGTTTCTATGACAGCAGAACTTGAGCACCAAGACTTCTTTGACTTCACACCATCAGGTGAATCTGCGCAAGACGATTGCGGCAATCTAACAATTGAAGAGACGCAACAACCAGAACATCTACATATGTCAGATTGTCTGCAATTGAACGATGATTTCGCTGCGGAGAAGGAAATTTCTCAGGGTAGGAAGAAGCTGACTAACGATGCAATTTCTAGTATCGAAACTGACGAAGGCACTCAGCTTTTACTATTTCCAATCGCCTCCCCGGCAATCTTGCAGCCACAACACTCCGGTGGAATAGCCAAGCCTAGCCATCGGAGCCGGGGCAGACCCAATAGCTGATTTCCGATTCTGAGACCGGACTCCTTACAAACCTATGGCTGGTGCTTATGACTGACCTATCTGACTACATGAAGCTGTTTCAACAAAACGGTTATTCGGATGACCAGGCCGCGACGTGCATCGTTCGCTTTCAGCTAATCAAAACATTGAAGGATGAAATTGAACGCCGGAACTGGACTCAAGCAGAGGCAGCTAAGGCAATCTCAGTAGCTCAACCTCGAATTGCCGAGGTGATGGGGCTCAGAATCGATAAGTTCTCCGTTGATTTACTCATAAAGTATCTCTACCGGCTTGGCAAGCAAGTTTCCTTGCAAGTCAAATGACAACAAGTTTTTCGAGATTAGACGGGATCGAGTTCTTGAATCATCCGATCCACACACCAAAGGAGGTAAACAGCCAAAACCAATAAAAAAGACATCACTGGCAGGCGATGTCTTTTAAGACCCTAAACGGATCAGATATGAAGTTGTATCCGGGTTTTTGTCAATTCCCTGAGATTACACAAGCATAGGCTACTGATCCGGCTACGTCAACACGTCTCAAATTAGAAAGAGAGACTATTACGACCGGACTTATATCTTTGGCAGGCAATAGTGCTGCGCCAGTTAAATTCGCACGTCTAAAATACTTTCCGGCTCACACAAAAGAGGCGGCGGAGCGCTTTGTCTCGCTGTTCCATCGGTATGCATATATCTATCGGCCATTCGGTAGTGGAGCTTGGATTTCAGCAAATGAACAGTGGAGTCTCACCGATACAGAGATTCTCAAAGCAATTGCTTGTGTACATCCGAAGGCTTTCATTGGCACCAGGACGGGCAAGGCTAGTAAGTATGCTGTTTTAGATATTGATGCCGGCAGCCGCTATCACAGCAAAGAAGGGCTTCAGAAGATAACTAGCTTGCTAGAGAAGGCTGGGATTTCTGAGCACAACCTTTATCGATCGTCTGAGTCTGGTGGCTGGCACCTGTATATATTCTTTGATGCGCCGGTCAGTTCAAAGGATTTACACCGCCAGCTCTACCACTTGCTCAAGCTGCATGATTTTGAAGTGGCCAAAGGCACGCTCGAGATATTCCCTCACCCCGGTGAGAACTCAGTCGGCCAGGGATTGAGGCTTCCGCTTCAACCTGGGTTTGCTTGGCTCAATTCAAATAGCCTTGCTGTGAGCGAGGAAAGAGATGAGCTTAGTCCAGCAGCGGCGCTGAACAAATTTGTCAATGATATGGAGTGCAACGTTAATCCATATCATCAGTTCCACAGGCTTAAGGCTTATGTAGAACAAGTCGCTTCAACCAAGCAAGTAATTGTCGCTCGGGCTGCTAACAGCACCAGAATGGCTGAGATTATTCCGATCCGGCGAGATTTGCCAGAAGAAGGATCGGACGAGTCGATCAAAGAAGTGAAGTCTGTATTTAAGAAATTGCCGCCAGGTATCAGGTGCGATGTTTGGCTTCGCGGTCGGCAATATTACAACCATGGATTGAGTGGACCGTCGCAGAGAGCCGACGCTGTGCTATCACTTTCGCACTATCTTTTCTATGGCGATCCGGAGCGTATGGTTTCTCCGCTCGGATACGGCTATGAAGTTGAGCGCAAGTGGTTGATGGAAGAGTTGCTCCGGGCCAAGCACCATGGGAAGAGCAAAGATATATCTGCCGGTCATTCAGACGGGCTAAAACAAATCGAACGGGCAGCTAATTGGGTGCCACCACATCGGCGCGGACAAGAAGCTCGCAAGTATGAGTTTGAAGTGCCGGTGGTTTGGGTCATGGCTAATGCCAAACGAAAGGCCACAGCTAGGCAAAACATTCAAGCGGCAGTTGCCGACTTTGAAGAGATGGGTCAGCCGTTCTCTACCAGAGACCTGAAACTGAAGACTTGCTGCAGTACTGACACGTTGGCCAAGCATGCAGATTTATGGAAACACGTACAGGAGCGCTTATCTGGTGTCTGCTTGGCAGCTGATCCAGGCGAATATAACGCTGGGGTGCAGGCGACTGCGAAGCACAGTCAGCCTGCTGCTCCTCTTGATCTGAAAATTATGCCGCCCGGTCGCTTGGCAGCTCGTAGAATCGGTTATGAATTGAAGATGAGAGAACAGCGTCAAGAGGCTCAAAAGCATGAGGCTGCTGTAAGGGCTGAGAAGGGCCTTGACCAAGAGTGGATGGATAGAGTGATCGGTCTATTGAAGAAAGACCTCTCAGGTGGTTCTCCTGCTCAATTGAAGATTCAGATCAATTTGTTGGCGCGTGAGTTGTTGATTGCTCCGTCCGAAGAAGACTGGAGGTGGTTGAGTGGTCATATTTCGAGTCTTAAGGAGCAGCTGTTAGCTAGCGGTCAGTCTGTGCAACTTGTGATTGGGTTGATGCCGCCAGCGAGTTAGGGTTGCATTTGTTTTTTGTTCTCTATCGATTATTGAATGTATGATCGCTTGTTTGTGTACCTTTTGAACGCTGTAGTTTTGCTATAGCAACCATGTTTTTCTTTAGGAGCTTGCTGTAGAAGATGACTAGTTCAATCATTTCACCTGTGCGCGCTATCTCTACTGCGAGCGAGGACTGGATGAAAAGGCGACCATTTGCCGAGAAGTTAGGGCAAGCGATTAAGGGATGGAATCAGTCGGATAGCCTTGTGATAGGACTGCACGGAAAGTGGGGAAGTGGCAAGTCTAGTGTTAAAAATCTTTGTCTGGAGTACTTAAGAAAGCAAAAAGATAAGCCAGCAGTGATTGAATTTACGCCCTGGTTATTTACCAATCAAGAGGAATTGCTAGCAGCTTTTTTTCGCGAATTAGGTGCTAAGGCTAACTCTTTTGAGAAGGCCGGTGAGAGAGAGGCGTTTGCTCAGGATTGGAAGCTCTATAGTTCAATGCTGAAATTAGCAAGTCCCGTTTTGTTGCTTGCTCCAGCGCTATTGCCATTTCTTGCTCCGTTTTTGGGAGGGTGTGCACCAGATCCTGAAAGCTTGAAACAAGGTATCGCAGCTGGCAAGCTCATGCTCGATGCTGGGGGTGCCATTGGCGACGTGACATCTTTATCGTTGGAACAAGAACTAGGAGCTAAGAAAGGCAAAAAAGGTTGTCGAAAAAAGGTCATAAAGGAGTTTTGGTAGTTATAGACGAGCTTGATCGGTTGAAGCCCGAGTATATGCATATGATGCTTCAGCTTGTTAAGTCCTGCGCTGATTTCCCTGGCATAGTTTATTTACTTTGCTATGAAAGAGAAGTCCTAGAGAAAGCTCTTACTACGTCAGCCTATGGAGGTGCAGATTTTCTTGAAAAGATTGTTCAAGTTAGTTTCAATATCCCGGAAGCTTCGCCAGAAATGCTTCATCGGCACCTCGAAGAAAAAATTCTTGAACTTTTTTCTATTAATTCGACCGATGACGATCCTAATTTAGATCGTTGGAATATTGGTTTCGACCTTCTTAAAAAGTCTTTTTTGACTCCGCGGGAAATTTACCGCTATTTGAACGCAATGTCTTTTCAAATTAGTTTATTCAAGCACCCCAGTGGTTGGGAAGTAAATCCGGTTGACCTTGCAGTACTGGAGGCGCTTAGATTGTTTGAGCCGAAGGTTTATGATTCTCTCTACAGAGCGAAGAACTTGCTATTTAACTTTAGCCTTCGGCATCGTCTTCTATCTGGTTCAAAAGATGAAGTTAGCCGAAAGCAATTGGCCGAAAAGATCGAGAGAGTTGTTTCTGTTTCGTCTCAGCCTAATCGCGAATGGTGCCTGGAAATTCTTCAATTTCTCTTTCCATACTTTTCAAGCGCTTTTGGTAAATCCAACGTTGATCGATCGGATTCTGATTCTTGGGATATCAATCTTCGTGTCTGTGACGAATTGGCGTTCGAGCGCTATTTCCAACTAACTGTCCCAAGCAACGACCTTACCCGCCAAGAGACGGAAGAGCTCATTAAGTCTCTATCTAGTCGAAGGACCGCTCTTTCCGCTTTTCGTAAGTACCATAAAAAAGACATGTTGAAGTTAGTTCTAGGAAAGTTAGACTCCCGGAGCGTTAGTATCCCGATAGGTGTTGCAAAATGCTATTTTGAGGTCCTACTGCAGATTTCCGAGGAAACCAACAGCTATGAGCTTGCTGCAAGCGCCATTACAAGCTATGTGCGTGAGTTAAAGAATCCGGAAAAATCAGGGGAGTTATTAGTTGCAGCATGTAAAACAACACATGTATTTGTTCCACTGATTCTCTTGATCAGATCGATTTATGAGAGGCGAAAGACAGAGCTGTCAATCATTGATGAGATTTCCTTACGCACCTTGGAGCAACTAGCGTCTAAAAAA
Source organism: bacterium Ga0077546 (assembly GCA_001464165.1). Next base: position 11,586 of record LNEX01000472.1, read on the forward strand.
CTCTTCAAAGCAGCTAAGTCCGGAGATTTAGTAGCCAGTACTGTGTTTCTCCAATTGACCTTTTGCTGGGAGCGTTGGTGTGATATCTCTGATATAAGGACAGCGATTGAAAAAACTATAGCGACCGATGATGGCTTGTGGCAAGTTCTAGAGAATATCTTTCGAGATCTTCCCGAAATTGACGATGAATCCGATTTTTCTGCCAGCTTATTCTTCGGAATGGATCTAGCCAGTATAAGAAAGTGGTTTGAGCAGTTTACGAATAGAGAGAGCCTAAGCCAGCGACTGGAAATTTTAGCTCAGTCGTCAAAACTCTCTCAAAAGCAGCTACGAATTTGTGAGTGTATCTCTTCGATGTTTCCAAAACCAATGCCTCCGGAAACAAAAGTCCCAGGATGGGAAGAGATCGAGTAATTCAAAGTTAATTGCCCTTACTTGCAAATTGCAATGCAACATAAGCAGCATTATCGAAAGCTTCGAAGTGCTAATATTCTGGTGTTGCATACGGTGCTCAGGTAACAGCGAAATTTAGACCGGCGGTAAGGATCCTGGTTAAATCCCCAATGGCACCTTGAGATCCTCGAACAACGTAATATTCAAGGCTGGTTCCAGCGACGCAATCTCTTGACTGCGCTTTAGTTCGTATTCCCCAAAGCGATTTATGTACTCAGTTTGATATGGGCTCAAATGAGCAGCAGCATTGCGGTCAATTTGATGTCCGGCATCAGCCATTCTCTGAAGAGCTTCGCTCATCGTGACCAGGGTGTGAAAAATTACTAGATTTGCGACTAAGTGGTTGTATTTGATTATCTTCCGCTGTTCATCCCTAACGTTTTCCGCAATCATGCCCTTGCCGCCAAACAGCAAGAAATCAGCGAATTGATTGAACCGCTCGCTCTTATTTGTTGCAACGGTTATCATCCGACGGACATCGATACTTGAGATGTACTGCAGCAAGAACTTAGTTCTAATTACGCGGCCCAGCTCGCGAAAGGCAAAGTAAAGTTTGTTCTTGCGACTGTATGTGGCTAGGCGTCTTAGAATCGCTGAAGGGGTAATTCTGCCAGCTTTGACGGAAAGCGCTACTCGCAACATATCTGGCAGCATTGTCTCAATCAACTTCCAGTCAATTTGTTCATTCGAGAACAGTGAGTCGATGTGCTGGTAAGTAGCGTCTTCACTAGGTCGATAGAAATGCAAATCTTTCCAATTTCGAATTCTTGGCATTAGATCAATGCCAAGCAAATGTGCCAAACCGAAGATAGGTGCACTTTGACCTTGTGTGTCTGAATGTATGGTGTCAGGCCGGACTTCGGAGTCATTTTCCGTTACGAAATCCAGAATATAGTGCCCTTCCCAGGAACCGCATGTGGTGAATCTCGAAAATAGTGCAATATAGCTGTCGGCAATCAAGTAGTAACCAATGCCACCATATCCACCGTACCTGATATGAAATTCTGACATCAGATTTTGAGGATAGAGATCCCACTTGGTACCGTCGGCCGAGCCAGTCTTGCCCAGTCCCCACAGCTTTTGAAGAGGAAAATCTCTATAAGCATCAATGACAGTAACGATTGACTCATTCAGCTTTTGCTCAGTGATATGTCGCTGATTAATAAAGGAGATCTGCCGTCTATCAATAGTTTTGATGGAACGGGCAGTTTGTGTCGGTCCTAAATTGCAGCCGTAGCAAAATGCGGCAATTACATACCGTTCACGCGGGTCGTCGATCTTACTGTCAAGCCCCGATAATGGCCCAAAGTGCTTCGTCCAATTTAGCCACTGCTCGGTCTGCCAGAGAATGTTTAGCACGTCATTCTCTTTCATATACTGCTTTAGAGTTGTCTCAAATAATTCTTGTCCTGGCGGAGTTGGTGCAGCGGTTAGGCGCTTGAGTGTGGGCTCTCCATTTTCAATAGTGAGATATTCATTCTCGGGATAGCTATTGTCAGCAGCACTGGCAGCTTTTTCTAATTCTCTTCGAAGCCCACTGACAAAAAGCTCCGGACTAGTTTCAATACCTGACTGTTGGCCGAACAAGGCAATACCTTGCTCATATTCAGGCCATGACAGCAGCTGATCTCTGTAGTCCCGGTATTTGTCGCTTAGGGGTATACACAAATCCCCAGACTTCAGCTCGTTCATTATCTGAGTAAACACGCAGAGTTCAAAATTTCGCCTATGAATTTTGTCAAAAAGGGCCTTGGGGTTTTTATTGCCCGTGACTAAAGGCATCCATTTGTCGGACACAAATGACAGATCAAGCTCTGGTGGTGCCCCTAGCCATTCTTTACGGCTGGCCTTCTCGCGCAGAAGAAACTTAATTGCTGAAATTACAGACTGGTCCTGCGAGGTTGATATCAACTCCACATTCTCAAGGAAGCTCACAAAGACAGCCCTCTGGCCTTTGTAGAACTTTGGCAGCAGTGGCAAGTAATTGTTGCCAGCGAGCAAAGCATGCTTTTCACACCTGTCAATGATTGAGTCGACTTGCCCGCCAATAACTTCACCGATGGCATTCAATCGGCTGGTGTCACATCCTTCCATTTTATATGCCACGGAAACCTGCTGTAGCGTCGCAACGAGCGCATCAGTTTCAGCGATTTTGGCTAGTCGATGTTGGTCTAGTGCCTCTCTCGCCCTGGAGTGCATTCGTTGTACTAGGCGAATGAACATGTCGGTTACATCATCAAAGGCTCTGCCGACTTGCACTAATACCAAGGCTGCAGCCAATGTTAGTCGTTTAGATTCAGAGAAATCACGCATTGAAGTAGCATCAAGCGATCTAGCTTCTGCGGCAAACTGACTGACTTTGATGTCGGGTATACCGGTAAAAGCCTCAGAGCGTAGATCGTGTTCCAATAGGCCCTGAAGGTGTTTAATAAAATCCTGAACGTGTCTAACTGTCGGTCTGTTTGGTTCCCGCTTTAGACTATCCCAGGCTGTTTTGGCATTTTTGCCGGACCGATCGGTTAGCGCAGCCAAGCCGTTTCTAGTATTGCCGGTCAATCGCTGATTGACCAGCTGATGATATTCGCTATTGATTCTAGAACGGGCCGACCTAGCAATTCTTACTAGGCTGCTGAATGCTGGCAGTTCATACCGATGCCTGATGAGTTCTTCTATAGCAACGTTGACGATATCAACCAGATCATCCCTTGTTGTCGATGCTTCGAGGCTGGCCTCCATCGCAGCTTTCCTCGCGCTTTCTCCATAAGCTGTGACTCCTAGATACTCACGCACTATAGAATGATGAACCCACTTCAATGAATTCTGATCATAGTTTGCCAGCACGTCAGAGCTTTGCACGGTGCTGATTGAGTCCGCGATATGTTCAATAATTTTTGCTGGAATTTCGTCTTGCGCTGGGAAATATCCAAGTCGCTGAAAGACTTTTAGCCAGATTAATAGTCTCAGTGTTTGGAGTTCGGATGAAGTTCGTTCCCAGGCGAAGCGCCACTCCTCAGGTGTTGGCGTGAATATCTTCTCCAGCTCTTTGTTGCTCGGAGTGGCCTTTAGCCGAGGATAAGCAGTATCGCTAATGTTGGGCATGGCCTTCTCACAAACGAGCGTTTCTTGGAAGCCAGCTAAATCGAGTTCAGCTTTGCCATAAATGGCACTTCCTGGCTTCTCAAAATCCCTTCTTGAATTCGACTGCCCACTATCTCATAATCAAGGAGGGTTTTGAGAAGTTCGAGAGAAAATTAAATGTTGATCGGATATGCAAGAGTGTCACGCGAGGATCAGAAACTTGAGCTGCAACTCCAAGCATTAAACGCTGCCGGATGTGATCGAATATTTTCTGACAAGAAAAGTGGTGCTCAAAAACTGCGAAAAGGACTGGATGAGGCTCTATCTCACTTGCGCCCAGGTGACACGTTGGTCGTTTGGAAACTAGACAGGCTTGGACGAACAGTCAAACAATTGGTTGATCTCGTTGAAGAGCTGGAGTTGAAAAAGATCAACTTCAAAAGTATCAAGGACAACATTGATACCACTACTAGTGCGGGCCGTTTTTTCTTTCATCTAATGGCCAGTCTTGCACAGATGGAGCGTGAGCTGATAGTTGAACGCACGAAAGCTGGACTAGAGGCAGCAAGAAAGTTAGGACGAATTGGCGGACGGCGCCGACTAATGACGGATGGTAAGATCAATTCTGCCACTAAACTCTTGAAGAGTGGCATGCTACCGAGGGATGTTGCCAATGATTTGGGAATTTCTCTGGCCACACTTTACCGATGGATTCCAGAAGCGGCTTCCTTAGTCAATTAACTGAACGTCAAGAGATCTACTGCACCAAAGCACACAGGTCAGCAGTTTCTCTAGGGGCTGTCAGGAAGCGATTAGGTTTTTTACCAGGATCCTTACCGACGGTCATATACGGTGCTTGATGTCGTTGCCGGAGTGCCGTTGGTCGTATAGTAA
>LNEX01000473.1 GCA_001464165.1 bacterium Ga0077546
TGATATCACTTGGGTCTAGGCAAGTTGCCTCTGCCCAGTCAACGGGGCGGGCCATAGCCTATAATCAACCGCTGTCAAGTTATTCAGTCAATTACAATAATGAAGTAAGAGTTCGCGCGCAGAGTTCATATCAATCGAGCCAGTTCATTTTTGCTCGTACCTTATATCAGCAAATCTGCACTTCTCAAGAAGCCAATGCCAATGACTTTTATTGGCTTGGTGAGAGCTGCGCTCACTGCCAAGATTATGCAGCTGCAGCTCAAGCATTTGCCGACGGTTTGAGACTTGACCCTACTAACGATAAATTGAACATACGACATGCTGAGTCGCTTCTTTCCAATCACAATCGAGAATTGGCTGCATCCGCCTGTCAAGCCGCTATGAGCAAGGTAAAGAGTGACTGGGCCAAACAAAAGCTGCGGGTTATTGCGTCTATTTGTTCAAAGTCAGAACCTCAGATCGATCTTAATCGGGCCAGTTTCAATGCTCCGCGCGCTTTAACGGAGCGCTAGGAAATCAAAATGAAAGAAATTCGCGCTAGAAATAGATGCAAAGGCTCGATGATAGCTGAACTGCCGCTTGTGCTCTGGGTTCTTCTTATCGTAATAGTCTTTCCTCTTATAGATCTTGGCACTGCTTTCTTGAGGGTGACATTTCTCTATGCTGGAGTTCACCTGGGCAGCATAGCTGCAGCTAGAGCAAACACATTTTTAGTGCCTTTGGATGGTAAACCTTCTGCCATCAATGAGGCAAATAGTAAGCTTACGCAGGTTAAGAGTGCCTTCTCCGGTCTCGATGTCCAAGATGTCAAAACTGAAATACTAATTACCAATAACGATACTCAGGCTGTTTCTTTTAGTTCTGTGCCGCTAACTAAACAAGCTGATGTTGGCATAAATAGCTACCAAATTCAGGTAAGTGCAGTTTGTTCAGCTGATCCGTTAATTACTATTCCGCTGCCGCTTGCCGTTGCCGGTCTAAATGCGCCTTTGGTATTTAACATGAATGCCAGACAGTACTGCGAAAATCCTCAGGGTCTATCTTACTAAACCATAAGCGACATCCCTACTGCTTGGCCCTTTCTCTTACATCCTTTACCAGCCCAAAATTCGTGAGTAAATCAATGAAAAAGCAAACCCCACAGCTAAATCATTTTGCTAATAACAGGAATTTAGTAAGAAATAAAAAGGGTCAAGGGCTAGTAATCCTTATGATTCTATTTGGACTCATTTTTTTCCCTTTGCTCATGGTGCTATCTTTTGAGTTTGCTCGTCTATATCTAGCAAAGCAAGAGCTACAGAATGCATGTGATGCTGCCGCACTAACTGCGGCTGCGACTTTGGCTGGTTCCATCAACAGCAGCCCTACTCAAGCTCACAATGACGCTATCGAAAGTGCACTTAAAATTTTTAAGGCGAATAGCGCTCTTGGTCAGACTTTTACCAACTCTTCCAGTGTACCTTCTGTTTCTTCACTCTCGTGTAATAGCGGTGAGTCAAAGCTATTTTTCGAATTTCTCAATCCTGTTACTTTGAAGCCAGAGCCAATCACCAGCCCTAACGGTAAGCTTGTGAAATTGAGCGCCTGTACCGGCTACGATTTGGCTTTTGGTCAGTATATTGGAATCAAGTCATGGAATGCCAGTGCCGTATCAACTAGTGTGTTACCCAAGCTCGACCTTGTAATTTGCTTCGATGTCTCTGGCTCGATGGATGACCAGACCCCAGTGACATTTACAAAGAGGGTCTGGGATGACACTCTTGGTGGTGGCAAAATAACCTACTCTGACCTCAGTGGTGCCAATGGACCTACGAAAGGCAAGATTTTCGATATTCTCAAACCTGCCATTACAGGAACAAGCTTTAATGGCTCTCTGCCGCAGTTTCTAACTGAGTCTTACTGGAGCGCAAACACTTATTTCTCTGAGTATCTGGCCAGCTATTACGGTGTTCAGGGCTTACGCTCTGCTGGCGTTTACCCCGAGTCTGGTGCCCCACCCGGTAATTATCCACCGGGCACTGCTCCCACCTTTGACGGCTTCAAGACATTCACCGATGTAGTGGTCAACATTGACGGTAACAATAATTTCTCTGGTTTTACCTATGATGGTTTTGCTTTTCCTGACAAGGCTACTCTTGTCGAGGCTGCCCGGGGGAATCTTGAGTCATCGGCTGTGTTTAATAGCAGCAAGGCAAATACTTCCGTCTCTGTTAGTCCGAAAGCCGGCTACCAAAAAGCGTACTATGAGGCTGCTAGCAAGCAACTCAAGCCAATTAATGAGGCGAAAGTAGCCGTTTTGGCTATGACAGAGTTGCTCAATACTGCTGCTGAAACGCACTTTGGTTTTGTCGCTTTTGATGGCAATATTGGATCTGCTCCTGATAGTACAGAAGAGTGGAACAGTGTTGACGATGCCTCTAAATACGGTACTAAGCGTGGTTTTCCACTGCCTCGAGTGGTGATAGACAAAGCTGCCGGTGCCACCCAGTTTGATCAGGTAAATACATCTATAAATAGTTGCGTGGCAATGGGGTCCACAAATATTGGTGCTTCTGTGCATGCGGCCGTGCAAGACCTAAAGAGTAATAGTCGAGCAGGCAGCGTCAAAGCCATTATACTTTTCACTGATGGCACGCCTACTGTTCCTTCGGGGCCACTCAGCTCTGACCCTAAAGCCAATGCTCGCATGGCTGCAGTAGAAGCCCGGGATGCTGGAATAGCTGTCTATACTATTGGTCTGGCGCAGAATCCTTTGATTATTCCTGACCAAGAAGACATTCTCAACGACAAAAATTCTGACCCAACAACGGGAGGAATGGCTGGTATTGCTGGCCATGGCAGCACCTTTAACCTTGTCACCGATAGCTCCGAGTTAAATAGTACTTTTGCCAAAATTGCCAGACAGTTAGTCAGGCTTGTGTCCAATCAATAAAAGAGTTTTTGAGGGTTGTACTATGTTCAAAGAATTCGCTATCTCTGACAAAGTCTATAAGGGTTCCAAATGCAGGACATCACGTGCTTCTCTCTCGGTCGAACTTGCTTGTGGAAGCTTCTTTATGCTTCTCTTTGTCATACTTGGTTTGCATATCGGTGTAGGAATTTTTGGTGCTTACGTTAACGATAGGGCCTGCCGAGACGCCTGTAGAAATGCCGCTCAAGGTAAAGATCTTACTGAATCAACAAAACTGGCAACCACAGTGGTCAAAGGTTATCGAGATAGCAGTTTTCTTAGTGCGCCGAAGATAAGCAGTCCATTAGTTTATCAAGACTTCGGCGGTAAGCCACCAGCTCAGACTTCACCGTTCGTTCAGGTGAGCACTGAGACGCAAGTTACTATGCCTTTTGGTGTGCTTGCCTTTTTCAATACCGCATTTCTTAAGGACGGTAAAATCGCTTTTCGTAAGTCGTACACATTCCCTATTGTGCGCATCAAGTAGAAGAATAAGTCACTTCAAGATTGTCTTTTCCTTGAAACGTTGCAGTCTTTCTCGCAAATCTGAGTGCGACTAGATATGGAACCGACACAAATCAACCTATATGATGCAATTCACCAACGATTGGAATGCAAATCAATTGTGCTCTGCATTGCTCGAGATTTCTTTCTGCAAGCGAGCCTCAATCTCTCGCCTGCGATCCTTTTTACTACCTGTTGCTATTGCAAGAAGCTTCGTTAAAACAAATCATTCAAGCCGGCTTCCTTAAGGAGAACCTCTATGACTTTCGAATCACGAATAGCAACTGATATTCCGAATGGGTCAGACACAGAGGCAGAGAACCCATGGGCAAGCGCCGCGGCGAAAGCATACAACGGTAAAGACTTTTCTGCCTCCAAAGGAATAGAAGTAGCGCAGTTGATACCTACAGGCTCATCATCAGGCCCACTTGAACCCAGGCCGACAAACCCAATTGAGCCTCCGCCAGGCCCACCACCCAAGCCGGAACCACCACCTAGGCCCGAGCCGCCTAGACCAGAGCCTCCGCCGCCCGAGCCTCCTAAACCAGAGCCTCCGCCCAAGCCCGAGCCTCCTAAGCCTGAGCCTCAAGAAAAGCCCGAAACTCCAGAGGAGCCTAAGCCAGAGCCGCCACCACCGCCTAAAGTCGAGCGCCCGCACTTCAAGTTGCCGCCAGTAGAAATGCCCGCTGGTAACTTCTTCCGCCCTTTAGCTCCCAAAACCCCAGACGCAGTCATCGTCACACCCGAACCTCCTCCACCTGTAGATCGCTCTGCTGAGACTATTCCACCTGTAGATCGCCCTACTGAGCCACCACCACCACAGCCAGAACAACTGATAGTGCCACCACTAACACCGGAGCCACCCACGGGCGTGTTCACAGGAGAGGGTTCAGGAGGAAAGAAACGCATCATTACTTTGGTACCGCCAGGTCAAGAGACTAGTCGTGAATGGATTGAAATACCCAGACTGAATACAGGCAAAATAGTTGTTGAGGATGTTGGCACAGGAAAAGAAGGCGGGCGCAAGTTGCCGCCCAGTGTCAACCCCAATGATGCTGTGCCGCCCAAAGACAAGGGTGCTGTAGGCGAGTGGAACCGCCAGATTCCTGGCAAAACAGTTGACCTTGCCCATGGTCCATTAGGTGACAGGAACGGGCCGTTTGGAAATCTCGAAAAACTGCAACAAGGAGACATCGTCAGGCGATTTGACGACGGAGAAACTCGAGAATATCGAGTAACCAAAGTTGATAGAGTAAGGCGTGACGATAAAGACGCATGGAAACAGGCTTTCGCAGCTGCACCACCAGGCAGACCTGACCAATGGGTCGGTGTCACATGCATTGGTCCTACAGACAAACACGGCTTGAGCCTCGATAGAACTGTGGCATATGGTGAGGCTGTCGATGGTCGCAGCTCGCAAGAGCTCGTTAAGCCAGTGAGCAAGGTTGAACGCCCTTCTGCTGAAATACCAGCACTAGTATCAGCACCAGCTCATGTTGGCAAGGCTGCTGAGATGAAGGCGCCAACGGGCAAGGCTGCAGACTTGGGAGGCACGATAACGCTGAGTAATTCGGTGTTTTCGGGCGAAGGCACAGGACAAATGGGGGAAGTTAGGATATCAACTCCAGATGGTACCACTTTAGGTATCACGACCAATCCTTCTGTTCACATTGAGAAGAATATCCATTTGGTCAACACTGAGAACGATAAGCTGTTCGTCACTCCAGGGGTTGGCTACAACTTCGGTAATCCTTATCCGACCAGCACATTTGCTTCTATCGTAGGTAAGGGCCCTAGTCTTGACCTATCGGCGACATACGCCCATAGGCTTAGCGACCAAGGCGCTGCTGCCTTTGTTAGAGGTGGTGGCAGTTATCAACCTGAAGGTGAATTCAAAACTCAATGGTTTGCCCAAGCCGGTGTAGAACTACCGATTAGTGACAAGTTGAAGTTGATGGGTGGTGTTAGCATTCAAGGTGCTGCAACTGATGCGAGCAATCCAAGAGTGGCCGATACCAGTGTTGGGCCATTTGCTCGAATTAGTTATGACATCAACGAAAAGACACGATTGAGCCTTGAAGGTCAAGAAGCTGGTGGAAATAGCAAGGTCACATTCAAGACCACATTCAGGTTCTAACTTGACCATCTGCATCACAACTTGCTTGCTGTCGGCAATCTGCAAACTATTGCAGATTGCCGACAGCTCAAGCGTATTGGTGGTGCTATGACGGCTGCAGCAAAATAGCCACAGTGCTATATCTATATCTATTTTGGATGTTGCTCAAAATACGGGTTTTTCAAAATCGGCAGCAAATCAGTTTGCTTCGATGGCTTCTGCAACTCTACTTCTTTCACCAATATCGATGGTGTGACAATAGTGCAAGCAGAGCCACTAGATAGCGAGCCAAGAGCCCCTGCAGCAGCCGAGCTAGTGGCATAAGCTCTAGTATCGTCACCGGTGGCATCAATGTCACGCAAAACGCGCATGGTTAAGTTACCAAACTGACCGCCGCGAACCAATTCTTCACGACCATCGGCAACAGATACACGCAATATCTCTACCGGGCCAGAGAGCTTTACCTCAGACGACTTGCCAAACATTCCAAGCATGCTCGATAAAAGTGACTGGGGAGAAAGTGCACCACTAATAGAGTTAGCTAAGCGCCGAATAATCAGAACTTCTTTCAAGCCCTCTTCTTTACCAAGCACAATTAAACGCTCTTTCAATTGCGCTGGAGTCAATTTCACATCAGACTTTATATACAGGTTCTGCGCAGCACCACTGCCAGCATTGCTATGGCCATTGCTATGCTTTACAGTCTTTGACGGCACGCGACTCATGGCGAAAACTTTCAGTATGCCCTTCTCTACTAGAGTAATTCGCTCGGCTTTGACGCCATCATCATCAACAAGATAGCTAGTAAGAATATTGGTCTTACCAAATTTCTTAGTCAACGGGTCGTCCACTACAGTAATAAAAGCAGGCAATACGCGAGTGCCGATTTTCTCAGCGAATGGATTAGCGCTCGCCCCTTCCATAGCACCAAATTTGCTAAGCGGTGGAGCTTTGTAGCCTAGATGAGGCTGCAAAATATCAGCAAAGAACGATGAAGCGGCTTCACCTTCAAACAAGATCGGGCCATGATACTCTTCAATTTCAGGTGCCACAATCAGCTTAGTCACTCGCTCTGCCAGCTTATTTACCTGCAGTTCTAGCTCGGCAGCTGAAGGCAGCCCTTCGCTGTTTAAGACACTGATAGACTGAGAGTCAGCAACCACAGAGCCATCGGCACTTTGGCCACTGGCGGCTATAACTAAACGACATTCAGTGTGAGGCAGGCGGTGGTAGAAGCCCTCACTATTTACAAACCAGCGGGTAACAGCATCTTCGTCTAGTTTGACAAATGATTTTTGCACTTGTGGATATTTACGAAATATCGAAGACAAATGAGCAACAAGATCGCTTACCTTTTTGTCGTCAGGGGCGAGCCGACAGGTATCACCAACAATTACTACAGGCTCTTCTTTAGACATTGATTCTGGCAAGTCTTTGACATTGTTCTCTACTAAGTATGCTTTCTTAGCAGCCAGATCTTCAATTGCCTTTTTGTAGGCTTCATCGGTCTTGAGCCAAGCCTCGTGACGAATGGCATCGTAGTCATCATCACAAGTAACGGAGCTACCGCTGGGCAGCTTGCCAAATAGAGCTGATAGGGCACCACCAGAGCCCATTCCTGAGCTATCGAGAGCATAATCACCTTCACGCATCACTACCGCTAAACTGCGAGTCCGTGAGCGATAGTTAGAACTGAGGGCACCAAAAGAAGCCGCAACATGATGCGTATCAAACTGATCGAGGCAATAAGAACCGAAATAAGGGCCTCTATATTGGTCAAGACGAAGCCGACTAATACTGCGTTTCATTTCGTCTTTCAACGCCCGACTAACCATATCACCATCATCGTTGTCTGCACCATTGGCACTCAGTGGGGCGATTGCAAAAGTTGAAAGACTTAAAGTGACAGCCAGCAATAGAGACTTAACTTGTAGAGAAAGCTTAGGTTGTTCGGAGAATTTGATTTGCATCTTGAATTTCATTACTTTGCCTCCTCCTTATCAAAGAGTGGGGCTGGTAAAAGCGGCGGCTTCTCTTGCGCTTTTGACTGCAACTCAACTTCTATATTGCTAACCAACAAACTGGGGGAGGTGGCGGATACAGGCACCCAACCTGATTCAGCACCACAGGTACCATTAAAAGTATCATCATCATCGCCAGCGCAAACAATGCGATCTAATGAAGAAAGTGGCGTGCCAACCAGGTCTACACCTCGCAAAAGCTCATCAGGACGGCCATCTGTAAATACCTTCCAGACTCTAAGTGGAAGCAACTTAAATGACTGCGGCATAAATGTTTGGGTCATGGTGAAGCCACCAGCAATCTCATCAAATAGCAAGCCGTAAGGCTTTCCTTGCTTCTTCGCTTCAGCCACAAGCATCTGCCTTAACTCAGTCATGGGTACACGCTTAGAAGAGTCAACAATTAAGTTGCCTTGGCGCGCTACCACTGCGTGTCCCCGCGATGAGCGACCGTGTCCGTTTGAACGAGAAAAACCCTTGATTGGCGAACGAGCCATCAAAAAGTTTCTTAGTATGCCTTGGTCGACCAATACAACTTTTTCAGCAGGCACGCCTTCATCGTCATATTTGTAATATCCGTTCAACGGCTTAGAACCAAAGCGCTGCAAAGTTGGATCATCAATCACTGAAATAAATGGAGGCATAATCAGCTGACCAACTTTCTTGGTGAAAGTGCGCCCTTCTGATTCATCTTTTTGTCTATGGCCTTCAATTCTGTGACCAAAAATTTCATGGAAGAATACACCGGCTGCCTTGGCTCGCAGAATTGCTGGCCCCGCATATGGTTCAGCCCGTTGAGCAGCTTTTAAGTTAGTCAAATCTTCAGCCAGCTTGCGCACCATTTTCTCTAAAGCAGCATCATCTGGAATTTCATCAGGGGAGCTAGCCTCTACTCCATCGAACAGCCATATTTTCATACCATCGCTGGCGGTGGCAGTTACAGTCGATGCGATTCTATACTGAATACGCTCATCGACGATATTGGTACCTTCGCTGTTAACCAAATAGTGTTTGGTTTTAGAAGCAGAAAAAGAAACATTTGAGTCTTGCACAGCCGGATAGAGTTTATAGAGCGCCGACAGGCGACGTACGCGCTCTTCCCAGGCGCTTCTATCAGGAGAAAAGGCAGTAGATGGCAAAGTTTCAGAATGCGATTTTTCTAGCGAAAAGTCGTCAGAAGTATCGTCTTCTTCAACTTTAACACCCTTGTTTGTTACCACTTTGCGATACTTCTTCTGGGCTTTCTTAAAAGCAGCGTCAGTACGTTGCCACAGGGCTGTGCGAATCGCCGCCTGGTCATCACCAAGGGGAAAGGCCGGGCCTCCACTAGCGCCCAAATCTAAAGAGTCAAGATTGAAATCGCTTTCTCTTAGCTTGTGACTGCTATCAACTTTTGGACTACCGACGCGCAGGTCAATGTCGAGACTGCGTGAACGATCGTTGTTTTCCTGCGAATACAGAGCGCCGTAGTCAGCCTGCACATTTAGTGATTCTACGTCATAGAGCGAGTAAGAGAGAAAGTAAAGAGGTGCCTCTCCAGCATTTTTCAGATTAGTAAATGATCGATCAAGCTCGACGCGCATGGCTGTAAGCAGCGGGCTTTGAGCCAATTTACTGTGTGACTTATCGTGATTGCCAGAATGAGTACCCGAGTGAACGCCTGCTGAGGCATGCTTCATCTCCACTTTTGACTGTGCCACGGACGGCAACACCGTGGCATCTGATAAGGAGAAACAGAGAGAAAGGGAGAGGCCGAGTAAACAAGTTGGATGTGGTAGATAAAGGAAATTATTCCTCAGAAATCTATTTTGGAAAGACAAAGGAGAACACTCGCTAGTAAGTAGAAAAATTATCAAGCCTCCCCCCTTGGATTGCAACTGCCACTAACTGACAAACCAAATGCTTGACAACGCCCGTTTGCATGTATAATAGGTCATCCCCATTAGTAGCTTCGATGAAGATTTACAGACATCTTTGCTCAGTTCTAGCAACCGTAACAACGCTGACAACCCTCAGTGGCACGGCGGTCTGGGCTGAAACTACAGCAATGGTTTCTCTGCCAAACAGTTCTTCTGGAACAGTTTCTGCTTCAACCAGCGGCGACAAACTAAGTAAACTTGAAGAACACTACTTTGGTCATAGTTTTGCTACAGAGAAAGATGAGAAAAGGCTCCGGCGCCTTGAGCTTTTGGTTTTTGGCCAATCTAGCGAGTCAAAAGATAGCAGCAGCCGTGTCTCCAACATTGAACAGATTGTAGCTGAACTAGCGCAGAAGAAGGTAGACGACCAAGCCAAAGCTCTCGCGGCAGAAAAAGCCGCAATCAATGCAGCCAAGTCTGCCAAAGCCGAAAAGCCTGTCAAACTTACATTTAACCAAGCCTATGCTCTAGCCGCCCAAGAACTCAAACAAAAACGCTATCACGCTGCCGCTGACGCCTATCTAAGAGTTATTAGCATAAATCCTCGCTATTCACCAGCCTATGCCTATCTTGGCGATATTTTAGTCAAGTTAAAAGACTACGAAGGGGCCAAAGAAGCCTACAGAGCTGGGTTTGAGGTAGATCCCTTCGGTCAATATGGCCGTTACGGCAAAGCTAAGCTTATGGGCTTGGCCAAACGCGATGCTTACATGCGCACGCAGCCCCAAGATTCTCAGTTAGTTGTCGAGCGAACGCTCAAGCTCATCAACCGACAATCCAACGATCTGAGCAGTATCCATGCCGCAGAAGGGCAGCGCTGGTCGCGCTGGCGCACCGACTTAGCCAACATTCAATTGCGTCGCATCGCCCAAGACACCCATGCTAGCGTCAGTCTATTGGGCAGACGTGGTTACCAGGGCTATGATGACCGCGAGCAATCAAATCTAGCCAACATACGAAACAACTATTTGCGCAACGATGCCGCCGTTCAAGCCACGAAAATTCGAGCTGAGGCAGCTCGCAAAGCTGCATTTGTCGCCCAGAGTGCCGCCGATCTTAAATCACAGATGATGCAGCCAGTCAGACCAGGTAATGCCAAATTGCGCGCGCTTGGTACAAACCTCTATGTACGCTATTATGGCAACGATACTCCGAGCTGGAACGACAGCCCCGTGGCTGATGACGCTCCAGTTGAGTTAGCCGCCAAAGCGCATAAACTCCGCTAGCATCCAGGGAAATAAGATGGAAAGCACATCAATCAGAGTCAGTCGAGTGGCCCTTGCTGCTCTAATTTTCTCGTCTTTGGCCCTAGGCTCACCTTTGGCCTTAGGCTTAATACTAGCCCCTGAAGCAACTGCTAGCCCGAGCAAACCCAAAACTATTGCCAATGAACTATGCACCCAGCCAGGAAGAGTAGAGTCAGCCCGCGAGCTAATCGCCGAGGGCAAAGACTTTCGACTGAATGCCTCACAATCAACCGTCAATATGCGTGATGCTATTCGCAACGCCCGAGGCCTCACCGGCGGTGCTAATAAGTTGACAAAAATGTCGGCCGCCCATGCCGATCAATACAAAAGCGATCTCAATGCTTTTAGAGAGCATGTCAACCTTTACAAGGCGCACCTAGATCAAGTCGAACGCGATATTGGCCACTGCAAAGAAACCGAAAGACTCTACAAAGAGCACGCAAAGAAATACACTATGCACGTCGATCAGTATCATTTGCCACCAATTCCGCCACCACATCTTTGCCCTGGTATGATGATCTCTGAAGCAGAAAATGCCAAACTTTCACACCAGATGCAAGCTGACCAAGAAAGACTGGCACGGGCAGAGCTAGATTTATCAAATGCTGAAGGCCGACTAGCCAACGCTAAGCGTGAGAACGCCAATGCCGATGGAGAACTTCTGAAGCGCAGCAAAGTTGTAGAAGCTGAGCGAAACTTAGCTGCCGAATTTGAGTCACTAAAAACCGAATTGTCTCTCCTGAACACACAACACAAGGCTCTCTTTGCTGGCGGCAAGCTAGCTAACCCAAGTCTTGGAGTTTCGAAAGTATCTGGCACTGTCAAAGGAAAAGCCAAATAAATGCTTGAAGAACTGCAACATCCATACTGGGATATTTATTCCAAACTGGTTGACCTGCGCTCAGCCAACTCAAAAGAGTCAGCCAAACAAATAGTAGAACTGGCAAATCTAGCTGATTTAGATCAGATCAAAAAAGCATCAATCAAAATGCATTCGCTTCTACCGTTTTACAATGCCAAGGCTATCGAAGAAATCTTCTTCGAGTCTTTAAGAGAACGGTACTCGTATTCGGTACTCTCAAAGCAAATTCTCGATCTGATAGCGGCCCACGGCCCCTTAGTAGAACTAGGCGCTGGCAATGGTTACAACGCCTGGCTCTTACAACAAATGGGAGTTGAAACAATTGCTCTTGATGCCTTTCCTGTAGAAGAGGGAAAAAATTGGTTCTTCAGTACCAGCATTGTTGGCCTACCAACAACCAATGGCAAGAGCTGGACACGCATTGAAAAAGGCGACAGTAGCTCTGTCGTAAACTATCCTGACTACACCTTACTAATGTGCTGGCCTCCACAAAACACAATGGCTTTCAAGGCACTGAGTGAATACAAAGGCCAAAAAATTATTGTTATTGGCGAAAAGACTTGCTGTGCTAGCAAAGCCTTTTACAAGAAAATTGCCAAAGAATGGAAGCTCTTGCACACTGGGCTGACAGGTAGTTGGGACGCCAACCACAAAGAGTATCTAGAGATATATTCACGCAACTAAAGCAAGCACCTCATTTTCCGGCTTACCGCAAACGCAGGCGTACTTTAACCGATTGCAGGGCAGCTAAAAACAGGCAATTCTAAATACCAGCTTAATTCCCACGACGTTGTCAAGAGGGGAAAGATATAATCGTTGCGTTAGTACACGGAGCGGGTTATGTCACAACTTTACCTAACTATCCTGTTTATTATCGTCGGGGGAATCGGTGCCATCATTGGCGACAGATTAGCGCGAGGAAGATATCGCCAATACTTTTGTTTAGGCACTTTGCTTACTAGCGGTGCCCTACTTTTTGGCCTCCTTGCGATATGTTGCAAGTGGCCAGACAGCTGCCTTGTGCTTGCCTTAGTTGTTATCTTCTTTGGTTTGATTTTGACGATTGGTAATGATGTCTGCGATCAACTCACTGGCAAGATGCCAAAAGCTGGTGACTGGTGGCTACTAGACGAAGACAATGACATTGTCCATAACTCTCTTGGCCTTGTGGCTATTCTCTTTATTGCTGGACTAGTAGTTGTGCATGGAGTGCTACACAGCAATCACGATCTGCTCAAAGCTGTCTCAGGCTTTCGCGGCGACGTCAGACATATCTACTTTGGTGAAAACTTGCCTCTAGAAGACAGCACCAGACAAGCCGATACTGTCGCAAATGCTAAGCCTGTAATTGCATCGGCGAAAAAATCCACCAAACTAACTGCAGCGCAGCCCAAGTCAAAGGCGGGCTCTAAGCAAATTCATAACGACAAAGCTAGCTTCAAACACAACCACAAACCTTCGCATATACTCCGCGTGGCTGATAGCGTTTGACCCAGAAGAGGAAATAGAGCGAAAGCTACTTACGTATCACTTCATCAGCATTGGCAACATAACGCCCGGCCTGGGTAGGAGTCAAATCATAACTTCTGGCAAAGTGTGTAATGAGCCAAATCAACGTGCCCGATATCATGCCGCAGCCCAGTACAATCGCCAAACTGATATAGACACAAATGTTAAGCAGTGATTGACGCAATTCTTTCATTTCACCGGCAAGCGAAGCCACTTGCGCTTGCAACACATCAACAGAACCTGACAATTGATTGACTGGCGGTGCCAAATTGCGCACGCTGGGCTCAAGATTGTTCAACGGGGCAGCAATACCATCAAGTGGCTTTCTCAATTGGTCTAGAGGCTGCACTAAGCTCTCAATTGGCTTAGGCAAAGAATTCATACTGCGCTGCAAATGATCAATTGGCACATTCAATTCATGAATTGGCTTTGACAGGTCAGTTAACGGCTTACGCAAATCGGCAATCGGTTGCTTTAAGGCACCAATCGGCTTGCGCAATTCGACAATAGGTTGCTTGATTTCCACCATCGGCTTCTGCAAATCTTCTAGCGGTGATTTCAACTCACCAACAGAAGTTTGG
>LNEX01000474.1 GCA_001464165.1 bacterium Ga0077546
GCTTTCGGAAACTGATGTTAACTCAGGCATTGAGAACAACCTCATAAAAAACAGGGCGCTGCCAGTGAAGGCTCAGCTACGACTTTTGGCATTCCGGGGGAAGGAATATTGGCATTTTATTGGCCTCAAGCAGGGTTGTCAGTGGGGAGAATACGAAATCCTCCCCTTTGCCTTGGAAAACCGCTGTGATATCAGGACGAAATTGCGCAGGTGCAAATGGTTTGATCAAATGCAAGCGAAGTGGATGGGGATCGGGAAGTAGATCGTATCTAGATGCATTAGTTACACAGCTTCAATGCCGAAGTATATTTACTGCATTGAGTTACCCTTTCCATTTCATGGGTTGTTCATAAAGTCGAGAAATCCACATGAGATAGAGGTCGCTAGATACATTCACAACAGCAGGAGTAGTCAAACCTAACTGATAGCCACCGAAATCGACACTCACAGATGGGATCCTTTGCATTAATCTGTGCCCTTTATCGCACTTTGATAGACTACGGCCAGCCACTCATGATCTGGCCCAGCCTCACACGTCCACCAAACTTTACTGCGACAACCTGCCGCAGTATTCCATGGCGCGCGATAACCATTCCGCTCTTGAAACCACTGCTCAGCTAGTCCTTCTCTGGCAATATTTCTTGCGCGAATCAGCCAATTTAAGACGGTCCATTATCTGCGAACTATATAGAAGTCCAGGCTAGGGTACTTGAACAACCTATAGCTCTGCGACTAAGGCGAAACTGTTCGGTTTGAACCAGCAGATACATCATCAACTGAGTAAGGCCCAAGGTCTTCGTATTCGCATGCTATCGCCTGGTGGCTCTTCATTAGCAGAATGCCGCGAAAGACCTTCATCAATCTTGTCCAGTCGTTTGACTCGACTGCTCGATCTCGGTAGGTCCTTTAGTCTCTTCTTGGCCATCTGCTCTAGTTAATCATTAACCTTGACCCTTAGGCGGCAGAGTTAAATGGGCAGCCAAATTTCTAGTATGCCATCAGGCATGGTGTGACCTTCGCTCTTAATTTTTCTTGCTTCGCTCATCTTCAGGTTTAGTTTGCTCTGCAATTCAGAAGCTAGAGCTTCAGCCAGAGCCTTTTGTTTGTGCAGGTAGTATTTAACTACTAGTCGGTCGGGCGGTTGGCTAGAAACTTGCATAGACGGAATGGTCATTCCCTTTGACACAAGAAACTCTTTTGTCATGCCAGCTTCGTCTTTTCGACTCTCGGGATACTGAACGTAGGCGGTCATGTCTTGATAGTGGCCAACTTCGTCTGGTTTAGCAATCGCCGAGCCGTTTTGGGTATTTACGGCTTCAGCCAGGGCATGGTCTCTTCCATAGAGCACCTTTGACGCCTTTGATGATTTATGAATTGCCCTTTGAACTTTTGAAATAGCACCGAGGGTGGTGAGCCACTCCGCAGATGCGTTGCCTTCGTTGTTCAGACTGGGAGCGAGCTTTGATACTTCAATTTCGAGCACAGACTGCACCTCTGCTGGTGCCACCGAAGCCAGAAGTTGTAAGTTACGGCCTGCTTTGTTCTTGTCTGCTGTCAGATCAAACGAAGCGGGATTTTTAAGATAAAGTTCTACGACTTTCACAGACCAGTCGTGTTTGTCTTTGGCTTCGGCCTCAATGCCTGCTCTTTTGGTTGCTTCTTCTTGTGCTTTTTTATCGATCAAGCTAATTGTCGAAGAAATGACCGCGATACCTACTGTGGCGCAAACCGGCAGAATAATCGGCAGCCATGTCTTTATGAAAGAACGGTCGTGGGCAAACTTGCTATTGTCAAGGCGCAGCTTTTCACGTTCAATCTCAAGCTTGTGCTCATCTATTCTGAGTTTGCGCTCCTCAGCGGGTAGATTATAATTGTTCTCGTCGGGACTTTTGGGAGTTTGATTCATAGCCTTTATATTTTAGCTTGCCGATAACGCTCTAGGCGCTGTTGGCAAGGTATTGGTACTGAAATTCTCCCCAGGCAAAACCATTGCGCTAAAATATCACCTGGTTGAGCCCCCTCCTGGGAAATCATTGGTATTCATGCAAATAAAGACAAAACTGGCACTGACGCTAGCCCTAGCCCTTATCGCAGGGGCACAGCTAGCAGCCGAGGCTGACTCGATGGTTGATAAGGCCATCGTCGAGAGTTACAACTTCCGCCGTCAGCAAAATGCAAGAATGGCCCTTTCATATTTACAGAATGTTTAAAAGAAAGCAACCAATAATGCATACGTGGCCCTTGATCAATATGATGCAGCAATGAAAGACTGCAATATGGCCATCAAACTAGACCCAAAGCTTTCTGATGCCTACGATCGCCGGGCTTTTTGCTATACCGTTTCTGATCAGCTAGACAAGGCGATTGCCGACTACACCGCAGCCATCAAACTCAATCCCAAGTCACCAATGCCATACCACAATAGGGCCATCGCTTACCGCAAGCTCGGAAAGCTGAAAGAAGCTAATAGTGACATGAAGCACTACCTAACCTTGAGGCCAGCCAGAGAAGAGCAAACTATTAGTACGGGCCTCAGCAACGATGCTTTACGCTTAGAAAGAAAAGGCGATATAAAAGGAGCGATCAACTATCTCAAGTTCCAGGTTAATGACAAATCGCCCTCTAATTTGCCACTTCATCTAGCAACGCTTTACGCCAAAGTGGGTGAACAAGCCAATGCTCTAACCAATGCTACCCAGGCTGTAAACAAATCTGATCAAGAAAAAGACATAGCTATGGGCCTATCAGCTCGCTTGCTTCGAGCCTCACTTTATGCCAAGCAGAGAGACTTTGCTGCAGCCATAAAAGACTGTTCAACCGTGATAGAACTGAGTAGTAAGGCAGAACCAGTGGCGGCCCTAAAAACAGCGGCAAAAGGACAACACGTTTCAGCGCTGACACTGCGGGCAGAGTGTTATTTACAAACCCATAGATCAGCAGAGGCTATGAGTGATATTAATCAAGTGATTAAGCAAAATCCTGATTTGATTATGCCATTTGAAACCAGAGGCGCAATCTATCTAGCCAGCGGTAAACAGTACAAAGAAGCAGTTGCTGATTTCACTAAAGTACTTAAAAGCAGCCCCAATTCAGACAAGGCGAGAATGGGCAGGGCAGAGGCTTACAGCGCACTAAAGCAGTACAAAGCTGCCATCAATGACTACAGCGCTGTCATTAACAAATCGCCTAATGACGCCAACGATGCCTATACCAGCCGAGCGCGCATCTATAAGATATTGCATGAAGACAAAAAAGCAGCGGCCGACTTGATCAAAGCCAGCCAGTCACTGCCAGACTAGAGCGCCAGAGCAATCGCTGCAGCTCCTGGCCGCGCCCCAGAGAAGTGCCGAGCGCAAGCCAGCAGCTAGCGAAGAGTCTGGGTCAACTTGGATTCAATTTGGCGGAATCTCGCACCATGCCCAACGCCATCGGGGATTCAATGAGCAGAACTGGGGCATAGGTATTGAACACAAGCTGAGCAGAGATAATCCGATTGCCATTGGCGATGATAGTTCAATTGCCGTTGGTACGTACCGCAACAGCATTCGTCAAACCAGCAACTATGCTTTCTATCAGTGGAAGCCACTGCACATTGGCCCCGTCGATGTCGGAGTGATGGTAGGCGTGGTTGACGGCTACAAGTTACGTGACGGCAAGCCGATTCCGGCTGTACTACCAACAGCATCAATCGAAGGCAAACACCTAGGTGTCAATTTCATGTGTGTGCCGCAGATGAAAGAGATCTCGGCCGTCTGCGCCATGCAATTTAAAGTGCGGTACTAGGCCGGAGGTAAATTAAATTAGACTGCACTGGACATAAATCACTCTCTTCTACCTTCAATGATAATATATAGTATAAGTTAGGCTTTTTTTTTCAATTACCATTTTTAGAAAGGAAAACGAGGAGAAGTAACATCTCCTCCTCGTTTCCAAACACCTTTAGCGGGTTTCTGTTTCCGCTTCAGTCACAGGTGCAGTCACAGTCACTGCCGGGCCATGCCGCAAGTTGAAGTCAACCAATTTGTCGCGCAGGCCAGTCTGCAAGTAGAGACAAGCGGCAGCCATTACAGCGATGAACAACAGCGATTTCGTCGTTGAAAACTCATCATCATATCGCCGTTTCATGTACGCGACAAAACAAGCCGCACCAAGAAACGGAAAAAGAACGAACATCGTTGTCACGGCTCTGTCGGGCAGCTCTGGCAGCGAATAATGCCAGACCATCCATACCGTTTCAACAGCAACCCAGGCGCCAACCAAGGCAAAAACCGACAGCAAAAGGTAAGGCAAAAGCGCCTTGAAAATATTCCACAAAGCCAACATTTTGCTCTCCCTATTTGAATACTTGATAGCTGGTGGCAACACTCTGCAAGACCGACGAGGTCTGACCGATGGCGGCCACGTGCAGACGAATGTCATTGCCGAAAAGCTGCTTGAGAGTATGAGCACTGACATTGCCACCATTGTCGAGACCATCAGTGATGATCAAGATGTCGGCAATATCACTCTCTCCTTTATTGGCTCGCACGTCAGCCACTGCCTGCCAGAGGGCACCATAGATATCGGTCGATTGACCATTGGCTGCTGTTTCCAGCAGCTCGTCAATTAGACCTGCTGCTTCTTCAGCATTGGCCACACGCTGCAGTTGGTAGGGGCCAGAAGCAAAACCGCGTAGCAGGTAAGTCGCCTCACCGTTGATGGCTTTGAGCAGAAGACTGATGGTCATGCCCCGCGACCAGTTGTGGCGAGCCTTAGAGTCAGCCATTCTTTCAGTCATCGACTGCGAAAGATCAAGCGAAACATGGAGAGTCTTTTTCTCCACAATGCGCTCATAGGGTTGCAGCACCAAAAGCTCATCGTGAGCCAGAGCGTTGTAGAACTGGTCGTCGTCCAGCATCATCTGTTCCGGCAAAATATCGCTCACCTGCTCCATTGATGACATAGGCACAGGCTCAATGTCACTTGTCGGAAAGAGCGTCTTCTCCTTGAGCACCACAGTATCGAGATCCATCTCGATTTGCTTTTGCGTTCCGGCCACAGAAAGCACTTGCAAAACGTGGGCGGGAACATCTTTGACGATTTGCTCCACAGCCTCGTCGTCATGCTCTTTCTGCCGATCCGTAAGCTTGGCTTTCTTCTGAAGATAGTTGCGCAAAATTGGATCAGACTGAAGAATGGCGCGGACCTGCCGCCGCTTGCCGATTTCACCAGCAGCAACAGAGCCCAGCGTGCGCAAGCACAACCAGGCCAGAAGTAGCCACAATGCCGCTAGTATCAGACACTGTGCAAATAGAGACACAGACATAGCAGTGATCCTCTACTTGCCGAGCAAGCGGTCATTGAGCTTCTGAGAAAGGTCGTTTAAGCGCAGCAGCAGCTTGGTCTTCATATCTTCGTTCGAAGGCAATTCAGGCTTCAGTTCGCGTACCTGCTGCAGCATGGTATTGACTTGGCGCA
>LNEX01000475.1 GCA_001464165.1 bacterium Ga0077546
CGACATCTACGTTGGCAGCTCTTTCATTTTCTCAATGGCTATAGGACGCATATTCTCTCAGTTCGCACGGCGCTGCTTACTTACTTACTTACTTACTTGCCCCCAAGAGCGCGATATAAAGCATCAAAGGCTTCTGAGACTTGTTCGTTTTTAGCTGGATAACTTGAGATCTTTCCGTCTTCCCCAAACAAAAAGGCTCCTGACCATTTAGCTGAAACATCTCCATGAAAGTATCTAATGAGCCAATCTCCAGATTTTTCCCCAGATTTTTCTAGGTTCGCTTGGGCAATGATATCACTGAAGCTGTCGATGAGGGTTAATCGAGAGGGTCTACCATTTGTCCAAACAGTTTGCGTGTCGAAAGCTTCGCCTGCAAGCTCGTAGCTGCCTTGACTGGGGAGATCCGCAATCAAATCAACACCAAATCCATTGGCGATACTTTCCAGTGCTGCTCTGTCAGTCAAATTACCGGGCTTCTTAACTCCAGCAGTTAAAGAACCGGGCACTGAGAGCATATCTGTTCCTGCTGTCTTTTCTAGAACAAGATTGCCAAATTTGTCGTAGGCTATTGTTTCACCTCTAACACCAAATTTTCTTTCCATTGCTCTTAGTTGTCTTGCAGAGAGGCTTTGCCCTGGCCGCAAACCATATTGTTTTATTATTGCCGTCTCTAGGTTGGCTCCGATTAATACTGCCTCTTTCCCTGCTTCAGTTTTGCCAGGAATGAAACTTTCTCTAATCGCAAAAACCCTGCGGGATAAAGGCAAGTTTGAATCGTTGTGAGCGTCATGTATAAGCGAGGTAAAACCCTTGGAAGTAAGGAGCTGATCAATTCTTTGTGCGGCCGTAAGGGCGTCGGCAGGGGTAGTGGAGTACAAGGTGAAGGATCTGCTTTTTGATTTGAACCATGATTCGGAGTCCATCGGGTCAATTGTCTTAAACCCTTTAATTGTCTTTTTCAATACAGGATCGTTATACAGCTCCGGTATCAATGCTGCCTGGAGTCTTTGTGATTCGGGCATATCTTTGGCATTAACGCCAACTTTTACTATTGATTCAGTGCTTCCTCGTTCAGTGTAGAAACAATCACCATTCTTAAAAGTTCCATAGCGCCAAACACCATTTTTTTTGTCTTTTAAATTAAAGTCTTCACCATCTATTGTAAGTTCTCTATCTTTTCCAACCGCCTTCACTTCCATCGAGTATTGCATGATAGTGTTTGGCTCGATGTCTGAATTGCTTAAGTCAGTGCCTGGCCGAATTGGGTCGTGGCTTCTCATGCCTGGTATTGAACTTTCCGATGAAGCCTGACTGATGCTAGCAGCTCTACGAAAGCTTAGAGCGGAAGCGCCTAGACCTATACCAGCCGAGAGCATGGCAGACGTTGCTACTTCTTGAGTAGTAGCAAATTTACCGGTTTGCATGTATGAGTAGGCCTGCGCGCTTCCTGCACCAAGGGCACCATTGAACCCGGTTTCAACACCTAAAGATAACAACCGTGAACCGGTCAATCCAAGCGATGGAGCTGAATGTTGAAATAGTTTTGCTACCCGCGTGCCTTGTGCACCAAGTACGGCAGAGCCGCTGCCTAGAAGTGCTTCGCCACCGCGAGCAAGAAAGAATGAAGAACCGCCAAGATTTTTCTGCGTAGGGGTCAGTAGCCCTCCCTGAATTGCACCAGCCGTGCCAAAGGCAACCGTCTCAGAGAGGGCTGCCGAGCCGAGAATTTTAGAGCCGAGTGGGACAGCCCGCTTGGCCGCAAGAGCCAGAGCAATGAAAGTAACACTAGTGCCGATCATCTTTCCGACATTGCCTGAAATAGAAGAGTCGATTTTAGTTTGATTACCCAACTGAATGGCTTTGAAATCTGTACCAACAGATTTATTTGCAAATTGGGTAAGGCCGTTTATAGGGTTGAGAGCTAATCCTGAGACAATTCCTTCTACCAAAAGTTTTGGTTGTTCTACTAGCTGTGACTGAGTTTGCGATTTAACTTGCGGTGAATCGCTCAATGTGTCTTGAAGCAGTCGTTTTGAGGAAGTATAGTCAGGTGAAAGTGTGGATTCCGAGCTAAGTGCTTCGTTGATACCACCCTCGCTAGGCAAATTTGCTGAATGTTTGAATTGTGGGCTGTCGAGAGGCATTTCGAAAATCCAAGGTAAGGTGGGAATGACAAGAAATTTATAGCGTCAGCTTTGTGTCAATTCCATTTCCTGGCAGATAGTAGATTGTTACCTGTTTAGCATGTGCGTTTAGGTTTCTTGAACTCCTTGGAGCTTAAATCGCCACTGTCCGAGATTGGCGCTATGTAATTGTCACAGCGCTTCGCTTAAGCTGAGTTTATCTTGAGAGGAGCAGGCCATGCAGTCCCAAAATTCAGATATTTCATCGTTCGGCGAGTTCCCACTATCAGTCGATTCTAATACGATTGAGTGTTTTGAACCTCATGAGCACGGACACGCTGCAAGTTGCAATGCCGCTGAGCTGTCAGTTGCGCCGGTCTACAGCCTTGAACCATTCCCGCTGCAACGGCCAAGCGATGCTGAACTCAAGCAAATGGTTGTAGACTACTACGACGAGCTCTGCAGCAGTAGCGAAACTATCGCTCTTGGCGCTACACAATATACAAGTTACATGAGCATGATGGACGAATGTGTAATGCAGGTCGTTAGCAGTTGTGCAAAAATCAAACCGCTGAATATTCTTTCTATTGGTGCGGGCTCTGGGACGCGCGAAGAAATAGTACAAACTCATTTTAAAAGCTCAATCTGTAACCTTATAGTCAACGATGCTTCAATGAGAATGTGTATTAAGGCTGCTCTAAAGGGTTTTGATATCATGCCCGGCTTCTTCCAAGATCTAAATATCAAGCAACAGATTATTGGCTTTGACCTCGTTATGGCTTTAGACTGCACCGAAAACCTAAGTAGTTCTGATGAACTAGGAAAGTTCTTTCGCAATATTTCGATGTCTTTGACGCATAATGGCTTAGTTATGATTGACTTCTTCAATATGAATGAACTAGACGGCTGGGGCAGTCAAATTAGTCAAATCTACAGAGACGAAAGTCTTGGCGCTCGCGGATTTGAAATGGGTGAGTATTTTTATCGGCGTAAAGGCATAGAACAAGTTGGTTATGCCAGATATTTCCCTCGTGAAGAGATTTTCGAACAAATAGAACAGAACAAGTTAAAGGTCGCTGCAATTGAATATTTCGACCAGAAAACTGGCACCCTAACTGAAGAACAGAATGCCAGCAGTTTCATTATGCTATTGCAAAAGCAATAACTAGCCTGTAGAGCTGCAGCTTATTAGGAAAGCAGCATGGCCCTGTAATATTATTTTGCCTTGATTCCGATCCGTCAAAATGTACCGATGATTAGATGTGGTTGGATTTACTAGGGAATTGGAGCACAGCGGTCTTTGCTAGTTCTTCTTTCGTACTTTCTTGTCTTTTGATGACTGCCTGCGAGAGCGGTGCTACCGTACTATTCTCATGAGAGTAGCCGTCTCTGTTGCTGCTAGGATAGAGACCTTCTCAGTGGACCTTGCGCAATTAAAACCCAGCTGGCATCGAATGCACCGATGAAACACTGCTGCCTGATCCGCTATTACTGCCAGCAAAGCTGAGTTCTCCTGCCGAGGCTACTTTGTCGAATGCTCCTGTGTGCTTAAATGATTTATCGCTGCCAGCAATACCGCGAACAATTGCCACTGCACAAGGTGCGTTATGAGCAACTGATTGGCTGACGCTACCCAAAATTAATTTCTTGAAGCCAGCATGGCCGTGAGAGCCCATTACAATTAAATCTGTAGAATAGCTCTTAGCCACTTCGATTATTGTTTGTTGCGGTTCTCCCCTGACAATTTCTGTCAAAATATTGCCGCTTCTAAAATGTTTTGAGAGCTCCTGAGCACGATTGTTCAGGCTGTGGTGCACTTGTTCTAAATCAGTAGCTTCTTCAACAACAGCTAATACAATTAATTTCGTATCGTTAGGCCACCTAAAGTTAGAGAGCCAGCGAACGGCTGCAACCGAAAACACGGAATTGTCAATTGGTAAAAGAATGTTTTTGAATGAAGGTGATTCGTCTTGCGCAAAGGAGCACGGCGCCTTGGCCACAATCACTGGGCACGGTGCCGTGTTGAGAACTTCTTGCGAAACACTTCCAATTAAAAGGCGCTCTAGCGTACTTTTACAGTTCGATCCAAGAACAACTAGGTCGGCATTGGACTGTTTGGCCAGTTCCATGATCACTGTTTTAGGATCACCATGTCGAGCAAAAAATGACACTGTGCAATGCTTCAGTAAGTTACGTAGCTCGCAAGCTAAGTCTTCCATTTCTTCGTGGTAAATAGTTTTTTCTGTCTTTTGCCTTTGATCATTTTTGAAAATTACTGTGTTTTCTAATTCTAAGCTTGATGGGAAAACAGTAACTAAAGCAATCTCAGTGCCTTCGTACCAATTCATTTTGACGAGCGCATCTATTGTTGCTTGTGAACTTGGTTTATTGTCGATTGCTACAAGCACTTTCATCTGTCTTGTCTATCTCACTGCTCCTGGGTCAATCTTCCAGCACTTTAACTGCTTCTATGTTTCATTTCCATATTCAAACCACTTTAGGTAAAGTTGAGTGCCTTTTTGTAAATGTTGTTAACTGTTTTGGTATCAGTTTTTATACAAGTTGCTGGTGCAAACTTTTACTAAGCCTGAGTAATTTCAAAGATTTGCGCGAGCTTCATTAGTAAGAGTTGTGTAGATTTTGCATTTCTCATTGGTCTGTGCCGACTAATTTTATCCTCTCTGAACGTGTTCAAATTTAGAAAGGGTGAGCTAGAGCTTTCACTCGGTTCTACCCACGTAGCCCGTTGCTTGTAACCGAGGGCTTCCGAGTCGCTTGTAATGAGTTTTCTCTAACTGGTAGGAATTAAGCATAAACATCTACCTCTTTTCATTAAGGCGCAAGTCAAAAAGGCATAATTCCTAACTATCTCAATATTCACAGATATTCTTAGGCACATCTTGGTGTCAATACTGTGTTTGACTTCACCTCAATGAAGATTTAGATGCTGTCAAATTGTTTGGAAAATTGGAGTAACTATGAAAACTATAGAAACTCTGGTGATACCGGAAACAATTCCGTGGCTTCGTAATGACCTCATTGAAGAGGCTTTTGAAGGACAACCCGCTGGCTATGCTGGCTATTTTCTTGCTCTGTCTCCAGTGGTTGTTAAAAGCGACCTCGGCAGTTGTTTAGGTCCGAATACTAAACCGGACCGAGCTATTGTTCCGCCTGATGGACCTAACTAGATTGAGAGTTCTCGCCTAATTGTTCTTGCTAGCTAGATTCTTCGTCGAATTTCGCTCAAGTTAGAAGAGTTCATTTCGCAGAGTAGAAGGTGTTGGCACCGCCTGTGGTGGCAGCTTCTGCTTTTTTTTTCTTTGAATTAGTGTCAGCCCGGCTTTCACATTACCTTTGACCCAGCTGTAGGAATCGGACACAGTGTTCTGTCGGGAACCGCCGACTTTCGCTTACACGTTGCGGTTTTAAAACCAGATAAAAGAGTCGCAGCCCATGTTCATTCCGAGGGCGCTGAACTGTACATAAATCTTGTAGGTGATCGTTTAATTGTTCCTGACTATTCCTTAGACTAGATCAACTTCAAAAACTGAGTATCCAGCTGGCGAAGGCGGTTGAGGACTAACTGCTCGTGAACAGCACGCGAAAAGCTGACCCGAGAATGACCGTGCTAAC
>LNEX01000476.1 GCA_001464165.1 bacterium Ga0077546
CCAGTCTTAGGTAAGTTTGTTTATAAGTGGCGCTTATTAGACCAGGGCTTTGGGCAAAGAATCACAATTTGACTCTACAGAGAGCTGTAACCCGCAGCTCTCTCTTTATTTCCGCTCGTAAAATAATTTTGGGGTATGACACGGTATCATATAGTATAACCTTTGAACCGCAATTATTCACGGGAGTGATACCAAAGTAATCTTTTAAAAAGCACAAAAGCCCTGTCAGTTGGCTCAGAATCTGTGTTTACCAAGACCCAGACCAAACCAATAACGGAGCTTTTGATATGTCTAAGTCTAAACAGGTTATTTCCGGTTCGCAAGGCCAAATGCAGCTTGATGTGCCAGGTTTAAAGCGAGTTGTAGCAAAGTTCGATGGCGGCGCCGTTTGCTCAGATGGCGGTTTGTTACTTCTCCGGAAAGCTGACCTCCGTCTAGGTTTGACTGAGCTTGCTTCTTTTGCAGTTGGTGACAAACGGCGTCCCGAGTACGTTCAGCACAGTGTAGGCAATATGCTGAAACAGCGGATATATGGAATTGCTGCGGGTTACGAAGACTGTAACGACGCTGGACAGCTTCGACATGATGCCATGCACCAATTTGCAGTTGGTCGTGAATTGGCCAATGGTCTGCCTCTAGCGTCACAGCCAAGTTTGTCGCGGTTCGAAAACTATGTCGACGCGACAACCAATGCGGCTTTACAAAGGCTGCTTGTTCATCTGTTCGTCAAACAGACGAGAAAACCACCTAAAGTACTGAGATTGGCGATGGATACCACCTGCGACGAAACCTATGGCACACAGCAACTATCCTTCTACAATGGCTACTACGAGGCATTCTGCTTTGCTCCGCTTTTCATTTTTACAGACTGCGGATTTCCACTTTGTGCTCTTTTGCGGCCAGGTAACCCGAATCCAATTACTGATGCAAAACGTATGCTAAAGAATGTCATTCACGAACTTCGGCTCTCGTGGCCGAATGTGCGCATCGAGCTGACTGCGGATGCTGCATTCGCCAGTTCTGAAATGTTCGATTTCTTAGAAGATGAAGGCGTTCAATACTTCATTTCAGCAGCTGGCCATGCCGGTTACGCCTATCACGCCGAAAAACTCGTAGTTAGGTGCAAACAAGAATTTGATGAATTTGGCTACCAAAGTCCAGCGCTCAAGAAGTACGCAGCGATGGTCAATCCAGGTGATCGCAAAGCTGCGTGGCGAATGATGGAAGAGAGAAAACGCTTTGCTTCTAAGTCAGAGGGCCGAGTTCAAGAACTGCATGAAGAACACTTTAGCGTTCGAAAATACGGCGAATTCGGCTACAAAGCTCGAGAGTGGCGCAGTGAGCGTCGAATTGTCTACAAAGCTGAAGTGAACAGAATGGGCCCAGATACCCGATTTGTTGTACCTAATGCTAATTCAATGACAGCAAGAAAAATCTACGAAGAGAAGTATTGCCGCCGCGCTCAGTGCGAAAACTGGATCAAAGATTTGAAAGTTTATTTGAAGTCCGGCCGCACCAGCTGTCAGGAATTTGAGGCCAATCAGTTCAGGTTGCTGCTCCACACATTCGCCTATGTTTTAATCTGGGTGATTCGAAAACAGGCACAGTTAAGGGCTATGACAATCGACACATTCAGACTTCAGCTACTAAAGGTTGGAGTTCTCGTCAAAGAGACTGTCAGAGAAGTGACACTGCACCTCGCTTCCGAGTTTGTTTGGCGAGACCAATTCTGCGCCGCCTGGTTGAACACTTGAGCACGCAAATTCCTTTGACCAATACACAGCTTGGGTTTCAGCAAACTTCTTCTCTAGGGGTTAGCAACCGCTCGGTTTGAAACATCGCTGTTCAGCTAGTTCTTGCCATTTTGGACTCTTGACTGCAACTACCGTGCCTTCTTGCAACCAGCCAGAGCCTGGATTTCGTCAAAAGTCGCTCTTAACAACTATATGGATGAATAGATGCAGGCGACTGTAACCAAACATGCGCTCTACTTGAGAATTGACCAGCACGACGAGACCTAGCTCATCTACCATAATCATGCCACAAGGAGCCGCTTCGACGATAAGTCTAAGTCGTTCTTCACCAAGGTTAGATAGTGGTTCTAGACTTTCAGAATCCAAGCAACCTCCCAACAGAAAAACAGAGATGCCTGGATAATCACTAAAAATTTGCTAAACAAGCTAAAGAAACTAATTTGAGCACAAAAGATAATATCAGTATACGTTGAAATGAGGCTAAAGAAATTCTATACGTCGTAAGATTATGAGTCTGTGTTCAGAAGTGGCAAATGTCTCTGTTAGTCCCTTACTCTGGGCCCCGATCGTCCTTCTCCTATGCCGATACTATCTACCGTATCGTCCATCATTGAACTCACGCTCTTAAACAGAAATGCGTGCTTAAAAGCGCCAAGATTTTTATAGCCAATAGGAGGCTGAAAAACAGAAGGCGAGACTGTTGTTCTGGCCAACCTATGAGTCAAGACTTGCCAGCACCTAGTTCCATTTTCGAGCACCTCAGACATCTGATAAGGAAAACCAGGCAAGTCAGGAAGAGTGCTAGTACCACTGATGAGCTGCACCACTGGCCGGGGAAGATTTATTTCTGCACAGTCAATAAAGTAGTTTCTCACAGCCTCTGTATTCTTATCAGAAATAAAGAGATCATGGCCACGCCGCTCACCAGCATATACGTACTGGACGCCCTTAAGTCCAAATCTCGGTATTGTGATTGCACGCTTATTTACTATTTTATCTAAATTACAAGACGAAGTAGTGTTGACCGCGTTTCTACGCTGATAGAGATACTGGGCTGCAGTACAATGACAAATTTCTTTGCTGTCATCACGCCAAATGACTAGATTCCATTGCGGCGCGCAAGCAACAATCGAGTACTTAAACGACTTACTGTCAATGCGCAAGGCCCTTTCGTTGGCAACAATATCATAGCGGCCTCCAATGGCTGTCTCCATATTGATCTTCCAGCCGCTTATGCTGTCTGTAGCTGGACACTCTGAGGTCGACACGCAAATAAAGACTAGCAAAACTAGAATTAACGCCCAAGACTTAAGAAACAGACTCATAAATCTCTACTATGTCTTGGACACTACAGCGTGAGCCTGAAGCTGCTCTAAACTGACAATCTTCAAAGTGGCTTGATGTGTAGCCGCTAGCACTACCTGCGGTGCCACACCGTCCCGCAGAGCATCCCTCCAGCGAGAAGCACACAAGCACCAGGTATCACCAGCCTTGAGTCCAGGAAAACCATAGCGAGGATTAGGGGTAGAAAGATCATTGCCTTGAGCCTTCGAATAGTCAAGAAACTCTTCTGTAATTAAGGCACAAACAGTATGAACTCCGTGGTCTTCTGGACTAGTCGAACAATAGCCGTCGCGAAAAAAACCAGTAAGCGGATTATGACAACAAGGCTCAAGATTTGTACCTAGAACATTCTTAACAATACTCATTCTTTCGTCTCTTCACTTTTACTATCTTCAACTACAGGCTGGGGAGCGCTTTGCTCGGCAACTTTTGCATCAGGGTCAGGAGCAGTTAACCCTTGACTTACCAACAGGCTGCGAACAGGATCTAAAACCAAGAGCGGCATGCGGAATTGATGCACACTTTGGTCTCTAGTCAGAATTGATACGGTGCCACCACCTACAGTGCTCAGGTAATTTATAGCTTCAATTTGAGGTCGTTGAATACTGACCCTGGTAGCACCAAACCATGCTGAAAATGCCTCAGGCACAAAGACAATGCGAGTGTCTGTGACAATAAAACGGCCTGGCTTATCTCGATAGAAAGTAAGGAAAAATGACTTCAGCGCGAACCAGCGAATAGGGCAGCAAATATTGCCGCGAAAACCAAGAAGACCGAGGCCCATGCGGTCAAGAACATACCAAGAAACTCGTTCCACGATTCGTTCACTCGCAATAAATTTGCCTTCAGACCCTCAGCCATAGCACCTGGAACGTCTCCACTTTGAGAGAGGGCAAAGCCCAAGCGGCCATGGGCAACCGAGCTAGTCGGTGCTACTCGAACGGCGCTGCGACAAGCCTCAAGCTGGCCTTTAGTGTCTTTCAATTTGGCATAGGCCAGGGCTTTACCTAAATAGGCCTGGGTATATTTGGGGTCCACTCGTATGGCATTGTCATAGGCATCAAGGGCACCCTTATAGTCACCTTGCATGCCTTTAACGGCAGCAAGATTGACATAACTAATCGGACTACGAGGGTCAAGCCGAACTGCCTCTTTTAACTCTACAACCGCAGCTTCAAAATTCTGTTTTCCCGCTAATGATCTACCCAAGACCGAATGGGCTGAGGCATAGTTAGGCATAAGCTTGAGACACTTTCTCTCGTGATCTATTGATTCACTAAACTTACCTTGCCGACCTTGAAGCAGGCCTAAGAGATAATGAGCTTCTGCATTCTTAGGATTGGCAGTCAGTACTTCTGATAGATATTCACAAGCAGCATCATAGTGACTATCAGCAGTCGCTCTCCTGGCTTTACTCATTAGTGACAATTCAAGTGCCCTAGCGTCAGGCACTTTATCTGGTGCATCTTTTGTTGTAACTTTTGACTGTGCATATGTCGCTTGCAGCGAAGATAGATATATTAATCCCGCCACGATATGCAAGAGATAGACACCTTGGGTTGCCGTTTTTTTGTTAGTCATTAACTGCCTACCAATGCTACTACTGACTGTAGAGTATACGCAAGAACAAGCCAATATCCAAGTTTTTTATATCAATTTACTCTACGCACACGTCCAAGCCAATATTTGTCACGCAATTCTTTCTTCTTGATCTTGCCACTGCCTGTCTTTGGCAACTCTTGCAAGAACTCCCAGTGGCGCGGCACTTTGTATCTGGCTAAACGCTCTCGAATAAATTCAACCAGCTCTTCTTCCGTCAGTTGCTGCCCTCTACGGAGAACTATTGAAGCGTGTACAAGTTCTCCCCACTTTTCATCAGGAATGCCAAACACTGCGCACTCTAGAATGGCAGGGTGCTCATGCAAGACATATTCAACTTCAGTTGAATAGACATTCTCTCCTCCACTGATAATCATATCTTTTGAACGATCAACCACATTGATATAGCCATCACTGTCCATCACAGCTAGATCACCGGTATAAATCCAACCACCACGGATAGTCTGTGCAGTCGCCTCTAGATTCTTCCAGTAACCTTTAGTCACGTTCGGTCCGCGGGCAATGATCTCACCAACTTCTAGTCCGTCCCGTTTCACCTCTCTGCCGTCTTCTTTAACAACTTTCAAATCAACACCAATAAATGGTCGACCGGTCTTGCTACGTATTGCCAATACTTCGGCCTTCGAACGCTGTAGGTCTTTACTCTTTGGCAAACTAATACTGAGAAAGGGGCTGGTCTCGGTCATGCCATAAAACTGCACATAGGTACATGAAAATACTTCTTGAATTTGTTTGACAATCTCAGGGGCGATTGGTGAACCTGCTGTCATTATCGTACTCAGAGCCGTATACGAATATTGCCAAACCACACCACTATTCAAGAGGGCGTTAACCATTGTGGGCACAAGGGCTGTATGGCTTACGGCTTCAGCTTCAAGAAGAGGCAAAAGGGCTTCGGCATTAAAGTAAGGAATAAAAACATGCTTACCACCCACCCAGGTCAGGGCAAAGACTGCCCAGGCATCAACCAGGTGGAACATGGGGGCTGCATGAACCCAGCAATGACTATCGTTTAAGCCCAGCTCAGCAATGGCCCCCAGTGCATTGTAAGAAACATTCTCATGGCTGAGCATTACTCCTTTGGCTTGACCAGTGGTTCCACTGGTGTAATAGATTTGAGCTAAATCGCTACCTTCAGCCTGCTTGTCGATCAGCTCTTTGTTCCACTGCGTCAATAAGAAAGGCTCGTAACGAACACTTTTGATTTTAGTGTCTGGCATAGAACCAGCGCCAATCCAGGCTATCAGCTTAATACCAGAGAGATTCTTTATTGCCGGCTCCGCTTGCTCAGTAAAATCGGTATGACATACCAACATCTGAGTCTCGCTGTGCTCAAGAATTTGGGCTATTTCGCCGCTGGCCAGTCGATAGTTAATTGGACACAAGACCGCACCAGTGCAAGCGGCAGCAAAATACAACTCAGTAAATTCTAAGCAGTTCGGGGCAATGACGGCAATTGTAGAGCCCTTACCCAGACCTAGGTTCTCGATTATATGGGTCAGAGCGGCCACCCTCATGCCAAATTCGCCGTAGGTTAGGCGCTTTTGACCGTCGACAAATGCTTCTCTGTCTGGCCACTGGCTAATGGCTCGCTTTAATGAAATAGCAAGGTTCAAGTTCGGCCCTCAAAATTGGCTCTAAAAGTATATGGCCAAGTTCAGCCCCCAGCCTCATGACTACCGCAAAAATCTCTTGATTAAGCACGACAATTAGTATTTGTTGATCTTCTGAGGGGTGAAGCCGAGTGTACTGTTAATCTCTAAGCCGTACACCTGGGATACGGCGAAGGAGAGACATGGGACAAGTGATAGACAAGACCTACAACGGCATAACAGTTCCGCAAGGCGAAAAGATTACCTTCAAAGACGGAAAGCCAGTTGTACCAAACAAACCAATCATTCCTTTTATTGAAGGTGATGGTACAGGTCGTGACATCTGGAAAGCCAGCAAACGTGTTATCGATGCTGCAGTTGCTAAAGCCTATAGCGGCAAGAAAGAAATTGCTTGGTTCGAAGTATTTGCCGGACAAAAAGCAAAAGACAATTTTGATGAATGGTTGACAGAAGACACCATCAGCGCTCTCAGAGAGTTCGGAGTAGCCATCAAAGGGCCTCTCACTACTCCAGTAGGCGGCGGTATTCGCAGCTTAAACGTAGCTCTGCGTCAAATATTTGACCTCTACTGCTGCGTGCGCCCAGTGCGTCACTTCCCAGGAGTGCCTTCACCAGTAGTGTCACCCGAGAAACTCGACGTTGTTATCTTCCGTGAGAACACTGAAGACGTATACGCAGGAATCGAGTTTGTTGCTGGTTCTCCAGAAGCTCAGGCTTTCATTGACCTTTGCGCAAAATATGGCAAGACCGTTCGTCCAGAATCTGGCATCGGTATCAAACCAATTTCCAAATTCGGTTCAGACAGACTTGTACGCAGAGCTATCGAATACGCTATTGCTCGCGGCAAGAAGTCAGTCACCATGGTGCACAAAGGCAACATTCAGAAGTTCACAGAAGGCGCCTTCAGAGACTGGGGCTACCAAGTTGGCGAAACTGAGTTCGCTAAAGAAGTAATCTCTGAAGAAAAAATGTGGGCTGAGCATGATGGCAAATTGCCAGCTGGCAAGATTCTTCTTCAAGATAGAATCGCCGACTCCATGTTCCAACAAGTCTTGCTAAGACCAGATGAATACTCAGTTCTAGCCACTACAAACTTGAACGGCGACTATCTCTCAGATGCTTGCGCTGCTCAAGTAGGTGGCCTTGGACTAGCTCCTGGTGCAAATATTGGCGATAACTGCGCCATCTTCGAAGCTACCCACGGAACAGCTCCTAAGTATGCTGACAAAGACGTAATCAACCCAGGTTCTGTAATTCTCTCTGGCGTTATGATGCTTGAATTCATGGGCTGGCAAGAAGCTGCTGACTTGATCACTCAAGCAGTAACCAAAACCATCCAACAGAAGAAAGTAACTTACGACCTCGAGCGATTGATGCCAGGTGCAACCAAACTGAAAACCAGTGAATTTGCCAATGCCATAATCGAGAACATGAACTAGTTAGTTCAGTTAAACTAGAACAAAGGAGGGCTCCTGGTTTCAGGCATGCCCTCCTTTCTCTTTCCTGAATCTTGAGATCGGAGAATTATGTCTTTCGCTAAGCTAAAAGTATTAGATTTCACCCACCTCTTACCTGGTGAAATTGTTTCGACTCTAATGAGCGATCTTGGTGCTCAGGTTTTGCGTGTTGAGAGGCTCGATGGCACTCTCAATGAGCACCTCCCACCAATTGTCGTCAATGACGACGTAGCAGATAGTCTCTATTTCTGGAGCTTGCACCGCAATAAAGAGCGCATCAAAATAGATCTCAAAAGCGCAGAAGGTCATGGGGTTATAACAAAGCTGGCTCAGAGTGCGGACATTGTCATAGAAAATTTTAGGCCTGGAGTAATGGAGCGATTGGGTTTAGGCGATGGCAACTTAAGAGCACTGAATCCGCGCCTAATATATTGCTCGGTAAATGGCTATGGCTCCGCATCAAAGTGGGCAACAAGGCCCGGTCACGATCTCAATTTTGTTGCCGAAACAGGAATTCTATTTGAGTCGCAAGATCAAAATGGCAAGCCAATTATGCCCTCGGTTTTTGTCTCGGACTATATGTCAGGAACTTATGCAGCCTTGGCAATTACAGCTGCACTATACGAAAGAGAGACGACTGGAGTTGGACGCCGTCTAGAGATCAGCATGTTCGAAAGTGCCTTGTCGGCTTTGGCCGTA
>LNEX01000477.1 GCA_001464165.1 bacterium Ga0077546
CTAATCATACATGTGTTCACTATCGTGGATACCAAACAAAAGAAGCCAACAAATCTAGCCCTAGCATAGAATTCTGGTCAATAGCAAAACCACCTTGCGACAAGGAGACCATAGAATATTTTTGCAGTATGTTTAGTGTTCCCAGTCAATACGGATTACCAATCAAAGTGAAACAAGTTAGCGCCGGAAAGTTAGGAATGACTTTGGCCACTGTGACATTGGTGACCAAACCAGTAATCGTCAAAGACTTTGCTTTGCCGTCAGGTTACAGGCAGGTAAAAGATATGGGTTCTTTCTATTTTGCTGAGAAAGGCGACTCGCTTGAAGCGTCAGAGTTAAACAACTATTTTAGATCTGATAGATAAGTCGATTGGCCAAAGGAAATCATTGTTGATGTTACAATTGCGAAAGAACCTTGAATCGCTGATAGAAACTTATGGCCTGAATCAGTTTAGAGACGCACTGCTGTCTCAGGCAAAGCTAGCTGCGACGCTTACTACATCAATTAAGTCTGCTGATGCTCTTTGGGCCGGTCAATCAAAACTAGGTGGCAGACCAGATGCACCATCTAATTTTATTTGGCCAACAAAGGAAGATAAACCCCTTTCGTTTATAGCGCAAATAAATTTGGCTGAGATACCAGCAATGGCCAATTGCCCACTGCCAGTAGCAGGTCTGCTTTCCTTTTTCTACAACAATGAAGTCTGGGGCTTTGATCCCAACGACATAGGCGGATTTCAGGTCTTTTATTTCAACAACAAGATTGACGACCTCAAACAGCATCTGCCACCACCAGCGAAGATTGAAAAGAAACTCTTTGGAGTGGTTTCAAAAACAGTGGCAGTTCTTGAGTATTCTCCCTGCCCACTTACTGCTGAGCTGGCGCTTACACTGCCGTATGAGTTGAAGGGAATTGCCTTATCAGAAGATGAGAGTGAGAAGTACTGTGAGCTGCTAGAGGCAATTGGCGGGCACCATCGTTTACTCGGTCACGCTGAGCCCATTCAAGACGAGATGGAGCTTGAATGTGAGCTAGTTACTAACGGTCTTTATTGTGGAGATTCTACGGGTTATCAAGATCCGCGCGCAAAGAAACTAGAAAAGTCTTCAGGTAATTGGAATTTACTATTGCAAATCGATAGTGACGACAATGCCGAGATGATGTGGGGAGACGCCGGACGGCTTTACTTCTGGATTCGCGATCAAGATCTAGTTAGTCGAGATTTTAGCAACTGCTGGATGATTTCTCAGTGTTACTAGCGTTTCAGTAAGCTCTCTACAACTTAGTGCCAGACAAACCAGCGACGACAAAGTTGATAGCAATAGCTTGTCTTAAGCCGATACCAATTACAGGGGCAGGGTCGTCTATCTGGTCACCGCTAGCTGACTGGCTGCGATCGAAATGAGCCGTCATATGCATGACATAACCTTTTTCAAAAGGAAAAACAACTGCAAGTATGCCCTGGCCATCAGGGTCATCTTTGGCCAATGTAGGGCTTACCGCTAACACGCGCACTAACTCTTTGTTGATAATGCGAATTAGATGGCAATGAATATCCATCTTCCAGTTGGCACGGGTAACAGCGTGTCTGAATAGTACGGGGTCTTTTCCCACAATGCAGGCATCATAGAGCCTCTGCGTGTTCATAGCACCGTTCCAGGCGATATAACCAGGAAAGATCTTTTGATCAAGGCGATCTAGCATCCAATCGGTGGTGATCAAATATCCGCCACGGCAGACGAATTCACGTATTTTCATTCCGGCTTGGTAAGAAAGATTTTTCGGACCGCAGTCAATTACTAGCACCTGGGCTTGAGCCAAGTCATAAGAGTCAAGCTCTCTTTTATCCATGGTTTTGCAAGGCAAACCCAGGCTCTTTAAGGTGCGTTCGGCTTGGTCGTACTTGTCGGTGATCACAACCAAGCGGTCAGCGGTCATAGTATCAGCACTAAGGACAAACTGAGGATGAGCTTCTTCTAGCCATGCTTTGTAGGTACTCGTTGGTGCCTTTCCCGCACGGCCACTTAGCAGCGCACCAGACGTTTCTATGGGGCCATCGTACTTAGCATTGCCTTGCAAAGGAGCGAGCTTATTGGCCTCGGCAGCAGGCTTACTAATGGAAGCATAACTTTCGTCAGCCACTGGCTCAATCGGCCGCAAAACTGGCTCAGACCCCTCAACTGATTGTGCCAGAGCTGACGAGAACCAAAACTGGAACAAGAAGAACAACAGAAGGGGCAAAAGAAAACTACTAGACATACCAAAAGCCAACCTATTGATGGCCGTTGTTATAGTTCTTCTATTGAAAAAACTAAGACACAATTTAGTCTTCTGAATACCTTCAAAGAAAATCAATTGGCTAGTCTCATTATCTTAAGAAGTCTTGTCGCGATTTGACTCAATCATGCGCATAGCAAATTCACTACTCTCCTGAACTGCAAGCATCTGGATCTTTAGCTCGCGAATCTCATCTTCTAGAGCCAAAACTCGATTTCTCAAACTCTGCTCTGTATCACCGCCCAGCTCTCTGCGTTGCCCCTTCAGGCGCTCAGAGTTGCCAGAGAGAACAAATTTGACAACTGCAGTAAATCCAGCAAAAATACAAAGAGCGAAAGCAAATATAAGGAATACTTCAAAAGCTATCAATCGATTAATCCTTTGAGCGTGAACTTTCTCTGACCGGTTTTTCACGCGGGATATCTCTCATTTGAATGAGAGAACCCCAGCCTGAACCACCAGAGCTGCCACCACCAATGATCATAGTCGTCGGTAATTGGCCATCCCATTTTTTTACCCGTTCGTATTCAATTAAGGCTGGCGATTTTTGTAAAGCTAGGCTCTGCAATTGAATTGATCTAGCTTGCGCTTCAGCATTGGCAATAGTAATCTCTGCTTCCTTTCTAGCCTTATCTAACTCGTAAGACTTCTGAAGTGCTTGTTGCTCCATTACTTGCTTCTGAGCTATGGCCTGTTGCAATACTTCCGGCAAGCCAACATGGGTGATTGGAATATCTACTACCTCGACAAGGCCCTTGACATTCTCGCGCACCATGCCTAGTACCGAATTTTTAATAATATTGACGTTCTTCGTTGCACTATCTGCTTTGTATCCCGAAACTACCTGACGAAAGGCTTCCTGAATCTGAGGTGCAACCAATCTCTCGTAAGGGTTACCGGCGTATTTTTCATAGAGAATCAACACCTGCCCTTCAGGAATCCGATAGAGCACATTAAAAGTAATACTAATCGGCTGTTGATCAGCGGTGAGCGGCTCACACTGGCCTGTGGCATTTTCTTGTTTAACTGAAAAGGTATGTATTGAATCCGTCAAAGGAAAGTAAGTTTGCATTCCAGGACTGAGAAGATTTCGATCCATCGTGCCAAGACTGACCTTGACTGCTCTTTCGCCCGGTTGGATAACAGTGCATGCTGACAAGAAGCTAGACATGACCACTAGTAAAGACAAGGACTTGAATCTCACGGCGCGACCCTTATTACCTTTTTGGCTACTCTAACTGAGTAAGTATAAGTGTTCTAGGCAAGCCAGCGCTTCTTTGCAAGCCGGCTTCATTCCACTATTGCCTCTATCGAATGATACCGGCAGGCAACATCTCATCTAGCAAGCAATAAAGAGATCATACTGGCAACGGATTGCGCTCCTGGAATTGACGCTGGTGCCAGTATGGATAGATAGTCTGCACATTACTCGCAGCATCTAATTTCGCCACTTGTTCTGCTGTTAAATTCCAGCCCACAGCCTCTAAGTTCTGCTTCAATTGTTCTTCATTGCGCGCACCAATGACTATGTTGGCGACAGTTGGTCTTTGCAGTAACCAGTTGAGCGAAATCTGGGCAACAGACTTTCCTGTTTCAGCAGCAATTTGATCGATTGCA
>LNEX01000478.1 GCA_001464165.1 bacterium Ga0077546
ATATCGAAAAATGCCTTACCTGTGAGAGTGGCCGTTTTGATCACATGCACCAGCTGGTCTGCTTCTTTCGAGCCGAGATTGAGCTTTGACACATCAATTGACCTGCTAATATTGCCGAGGTCGCTGAGATTGCTCTTTGCCGTGAAATCGTATTTCGCTTTTTTGTCTTGCCAGTTGCGTAGCTCACCGTTGGTTTTGATCTTGAGCAAGCCAAACGACAGATCCAAGTCTTTCCAGCCAATCAGGGCGTCCGTGAGCTGTAGACTGCCGCCGGTACTAGCACGCTTCGTTTTAACTTGGCCCATGTTGTTCGAAGATATGATTACGTCTTCAACCACTGTATTCAAGTCGGCACTAAAGCCCGTGGTGACACTTCCTTGGACAAGAGCTTTCAGCTCCAAGATTCCTTTGACCACAACATTTTGCGACTTAGCATCTAGTGCATCTCTCAGGCGTTTGTCGTCAGCTACGACTGCCAAAAATTTCTTGATTTCTGGGGTCTGAATATTGGTAGCAAAGACTGTCAGGGCATAGTTTGTATGCTCAAAGCTTGCGTCTACAGCCTTGCCCAAGCCGTCTATGCGAATATAGCCGGGTTTCTGCCCGCCGCCAGCGTCTGTATTAAACGAAAGATAGAGGGGCATATTTTTGCCCTTGGCCGGCCAGTTGAGTTTTAAGTCAACATTTTTAAGGGTGATTACTTCTTTCGATATAGCTGTTTTGCTGCGATCGGATATGTGAACGGTGCCTGAGTCAGCCTGAATTAATTTAACATCTATGGTCTGCTGCAAGAGGTCTTCAAAATTCCAGGCCCCGGGCTTGAGTTTCACTGCGTAAATTTCAGGATGGTCAACCTGTACGAACTTGACAACAAGCTTGCCCGACAGCAGTGGGGTGAAGGCCACACCAATATTGCTGCCTTTTGCCACAATAAATGGGGTGCCATCAAGCTCGTCTATTTTGAGTGATTTCGTCAGCACGGTTATGCCATTGAGACCAAAGTGCCATCTGAGATGCCCGAGATGAACACTACGGTGCAAGGCTTCGCCCATGGTCGCCTCTAGCTTGGGTTTGGCCCAATCAATATTAATCATCAAGGCGAGGATGAAAAGCACCAATATTGAGAATAACCAACCGGCTAAAAATCGTACAATTAGCCAACGTGGACGTATCAAAGCTTCTGCTTTGACCCGCTCTTCTAATTGTTTGGTTTCGATCATGCCGCCTGCTCTAAAGTGATGCTATCTATGCTAACTGCCAGATGTTGCCGTAAGCTGTCTAAGTTGACAGCGTTAGCTAATTTGCAGGTTAACTAATCAAAAGGGTTTTATTTGTGTCAGGTAGCAGATTCTCTAGATTTCACAGAACCAATTTTAGGCTCTTATCTATTCTACTTGTCTTCGTCACGTATTTTCATGGACTGCCCAATAGCCGGGCAAGTTCCCCTCGGCAAAAAACGAGATCTCAAGAGAATGAGCCCACCGATGGTCCAGAACCTACACCTTCTCCAGTAGCGGCCCCGGTGCGCAAAGCTGTCGCCCCCGTCAAACTTATTTTAGAAAAGCCAGAGGCTACAGCGGCTTTGCCTCTCGATAATCGTGAAGAAAGAATTCTTGATATTGCCTTCAAGAAGCTTAAAGGCCAAGATGTTCAGGGGGCACTGCGCGCCTTAAACCAACTGACCAAAGAATTTCCTTATAATCCAGACTATGCGCTGCTTTATCGCATGGCCCTAAAGCGTCAAGAAGCACAACAGTGGTATCGCTATCAAGATTGGGTGGAACAAAGACATAGCAACGCAAAACCTTTTGTGGCAATGACTGAGCCATTGAAGAAAGAAAGTAATCAGCCTGGACGCATCAATGAGCTAAAGCGAGCCACCTGGGTAATCTTGGCTACAGGGAAGCACCCGTCGCCTGAGCCTGCTCGAAAAGTTATCGTCGAACCTGACAGCGAGGATTTGGAAGCAAAATAGGGTTATATTCTGATTTGTACTCTGTTTTGTTTTGTAGCCATTGGAAAGT
This sequence comes from bacterium Ga0077546, assembly GCA_001464165.1. Next base: position 2,025 of record LNEX01000478.1, read on the forward strand.
AGAACCAGCCTAAAAACTCGATTTATCGTTCTAGTCTGTTTGCCTCTTGCTGTACAGGCCGTAATTGCCTGTGTTGTTGTCGGCTGGCTTTTGCATATGGAAAGCATTGTCGAATTCCACACTTCAAAAGAAGTCTTGGCTTTGCTCGTGGGTGGTGGCCTTGTCGTGAATCTTGCCTTTGTAGCGTTTCTTGGCCTACAGTTAGGCAAAGACGTAAGCGACCGCTTCGCCATTCTCACCGACAATGTCGACCGCTTTCGCCGGCAGGAAAAGCTCAACTATCTGCAAGGTGGAGACGACGAACTAGCAATTCTTGATCAGTCTTTTCATGAAATGGCGGCAGCATTGAATCAAGCGATTGCTAGCGAGCGCGATTTAATTGAAAGCGCCGCGTCGATTATTTGTGCTATCAACGGCGAATTTGTCATCGATACAATTAACCCGGCTGCTGAAAAGTTGCTTGGTTTCACCCCGCAGCAGTTAATTGGCAGCTCAGTGCTCGGTTTACTTACCACTGAAGGCCAAGAGCTATTGCTCGAGACTTTGTATCAAGTGCGCTACTCCGGGGCTGAATCGGTGCTTGATATACCCTTAAAAGTTCGCAGTGGTAACTTGATCGATAGTTTTTGGATGATCAAGTGGTCGAAAGATAAGAACCTTTGGATTTGCGTTGTACAGGATATTTCAGAACGTAAGTTAGCTGAGAATATGCGGCGCCAGATCGTCAACATGGTCAGTCACGACATTCGCTCACCGCTCTCGACCATTAATGTAATTTTTGCTTCACTACAGATGGGTGTGTATG
>LNEX01000479.1 GCA_001464165.1 bacterium Ga0077546
ATTCTTTTTCGAAGCTAGCCCTCAATATTGCTAGTGCTTCATTCGGAGCATATTGCCGTAAAGTAAGTAAGGCCTGATAGCGCTCTTTTTGATCGGCTGTCTCGAAAGTGTTGATCAAGGCTTGAATTCTGCCTGAATCATCTGGGCTGATATTTTCTTGTAGTTTGTAAGCCGTGCGCCACTCTTGATTGAGTGATATGAGCCAAGCGAAATGCTCACCGCAGCATTGTGCTATTAGTGGGTGCAAGTCACTGATGTTTTTGCCCAAGCTAAGCAGGCGCGGCACGAACTCTTCAGGAACTCGTTGATTGGCTTCAGCACAATAGCTGAGCCAATCGGCAACCATTTTTGATGGTCTTAACTCGCTACCTTTAGTCTCTAGGGCTAGTATTTGCACAAGCAGAGCCAAGGAGCGCTCGCTCACCTTTGATTGCGTTTCGGATGGACATACAGCAATTGGGTTCTCAAACACTTGGGCGTGGCTACCGGCTTTGCGGGCTATGCTCAAGGTGGTAAGTTGATCGATTAGTACACGCTCTGGGGGCAGGCCGTGGCCCATCGTTGCTTGCTGTGAAAGATCAGAAATAGTTTGGCCGAGGTCACCTCCGGCAAGAATGCGACTTAATGGCTTTCTCTCTGTTCCAAGAATAGCTGTTTCTGTGAGCTCGTAGAAGGGACTCTTTTTTGCCTTGATGACCATTAGATTTCCACCGTTTGCAGTCGGAGGTAATTACTATCCTTCAGTGCCGCAAGTGGTTTGAGTGTGGTGCCATCCCATTCGCCGAATAGCGTAAGCGGGAGGCCGCCTGCGTAGCTGAGCAGCTGCCAGCCAGTCTCTTCTCGGACAATCAAAGGCAGTCCGTTTTTCTCTTTGTCTACTAGCCACCATTTCCCCCCTGCGGTTCTATGTGGTATCACGTCTTCTACGAGAAAGGCCACAGTGTCTAACCACGGGGTTTTTGCTAGGTCACGAGCATAACTACTGAGTGCGGCGCCGACAGAAGGTAAACCGCTGACATATGGAGCGATTGCCGGTTCACTGCATTTAGATCTTATCAAGGCTCGCTGTGTCAAAGATCCTTGATAGAAAACTAGCTCAGCTTTGTAGAATAATCCTGGTATCAGCATGGTGTCAAAGGGGGCAGTGCCGTGGGCAAAGCTTAGTACTAATGCTGATTGACCGCGTTTACTCCAGAGCCAGTTTCTTTGCACTCTTAAACGATCTTGGGTGTAGCTATATTGCCCAACTACCAACCAGAGATCCTCCAGGCATTGGCCGGCTCCACCGAGCAACTCGTCTTGGCTTTGGTTAACGCCGATTGCCGTAAGCACGTCAGCTTTTAGTTCTGGAGGAAGGTCTTCCAGCTTGAGAAAGGCACGGCATATCAGATTGATTGTGGCTAATTTGTCGATCAGTGCATCTTCCCAGTCGCTGCTGCGGGCTATGATTTCAGCACACTCACTGACGAGCCGGGCCAAGCCAGGTGCTTGGGCGTCTACTAGACGGGCGGCTCTGCTCTTCCAAAAAGCAAATGGTTGCTTCTTTACAGTACCTATGCCTTGACGCATCAAATCGCCGATAAACAGCTCTAGTTCTTCTATGCCTGTTTGCACGCGGCTAAGTCTGTCTTGTTTCCGTTTGTCTTTGGCCAAGAGCGATTCTTCGAGCTGCTCCGGGTTCTTCTCGCTTTCATTGGTCTCTTTGCGTTTCTTTGCTCCGCGGCCACTTAGCCAGTCGCTGACCCATGCTGGCGGCTCTTTTTCTTCAAAAAGTGCTTGGTTAGCGCTACCAAGCAAGGCAAGGCCTAGGCTATGTTTGCAGGGAAACTTTCGGCTTGGACAGCTGCATTTAAATGCTGGTCCACTGAGGTCGACTCTTGTTTGGTAGGGGGTAGCACCGCTGCCTTGACACTCTCCCCATATTGCTAGCTCACTACAGCCTAGATTTTTCCATTTTGAAGCAGTGGCCAAATCTCGGCCGGCTTTACCGGCAGAACTGTCTGGCGCAAGCTCTAGAATCTGCTCGGCGGTGTATGCAATCGACATCTCTATAGAGTATAAATTTTGAGGGCTTCGGTGCGCTTGACTTGCCGCTTCTTGAAGAATTCTCTATGTTATTTTTTCTATGTTGTTGCTTTGATCCTATGTGTTAGTCAATATTGGCTATTTGTCGGTGGAAACGATTGACGATATTCGGATCTGGATAGAGTCTGACTTTGGCGTCCGACTTGCCGCTGTAATCAAGCAAATTGAGGACATAGCGGATGCTTTCAAGGCGAGCCAAACGCTTGTCATTAGCTTTGACTACTATCCATGGGCTAAAGGACATATGGGTGCGGCTGAACATCTCTTCTTTGTGAGACGTATATTGCTCCCAGAGGTCTTGGGCTTGTTGATCAATTGGGCTCAGTTTCCATTGTTTGAGAGGGTTTGACTGTCTTGAGTCGAAGCGCTTTTTTTGCTCTTCTCTTGAGATGGAAAACCAAAATTTTATGATTGTGATACCGTCTTCGTATAGCATGTGTTCAAATTCAGGAACTTGCTGAATGAAGCGTTGGTACTCAACTTTTGTACAGAAGCCATTGACCGGTTCCACCACCGCTCGGTTGTACCAGCTACGATCAAAAAATACTATTTCGCCAGCATTTGGTAACTGCACCGAATAGCGCTGGAAGTACCACTGCCCGCGCTCTTGGAGGGTGGGCTTGGGGAGTGCCACCACTCGCATGGAACGGGGGTTAAGGTGCTCTGTAAACCTACGGATGGTGCCACCCTTACCGGCGGCATCACGGCCCTCTAAAATAATTGCTATACGCTTGCCTTTGTCTTGCACCCATCTTTGCAATTTAACAAGCTCAACTTGCAGCCTCTCTAGTTCTTCTTCATATTCTAAGTCTGCTGCAACATCTTTTATTTTGATTTCTTTGGTTCTTAAGAGGGTTAGCAGGCCTTTGTTAGTGTTAACTCTTCTTAAGTCGTCCTCTGAAAGCTTGTTTTCAGATTTTTCAATCTGCGTTTTCTTCTTTTTCGCGTCAGCTTCTGGTTCGACTTTTGAGCTGGCGTTGCCGTTGTTGCCACCGCCATTACTTGTAGTAGCTTTGTTGGCGCTAGGTTTATTATTGCTAGACTTGCCTTCGTCGCTATCAATTAAGGCTATAGAATCGACATCTATTGGGCTTGAGCTGACGCCACTTGATCTTTTGTCTGTACTCATTTTCTCTTGCTTCTTGCCTCGACTCTAGTGCTCTCTGAATTCTTTATGCCACGGCGAGTGCTAACATATCCTGCAAGAAATTCTATAAATAGAACTTCTAACTATTGTTTAGGGCGCTTTCATCGAGGTTGCAAATGCCTAAATTAGTGTTATTGGCGCTTACTGTTGGGCTAATTCTTGGCTCAAATTTAGTCGTTTCTGCCCAAGTTAATCAAATTAACTCTGTGGTCTTCGGCAACAGGATACCTCGCTTTATGGCTGACCCAACGGCTGGCATGCCAGTGCGAACAACCGCTGCTGACTTTAGTGCTATGGTGCCGAGCATAGCCTCGGCCAAAGTGATAATTTATAGCCCGACTGGTCAGTCATTTCTAACTGTTTCTGGCGATACCGCCTCTCTATGGAATGCCACTACTGGTGTGCAATTGATGGCTTTGCAGCATGGTGGGCCAATTCGCTGGGTTGCTTTCAGTCGAGATGGTTCTTTCATAGTCACCAGTGGTGGTACCTGGACGAGAACTTGGTCACCTAATGGCGAATTTAGGAAGCAGCTTGATCATCAGGCCAACGTTCGTCAGATGGTGCTCAGTCAGGATGGCAATTTGATTGCCGTCACTACTGATGAAAATTTTCAGCTCTGGTCTGCTTCTCAAGGCCTGATGACACTTAAAATGCCACAGTCAAAGCAGGTGATATCGTTGATTTTCAATCCTGACTGTAGCCAACTAGTCACCCTTGATGGCCAGAATGCTAAATTGTGGAAGACTGTCGATGGTGCCGAAATAGGCACAATCGCTCATCAATATCCGGTTCGGGCCGCTCTCTTTAGCCCCGATGGGAGATACTTGCTATGTTCGACAGAGCAGTGGACCTATCTGTGGGACGCCAAACAATTTATCAAAATCGCGGACGTTCAGTACGGTGGCGGGTACCGCTAATTTAGAACACTGAGATCCATTGGCTGGTCTAGATAGACATCGAACCAGAGCGGGATGCGTAGATTAGCAAGGCGAAGCATTAGCTCTGGTGTTAGCGCTGGACAAGTATTCCATGAGTCCGAAAACCAGGCTACAACCAAATCGACGGTAAAGCCAGATTGCTGTAGCTTGTAGATGGAGTTGCCGTGATTGGCCAACTGGTCAGCCATCCATTCGATGTGTTTCATGGCATCGCTGCTGCGTACCGAGTGCTTAGAAGAAAGCAGCCAGCCGCCAGTCTGAGCATTGATTGCGTTTGGAGTGTCAGTATACTTGTCAGAGTGAGCGATGGTGATTTGATCGCCCATTTTCCAGGCCATAGTCGGTTTGATCTCAAAGAGAGCTGTCAGTTCAGCTGGCACTAGCTGAGCATGATATATGCGCAGAGTGGCGTAGGTTTCTTGGGGCTGTGTTTCAAAATTCATGTTCAATTTACTAGTATTTCTTAGTGTTTATATCAACTAATTTCTTTTTCTTCTGAGCCAAACAGATAAACGTCAAACCAGATAGGTAAATTGAGCTTGGCAAGCCGCCTCATGAGATCTGGTGAAAGGGCTGGGGTAGTGTTCCATGATGTAGCATGCCAGCCCACCACGACATCTATCATAAAACCTCGGTTTTGTAGATCTTTGATCATATTGGCTTTGCCGGCCAATTGGTCAAGGAGCCAGTCTATGTGGGAACTGGCGTTGTTACCACGCATTACAGTGCGCGAGCTAAGCAACCAGCCCCCGGAGGGGGCCTTGAATCCGGGACGTTTGCGCCATCCGTATGAGTCTTCGCCGCCGCGCCAAGCAATAGATGGTGTGATCTCAAGAAGTTCTGTTAGTTTTTCTGGTTCGAGATCTGGATGATAAATGCGAAAGGTCGCCCTTACGCGCTCAGGGCCAGTTGCTCGTTCAAGAGTTCTGTCTTCAAGTAATTCTTCAGATTGTTGCATTGACGAGTGATTTCTATTATTGCGTTTAACTTAGATTTTAAAGCCTAAGTATAGACCTTTATTTGCCCTTATAATACAGTCGCTTTAACGGGGATTGATTTGTAGATGGCCGACTCTATTAACCACATGAAACGCCCTATGTTTGAACCTGAAAAGCAAACAGAGTTAGAACCTGAGTATCATCGAAGGAAGCTCATTCATATCTTGCAAATGGCATATTCTGGTGAACTTGCTGCTGCTTTGGCTTATGCTGGGCATTGGCGTGCGGCTTGGAAGAAGACTGAACGGCAAGATATTCGCCGTATCGAAATGGATGAATGGCACCACCGCGCTAGTTTGTTGAAAATGCTTGATGAATTAGGGGCAAAGCCGGTAGCTTGGCGTGATTTGATGATGAGAGCTATCGGTTCGGTGATTTTTTTAGCGTGTTTTTTCAGTGGATGGTATATGCCCATGTATTTTGCCGGGCGTTTGGAGCAGGCTAATATCAAAGAGTATGAAGAAGCCGCCTACCATGCCAGTGGTTTAGGCTTGGAGCAGTATGCGGCTATTATCAAAGTGTTCGCACAAAAAGAAGTTGAGCACGAACAGTATTTTTTCAATTTAATTGCTAAACATTGGCTCACACCAATAATGAAGGCAGTTTTTCACTACGGTTGAAAGCTGCTGTTT
>LNEX01000480.1 GCA_001464165.1 bacterium Ga0077546
GTCAAGCCGCAAGCCTATTTGAAGATCCTATTTGCCATATGCTCGTAGAGCGCGAATCAGCCGCTGATGCCATTGTATTTCAAGGCAATACTTACTATTTTTGCAATTTAAACTGCTCTGCTAGATTCTCACGCAATCCCGCCCGCTATATAGGCAGTGAAGAACAAGCTGAGACCACCCACCTAGAGCCAGTCCAAGTAGAACAAGCCAAGCAAATCCAATTTACTTGCCCGATGCATCCTGAAATCGTGACAGCCAAACCTGGCCCATGCCCGCTATGTGGCATGGCTCTAGAAAGCCTTGATGCCAGTCAAACCGTCGAAGACGACAGCGAATTGATCGACATGACTAAACGCTTCAAATTAGCCCTGGCTTTTACTGTTCCACTGTTTATTTTGAGTATGCCAGACATGCTCCACCAACCCAATCTCTTCGGAGCGCAACTGGCCAATCTACAACTAACGAACTGGCTGCAATTTGCTTTAGCTACCCCTGTGGTTTGGTTAGCCAAACCATTCTTTGAACGCGCGCTAGACTCGATCAAAAACAAAAGCTGGAACATGTTTACCTTGATTGGCAGTGGCGTAGGGGTTTCGTATCTCTACAGTGCCGTCGCTACTATTACACCAAATATAATACCAAAATCATTTGGCATACACCACGATACAAGTGGCGCCTATACTTACTTTGAACCAGCAGCAGTGATCACTACCTTAGCTTTGCTCGGTCAAATACTTGAACTTAAGGCTCGAAAACAGACAGGAGCGGCAATTCGCGAACTAATTGCCTTAACTCCCCAGATCGCCCACTTCATCAAAATAGATGAGCGAGAAATAGACATATCGGTAGCGAAATTAGAGCGCGGTGACAAGCTCAGGGTAAGACCAGGAGAAAGCATACCAACCGACGGATTAGTGATCAGTGGCCTTTCAACAGTAGACGAGGCGATGCTCACCGGAGAGGCTTTAGCCGCCAGCAAACAGGCCGGCGATACCGTCATTGGTGGCACTATCAACCAGACAGGCGCCCTCGTTATCAAAGCCACAAGAGTTGGCAGCGAGACAATTATTGCAGGCATTATCAAACTAGTAGCCCAAGCCCAACGCAGTCGAGCACCAATTCAGCAGCGGGTCGATCAAATCGCTAGCCTTTTTGTGCCAGTTGTGATCGCCATTGCCGCTGCTACTTTCATTGGTTGGGCTCTCTTCGGCCCTCAACCATCTTTTGCCTATGCTCTGCTCAACACAGTGGCGGTGCTCATCATTGCTTGTCCTTGCGCCCTTGGTTTGGCAACACCTATGTCTATCACTGTAGCCATAGGAAGGGGCGCTAAGGCCGGAGTGCTGGTCAAAGATGCTCAGTCGCTAGAAGAGTTGCGTTTAGTCGACATTTTAGTCATCGATAAAACAGGCACACTGACTGAAGGAAAGCCATCCGTCACGGCCATAGAAGCATGCGACCAGGCAACAAACAATAGAAGCGATGAAACAAAAAGTGGCGAGGAAGCGAAAGGCGGCGAGGAAGACCGCGCCACAGAGCTTTTGCAATTCTTGCAACTGGCCGCCTCTGCCGAGGCCAGCAGCGAACACCCCTTAGCCCGCGCCATTGTTGCTGCCGCTCAAGAAAAAAGCATAGAGCTACTACCAGCTCAAGATTTTCAAGCCATCCCTGGGGAAGGGGTCAGCGCCATTGTTGCTGGTAAGAAAATTGTGGTCGGTCACTTCCGTCAAACAATTCAGACAAACCAAGCAAGCACGACCAACGAAAAAAGTGCAAAAAGTGCAAAAAATCCCAAAAGCGATGAAAGCCTATCAAGCAAGACAAGCACCACAGAGCACTGGCAAGAGCGCGCAAATCATTTCAGTGAGCAAGGGGCCACCGCTGTTTTGCTAGAAATAGACGGAGTCATAAGCGCCCTAATTGCCATTAGTGACCCGATCAAAAGCAACGCTCTAGACTCTATTGCCAGCTTGAAGAAACAAGGTCTAGCAGTACACATGCTCACTGGCGATAACGAAAAAACAGCCAAGGCCGTGGCCAAGAAACTCGGCCTAGAGACTATCGCAGCAGAGGTAACTCCGGCCGAGAAGCACAACTATATAGCCAAATTAGTTCAGTCAGGAAAGAAAGTAGCGATGGCTGGCGACGGCATCAACGATGCCGCTGCATTATCGCGAGCAAACGTGGGAATCGCCATGGGAAACGGCACCAGCGTGGCCATTGAGGCTGCGGGCATAGTACTAGTCAAAGGCGATCTGCAGGGCATTGTCAGGGCCAGAAAATTGAGCCAGGCCATGGCCAGCAACATCAACCAAAATCTGATTTTGGCCTTTGGCTATAACGCGCTGGCTGTGCCTATTGCTGCGGGTTTGCTATTTCCAATCTTTGGGCTCTTATTAAACCCTATGGTAGCTAGCATGGCTATGTCACTGAGTTCTGTCTCAGTTATAGCCAATGCTCTGCGCCTCAGGCAAGTCAAACTCTAGCTAGCGTCGTGCTAGCAACAATATGATTCGTTGACACTGCGCCTAACCGACAGTAATCGGTGCCAAGGCATTCATCATCTGCACTCCTGTGGCACCCAACTCTTTCAGCCTCTCTTTGACTTTGTCGCTATTGAGACCTTGCTCATTAAAGGCGCTGCCTTCAGAGTAAACAAAGCGCGGAATGACAACACAACGGAAGTCGAGCATCAATGAATTAGCAATACTCATTACCGACATGTAGCTTGAATGACCGCCAGCAGCACAGACAAAACCAACTACTTTGCCTTCCCATGCCTTACCGGTCAGCTCAATCAGGTTTTTCAAAGCAGCCGAGCACGAATAATTGTAGACCGGAAAAGCAACAAGAATGCAGGCAGCTTCTTTCACCTTGTTCTGCACCTGAGAAACCAGTGGATTGGCATAGCACGCGCCAGCATCACAAATCGGCAGATCATAGTCACGAAGATCAAGAAACTCTTTGTTAGCATTAGCAGGAAGTTGGGCAAAAACCTCACTTGCCATAATACGGCTGCGGCTAGCAGGGTTGAGGCTGGCGCTAATAACTAGAATCTTGTTTGACATATACTTCTCCTTGTGGCCGGTTAATTATAACGCTGATAGCCAAAAGGCCAAGAACCGAAAAGCTTAGATTGTTACGCGGGGCAACTTGCAGCTCTTGAAGCGCTCATAAGGAATTCTGCCATTCAAGAGCACACCGCCATATGAAGTACTGGCTGCACTCTTGGAGCCAACGCAAACAGCTTCTTTCGAACGAATTAAAATAGAACCTTTTTGCGATACTAAAAATTCACCATAGTAGCTATCATCAAGCTCAATCAAGAGACGATCGCACTTCTCTTTATTGTGCACAACTTTTCCAATCAACCGAGCGTGGCTGAATGGTTCAAGCACAGGGGCAACAGATGGAGCCTTAAGAGAAGACTTAATTATAGCGGCTGGGCCGTGTTGTCCAATTTTAGCGAGACCAATTTTGAAGGCATCATTAGACTTGCTTTCAGCAAGATGCTCAACGCTCTTCTTACCTCCACTGACAAGACCACTCAACTTTTCCAGCCAACCTAAGCGGCTATCGCAAAATCCTGCGGAGTTGCCATCACTAGCTGTTTCATACCACTCGCAACGAAAAAAATCAGGTTGTTCAAAATAAGTATAGAAGCGAATGATTCTGGACGCTTCGCCCGGTTCGCCGACTTTTTCGCGCATTCTGATAACACCAAAATCTTGGTATGTTTTCAGATTGGCATAGCGCTCGCAAACGCCGATTATTATTTCGCGACCAGTTTTGGCCATGAAGACTCCAGTAATACCTTTCCCATAATACCAATTGGTAAGAAATAGCCGATTAATCTATGCTTTCACTCATATTCCAATACCTGGTCTGGCCCGGTCAAGCTACCAAAGAACTGAGCCCAGGGGCATAACTAGTTGGCTATTCTGAGACTCAGGCTTTGGAAAAACTCTGTTAAAAGCGGGCCAACCTCGGCTACATCACTGTAACGATTGACCTGCACTAAGTTACAACCAGCAATCATGGCCGACAGCCGGCGATCAGGCAATGCCCGATAGAGACAGAGCACAGGAATCTTAGCCTGAGTCGCTAGACCAATCTCGTAACCGACACCAAGGCTGGGATTGGTCACTTCAGCCACTACGCAATCTGAAGCTAGCAACCAAGCAACATCGCGATCATGAATGGCATCGTCGCTCATGGTCTCGCCTTCATCCAAAAGATTCGGACTACCAATTAACTCTGTAGCAATTGTGCCGTATTTTCTAAGTTCGTCGACAATCTGCTCATAAATGGGCTGATCGGCCCGCCCTGCGGTAATTGAGCCAGCGAAGTAGATTTTGAACACGGGCACCTGCGCTTGAAAAATTCCGATGAGCTGAAACTTGCTGTCAACCCGGCCATCCCGAGAAAGTATAGGCCTTAGGTGCCTGCTCTAAAAGAGAGATAGGTGTATATACACCTATCTCGCGAACACAGAGACTCTTAACCAAGTCATTGCGTGCTAGAAATCTAGATCTCAAGAGG
>LNEX01000481.1 GCA_001464165.1 bacterium Ga0077546
AGAGAGGGCATCAATGACGTCGTGAAAGATGGAGCTATAAGTGCTTTCTTGCTCGTTAGTAGAAAGAGGCCGCAGATCGCTTAGCGCTCTCCATTTCGAGCACGTGTTCACGAGCTTCAGCCACCACATACAGTGAGCCAGTTATGCAAATCAAATCATCAGCCTCGGCTACTGCTAATGCCTTGTCGATGGCTTCAGCTACCGATTGAGTGACGCTTACTTCTGGTCTGTCAAGTTCGAAGACATTGAGCAGGTCGGCAATCTGATTTGGATCCATAGATCTGGGATTGGTGCTTTTTGTGGTAATCACCAGTTTGCTCATGGCTGCAAGTTCTTTCCAGATAGCTGAAATATTCTTGTCAGTGTTGACGCCTACGATGAAAATGCACTGCTTTTTGTTGAAGACATGCTTTATGGCTTGAGCAAGCGATGCTGCTGATTCGTGGTTGTGAGCGCCATCGGCAATAATAACTGGCCCTTTGTTAGACTCAGAGATTGGATGAGAGAGAATTTCTAGACGGCCGCGAATAACAGCTGTGGAAAGTCCTTTGATGATAGCTTCGTCGCTGATTTCTAGTTCTCCGCGGTGTCGTAGACCTAGAACCGTAGCAACTGCAGTAGCGGCATTGTTGATTTGGTGCGCGCCTAGCATCTTGATGCGCAGCTCAAGGTTGGCGCCGAGGCCCTCCATTGAGAAAGTCTGCCCTTCCAAGTCTTGCGAAATTGGTTTGATCTTGTACTTCTTGCCTACGTCAATTAGTTCAGAATCGGCTTCATGGCAGCGTCTACCTACGGCGGTGCGCGCTCCGGCATCTTTTTGAGCGGCCAGAACAGTCAAACAATGAGGCACTACAATTCCGGCCTTGTTGGCAGCAATCTCCGTTTGTGTACTGCCTAAAATTTCAGCATGCTCAAGGCTTATTGGTGTAATAACCGCTGCCATTTTGGTATCGAACACATTAGTGACATCATATCGGCCCCCAAGGCCAACTTCTACGATTTGCCACTGCACAGGTGTGGGGGCTGATTTAGCTAGGTGGAAAAATAACGCAGTTAGTATGCCAAAAGTAGAAATAGAGTCGTTACCGGCATCGCGCTCGGCTTCAACGCTATTCTTAATCTCGGCTACACCTTGAGCAAACTGTTCTTCAGATATTGACTCTAGATCGAAAGCGATGCGCTCGGTGTAATCATGCAGATGAGGGCTAGTGTACAAAGCTGCACGCTGCCCTCCAGCCTTGAGGATAGAGGCGAGATAGGTAGAGGTTGAGCCTTTGCCTTTAGAACCGGTGACATGAATAGTAGGAATGCCCTTATGCGGGTCACCCATGCGATTGAGCAAAGATTTCATCGAAGGCAGGCCCATGGTCGGTCCGCGGGCGCCAAATGTGGCTCTTTCCATGTCTGGAAACGCCTGTAGAAATGCCAATGCTTCCTCGTAGTTCATGCCAATGATTTTTTCTTTCGGAGTTGGATGCTGATCTAATATGCCTGACCTGTAACTAAACAGGATTTTGAGCAAGTTTACAAGTTTAAAAGAGGTGACTGGCTTTCGCCGGCGGGGGATATGAGCTAGTCAATAGGCTCTTGTCTGCCGCCACTGGCGTTTCTTGATAGATGTTGTTCTGATTGGTTACCAGAAAAGCTAAGCTATGAAAATGCAACAATTTTTTGAACCATGTCGGCTAGCTCGTTTCCAAGAGTTGCGTCAACCGTTTAATAAAGCTCCTAATTAGTGTTTTTACTCCAAGAAACCGAGAGAAAACCGACCAAGCAGCTTTTAGTTGGCTACAAATGTCGCCGCAGGCCTTGGCTTGGTCCAGTCGGTTTTTTTAGTGTGGGATAACAACTAGCACCAACTTTTCCATAGGCTTTTACTCCCAACCCAACCCATATTTCTTTTTTTGAGAAGCTCCTGCTTTCGTTTTGAAAGAAGGGAGGGCTCGGCGCCGTTTTGTCCTATTCCACTTGGGTTCTAGTTTAGTCCACGTTAGATCAGTTCATTTTATTTCTTATGAGGTCCTGAATATGTTAGAAACACATACTGGGTTCGTTTGGGGATTTCTTAGTGCGATTCTCAATGCTCTGATGCTGCCACTGATGATAGTGGCAATATTAAGTTCGATTATGGGTAGTGCAGGTGGCTCTGTCGGAGCCATACTAGCTGATGGAATACAGACAATTAGCGCTTTCGCTTTCGAGATTTTTTTGCGCTTGTTTAGGCTTTCTCTATCTGTCGCGGCTGTATTGGCTCGTTTGATTGGCCGCGCCCTGATTTTGCTCTATGGCTTTTGGACAGCCAAGAAATAGTAAGTTCTTGAGATTTGGCAGAGCCGGGGCTGGGTACATCTAACTGAGCCGTTGTGCAGTATCAAAGGGGTGTTTTGACATGGTCGATAAATCTCTCGACGGAGCAAAAGCAGAGACTTCAAGTAACCGTATTAAGAAGGCCAAGAAGTCCCAGTCTCATGACGTTGACGATGTTGATGTCGTTACAAGGAAATCGCCTCCATCAATGGCACGGGGGTTAGATAGTCTGCCACCGGGCTTTAATCGCATAGAGACCAGCACTTTTGATTTGCTTGCTAACCAAGACGGTTTTGTCACACGGGAAAGCTTGAAGAAGGCGTCTAAGAATCCTGATTTGGATGAAGTGCAGAAAGATGATGTGCAGCACATGCTTAAGAATTTCAAGTACTTAACCAAAGAGTTTGACGACAGTGATGGCGGCAAGTTCGGTATTTCGCGAGAAGATATCGCCAAGTACAATTTTACTGCTGACGTCAATCATGTCGAGTCTTCAACTATTGATAAATTGGACAAGGCCTCTGATGGCTCTATCACAAGAGAAGCTCTGACTGCTGGGTTGGAGCGCCACGATCTGAGCGACTATGAGCGTGATGATATAGAGTATTTGCAAAGGCAATTTACTAATATTAAAGCGCTGAATCCTGACGGTGAGCCCAATCTTCAGGGAATTTCAATGGCTGCCATTGCCGCTAGTAATGCCAGAGTTGAGCAGTATGTTGCTCGATTTAGTGGCGCTGGAAGTTGGTCTTTGATTGACCGTTACAATGCCCAGCCTAAGTTAGATGAAGTAGAGAATGGGCCCTAGACTTAAAACTATAGATTCAAAGCTTCAGATTTTAAGTAGCGCTTGCTCTGTTTTCTCACTAAAAAAGTGGGAGAGAATTTCTCTGGAAAATCTCTCTCACTTTTGGAAAAGCAACAAGCAATAGGGAAGAACACAGTGGCCATTTGGCGAGCTGGGCGAGTTTGTACTAATTTATATAATAGCTGGTAAAAAAAAAGGAGAGCAGCCGTAGCTGCCCTCCCTAAAAGCGCTTAGGCTATCGCCTTTGCTACTTTTACTGACGCACTTCTGCGTTAGTTACATCGGCTCGTGACGCTTACTTAGCCTTCTGGTCGAGCAACTGCTCAAACTGATCCAGGTAGTCTTTGAAGACATCCAGCGCCGACTTGATCGCCTTCGGGCTAGAGAGGTCAACTCCCGCACCCTTGAGCAGGTCGATGCTGTACTTCGAGCTGCCGCTCGAGAGGAAGCCAACATAGCGCTTCACCGCCGGCGCGCCTTCACTGAGGATCTGGCTAGCCAGAGCCGTTGCCGCCGAGATGCCGGTGGCGTACTTGTAGACGTAGAAGCTGTTGTAGAAGTGAGGAATGCGAGCCCACTCCACCTTCACTGCGTCGTTGTCGTCGACGACATCGCCGTAGTACTTGCGGTTCAGGTCGAGGAAGATCTCGGAGAGCTTGTCTGCCGTCAGAGCCTCGCCCTTTTCGGCGGCCTCGTGGGCAAGCATCTCGAACTCAGCGAAGAGCGTCTGACGGAAGAAGGTGGTGCGGAACGCTTCCAGCTGATGGTTGATCAGATAGCGGCGCACGTCATCGCTCTTCTCCACCGACAGCAGGTGATGAGCCAGCAGCGCTTCGTTGCAGGTGGATGCCACCTCGGCCACGAAGATGGTGTAGTCGCCGTACACGTAGGGCTGATTCTTGCGAGTGAACCAGGAGTGCATGGAGTGCCCGGCTTCATGGGCCAGGGTGAACATGTTCTCCAGGTTGTCCTGCCAGTTCATCAGCATGTACGGCGGGGTGCCGTAGCAGCCTGAGCTGTAGGCGCCGGAGCGCTTGCCCTTGTTCTCGTGCACATCGACCCATCGCGAATTGAAACCGCCATCCAGAGCCTGCACGTATTCGTTGCCGAGCGGTGCCACAGCCTTGAGAATCTGTTTTTGGGCGGCCGGGTAGTCGATCTGGTAGTCAACATCGCCGACGATGGGAACGTAGAGATCCCACATGTGCAGCTTGCCATCGATCAGCTCGTTGCGTTGGGCCAGCTCTTTCTTGCGCAGATCGAGGTAGCGCCGCAGCACAGGCAGGTATTCGTGAGCGGTTGCCACCAGGTTCTTGTAGACCGAGAGCGGCACGTTGTCGGGGCCGAGAGCGGCAGCCAGAGCCGATGGGTACTTGCGAGCGCGGGCTTCGAAGATGTTGCCCTTGACCTTGGCGGCGTAGTTGGCGGCGATGGTGTTGCGCATGCCGTCGAAGGCGCTCATCATGCCGAGATAGGCAGCTTTGCGCACTTCGGGGTTGCGGCTCTGCAAGAAGACGATGTAGTTGCCGTGGGTGAGTTGAACTTCAACTCCCTCTTCGTTCTTGATCATCGGCAGTTTGAGGTCGGCGTTGTCGAGCATCGAGAAAGTGTTGCTCGGGCCCTGGGAGACCTGCGAATACTGCGCCAGCAGTTCTTCCACTTCAGGGTTGCGCACATGGTCACGCCGGAGCATGAGCTCAGCCAATTTGTGGCTGTACAGCTCGAGACCCTTGGTCTTGGCGACGAACGCTTCGATGCGCTCGGGCTTGGCTGAAAGCAGCTCGGGGTCGGCCCAAGAAATGGCTTCGCCGAATTGGGTGTAGAGTGCCAGAGCGCGTTCGTTCATGGCCTGATAGTGGCTGTTGCCCTTGTCTTCATCGGCCTTCAGGTGCGAGTAGACATACAGCTTTTCCACCAGTTGAGCCACGCTATCGCGCAACTGGAAGTAAGCGAGAAGCTGCTTGCCCGAGCGCTTGAGCTTGCCTTTGAACTGCGGAAGAGTCTTGACGAGGTCGGCGGCGCGAGTGAGATCGGCTTCCCATGCGGCTTCGGACGGGAATACAGGAGAGAGGTCCCAGGTCAGTTCGGTCTTAGCCTGGCTGCGGGGTGGCACTTCTCCGCGGGAAAGGAGATTCGTGGTCATGATAGTTCCTTTGTTGGAGTGTTGAATGATGGAAGTAACTAGTAAGTAGCTCTGCACCAAGACCCAGTCTCATGCGTCATTTTGATAAGTAAAGCATGAACTGTTAAGAGATTACTGGGTGACTGAGTGTTTCCTTGGAGTTTTATTTTTGATATTTTTGATGAGAGCTAATTTCAACTTAGCAACATGTTCTTGATGATCACTATAGATCTGCGGCGGTCTATGGGTTGTCTGATAGATTGCAAATCAACTAGCTAGTAAATCTTGGCAACCGTAATTGCTCCTGCTAACTCTCGTGTAGTGAGTGAGTGAGCCTGCGCTATGCAATAAGTCTGGCAATAGAGCCCCCTCTGCGGGAGCATTGGAGTATGCATGAATCTCTTGGCAACTCCTGCTGTTTAAGTGTTTTTGCAGGCTTCGTTTTAACTACCCGTCGGGTGGTGGTGTCAACGGTGATTTCAATGATTGCTTTTGAGCTAAGCCGTTCACTAGGCTATGAGCTATCAACTACTTCTTTTCACCAAAATTTAAAACTATCGCTTTAAATCCATAACCCTGCCAACCCTCAACCTCTCCCTTCCCCCTCAGCGAACTCACTGTTTGTGCGCGGAAGACGATCAGGTGTTGACCCAGGCAGAGTGCGGACGGAAGCTTTAACCTACCTGGAGGTAAAGCATGAAACACTTCGGTATAGCTGATTTGCGATTTTGGCTGACGCAGACTTTTGTCTGGCCTTTTCGCAAACCGAGATTTATCACTCTTCTTGGTGGTCCTGGAGCTGGTAAAGGCACAGTTGCAAGTCAACTGGCTCCGGCTCTCGGCCTCACCCATCTCAGCACTGGCGCCCTGATACGTAACGAGATTGCTCAAGGCACAGATTTCGGCAAGCAGGTCAAAGACTTGATTGAAAAAGGCGCCCTCGCTCCCGATCATCTCGTCATGCAAATTCTTACCCGCGCTCTCAAGTCGCCGGCCAATAGTCGTGGTGTCATTCTCGATGGCTTCCCCCGCACTCTGGCTCAAGCTCAGATGCTCGACCAACTTCTGGCTTCTTGGGGCGTTGCTCTCGAGAAAGCCGTCTGGTTGGAGCTTACTGAGGCTGACTTGATTGAGAGGCTGTCTTTGCGCCGCACTTGTTCTAACCAAACTTGCGGTCGCTCTTACCATCTCACTTTCGAACCGCCGAAGCTGGCTGGTCATTGTGATGCTTGCAACAGCGCTCTTTATCAGCGCAAAGACGATGCTCCTGAAGCCATTCGCACGCGCCTTGAGACCTACAAACAAGAGTCTGCACCGCTCAGCTCTTACTACAAAAGCAGCACCGCCCCCGGTGTGTTTGCTTTGATCGTTCCAACCAATTCGATGACCAAAGAAATGGTGCTCGAAAAGGTTGTCTTGGCTCTTTCAAGCTAGAGCCACTTTTCTATTTCTCTTTTAACAACGACGGCATGTCCGTCAAATCTAAAGAAAGACAACATCATGAATACCGACAAGACCCCTCCGAAGACCGATACTGCCAATCTCGCTGACCCGATTGCAGTCGAAACCAACGACACCACCAAGAAGCCGCTCACCCTCGACGAGCAGCTCAAGACCGCCCAGATTGCCGAGATCAACCTCCGCCTCGGCAAGGCCAGGAAGCTCAAGTCCAGCGAACTGGACGAAGCCAGATCTCGCCAAGAAGCGCCGCGATGCATCGCGCGAAATCTCTGGCGCGGAAGAGCATCTCACCTACACGATCTGGGACGGCGTCACCAGCGACAGCATGAAGGCCTGTGTCATCGACCTTTCGCGCTGGAGCCGTCGCTTCCCCGGTCAGGCCATGACCCTGATCCTCAACTCGCCCGGCGGCGCTGTCACGCACGGTCTGGCGCTCTACGACTTCATCCTCAAGCTGCGTGCCGATGGCCATCACGTCACCGTGGTAGTGCTCGGTCAGGCTGCTTCGATGGGTGGCATTCTGCTGCAGGCTGGTGACAAGCGCGTCATCGGCGTCAGCTCGCGTGTGCTCATCCACGAAGTCTCGGCTGGCACCTCGGGCAACGTTCAGAAGATGGACGATGACGTCGAGAACTTCAAGGCCAACTGGGACAAGCTGGCGCACATCCTCGCCTTCCGTTCGTTCCTGACGGTGGCGGAAGTGAAGCGCAAGGCTTACCGCTTCGACTGGTGGTTGACCGCCAAAGAAGCTGTCGCTGACGGCTTTGCTGACGAGATTCTCGCCGCTCCGGTGGAAGTGGAAGGCATCAAGCGCAGTGCTGTTGCTCGGGCCAAGGCCAAGGGCAAGACTGCGGCGGCCAAGCCTGCATCCGCGAAAACTGCAAGCAAGCGCACTCGGGCGCCCAAGGCAAGTTAAGCTGAAAGGCTGCTAGGCTTGGACTTAGCTAGTTAAATTTCAGGGGGGAGGGAGAAGCAATTTCTCTCTCCCCTCTGTCTTTCTCTTTGTTGTTGATTCGCTTTTTTGTTATCTTTTTTGGTTACCCTAAATACTACAACGTATAATATTAAAAAAAGAGAAGAGCGCTTGAGAGCCGGAACACCAAGTGTTTCAGTCTCCTCAATCGGTTCGCGTTAAGCGGAGTCTGGCGGTTATGTCACGTTCTGGTCGCGGTGAGGCCGAGGCCTCGATAGGAATGAATTGCTGCTAACAAAAATACATATGCAAGGCTTAGCAACGTTGCTGCAACATTTGCTCAGTAAAGTCAGTATCTGAAAATTGAATCAGAAGTTGGTGAATTTAGAGATCCGGTGATACCTTATTTGGTGCCACTGGCTATTGCTGCTGGCTTCTATAAATTGGCTGCTAGAGCTGATTTTGCTTGAATCTCTAGTGCTCGCTGCGCTAGGTATTTGGCTGTGACACTAGTTGGTTTGTGTTGGTAGGGCTCGTTTACTTTTAATTGTGCTAATTGTCCTTAGATCTTCCCCAAATACCTTGTAATGCTGGTCTTGTATCGTCTACCAATAAATATTGACCCACTTACAAACTCAAATTAGGAAAGCACAAGACTGACAAGCACCGACTATCGACGAAAGTTCGCGAGCAAGTATTTGCTCCACACCGTCGCCATCACCGCCCTTTGCCTTCTCTGCTTGGACGTTGGCACTTGCTCCGCTCAAGTTGGATCCCCTTACGGTGGAGGTGTGCAACTGCGCTTCAACGGGGGCGGCATTAGCATCGGCGGAGGTGGCATCGGTATCCGCAATACCACAACCAACCATACTGCCCCAGCTATCCTGGCAACCGCGGCCCTTCCCATCCCCCGATGCACCAACAGCGTCCTTCGCATAACCAGCCTCATCACCACCATCGTTAGTTGCTGGCACTGATTCCGATCGTCCTCAGGCTCTGCTGCTGGTAGCTCGCGGTGATGCTATAGCAGTAGAGCCTTTTCTTGCTGACAAAATCAATCAGACCTTCCCGACTGTATTACGGGAACAGGCAAGCAAGAATTCCTGTGAACTAGGGTCTGAAGTTCACTTCCTAAAGTCGAACAAGAATTGAACACATGAATAACAAATTTGTATCTCTGCTGATTGTACTGATCCTCTCAGGGTTTATCAGTACCGCTTGGTGCGATGGAAATACCCATGCGAAAGCTCCTTCTATTGCGCCAGCTATCACTGTTTCACAAGAGGTCGTTGCGCCCAAGTTGATTTGTGAAAACGAAAAAATGATTCCTGGCCGTCGCCACTATCTTGGCGTACAGCTAAGCATGGCTCCGGGCTGGCATATCTACTACCGTGACCCAGGTGACATCGGTGTAGCCACCAACGTCAAACTGATCTTGCCGTCTGGCTACAGCGCTGGAGAAGCAGTATGGCTCAAGCCAAAAACTTTTAGAGATGAGGATGGCGCTTTCGTCACCTATGGTTATGAGGTTGACACTGTAATTGCTATCCCCGTTACCGTGCCATCTACGGCGGTGCCTGGTAGTGAGATTAAAGTGGAGGCCGAAGTTAGCTGGCTAGCTTGCAGTACTTCCTGTCAGCCTGGCCAAGCAAAATTGAGTCTTACTATCACTGTTGCGAATGCTGGTGAGTCATCTCTGCCATCGTCCGATGCCGCTAAATTCGCTAACTTCCCCCAACTAAAACAAGGAAATGGCCAAGGTTCGGTTTTTGACAAAGACTTCAATCTGGCGCCTGGCGCTGACTCTAAGGCAAGTATCTGGTTTCTCTACCTGCAATACCTCAGCCTTGCTTTTGTCGGGGGCTTGATTCTCAACTTCATGCCCTGCGTTCTGCCGGTGGTGTCGATCAAGATTTTGAGCTTTGTCAAAGAGGCAGGTGAGAGCCGGGGAACAGTCTTGAAACTGGGTCTAGCCTACGCTGCCGGTACGATTTCAACATGCCTTACTCTGGCCCTTGTGGTCATCGCTCTGCAGGTGGCGGGAATCAGTGTCGGTTGGGGCTTTCAGTTTCAGCACCCAGTTTTCCTCTTGGCCATGGCCACTTTGCTTTCGGTGATGTCGCTGGGTTTGTTCGGTGTATTCATGGTCAATATTCAGGCTGGACAGAGTCTGTCCAAACTGAGTAGTCGGCGTGGCTATACCGGCTCATTCTTCACTGGTGTGATCGCCACAATTCTCTCGACGCCCTGCACCGCTCCCTTTCTTGGTGCAGCAATTGGTTTCGCCTTTGTTCAGCCGTGGTGGGGAATTCTGGCTATTTTCGCTGCTATCGGTTCAGGACTTTCCTCGCCGTACTTGCTACTTAGTTTCAATCCGCGCTGGCAGAGGTTAATACCTAAACCCGGAATGTGGATGGAATACTTCAAGCAGGGTATGGGCTTCATCTTGCTGTTGAGCGCGCTTTGGCTGCTGTCGGTGCTTGGTTCGATGGTTGGCAGCAATGGTTTGGTGGGGGCGTTAGTGTTCATAGTGGCCACCTGTTTTGGTGCTTGGTTGATTGGCAATTTCGCTAACTTTCTAGCCAGCTCGCGGCAAAAACGGTGGGTTTGGTCTCTTGCTATAGTAATTTGCCTGATGGCCTTCTATGGCTTTGCTAGACCAATTGTCTTCGAAGCGACAGCGCTAGGCGAAGGCAAGCAACCGAACCCGCAGACCAATGGCATAAATTGGCAGCCCTTCTCAGAAGAGCTGGTCAATGAGAGTCTTGCCGATGGCAAAATAGTGTTTCTCGATTTTACTGCTCAGTGGTGTCAAACCTGTCACTTTAATGAACGGACAACTTTGTCTAGCCAGGCAGTAGTTGAAGCCTTCAAGAATAGTGATGTGGTTGCATTGCGTGGTGACTGGACGAGGAGCGATGAGCAGATTACCAAAATTTTGCAAAAATTCGGGCGCTCAGGTGTGCCACTTTATGTGGTGCTAAGTCCGAAGCGACCTGAGAAACCTCTGGTGCTGCCAGAGATTCTAACCCAGACAACTTTGTTAGAGGCTCTTGCTGAGGCGGGTCTTTAACGCATACAAGAAATGAGGAAAGCCATGCGCGGCTTACCAAAACATTACAACAAACGACTTCTAGTCATGGTCCTATTGGCCATGGCCCTTTCAATGTTCGTGGCAGACTTTGCTTTGGCACAAGTAGGCAACCGCCTGAGGACCATACTGGCTCAGTCTAAAGCCCAAGCAGTAGGGGCTCCAGTAAAGACGGTGAAGATTCGGGTCCTGGACGACAAAGACTATGCCGAAGCGATAAAAGGTGCCAAAACTCTGGTGCTGGTCGACTTCTATGCCGACTGGTGTGGCCCATGTCGTAAGCTCAGCCCTACCATTCAAAAGCTGGCGGATCAATATGACAGCAAAGTAGTGATTTTCAAAGTGAATGTCGATAAGGCTCCAAGCCTTGTTCGCAACCTTGCCATCGATTCAATTCCAACGGTGCTCATACTCAACCAAAGGGGAGAAGGGTTAGAACGGCTGGTTGGTCCGTTTGATTTGGACACATATAAGGGGCGTTTGGACCAGCACCTGAAAGAGCAGGAGGCTAAAAAGAAGACTGGCCAGTAGTCATTGTTGATTGGCGAAGCAACTAAATCGCCGGCAAAAACACTGGAAAGATGCCAACCAAGCATCTTTCCAGTGTCTTGTTTTTAGTATTTTTCTGTCGGGATTTCTTTCCAGAGTGGAGTTGCAAGGGGAATGTTTTTTGTTGGTTAATACTATATGAATAAGTAAATTGAAAAAAAGAAAAA
>LNEX01000482.1 GCA_001464165.1 bacterium Ga0077546
CCAGTCAGTGGTGTCGAGTCATCGCCACCCTTGAAAGGCCGACACTGAATGCAGTGCTTCTCCACCAGAGCCTTGTAACGCGCCTCGCCGATTTCCTTGCGCTTGAAGCCGAGCATGCCGAGCTTTTCCTCGAAAGAGGTGCTGCCGCCTTGCAAGTCGTCAACCAGAACCCAGGAGGGAGGCAGTTCGACGCGGCCGGACGATTCGAAGCCAATCACTTGGTCGAGCTCTTCGTCGAGGTCGGTGAGCGCCAACAGCAGATGTTGGATGCGAGAACTGCCGCCGGTGAGGACGACAAGGTTGCACCCATCTGCTGCCACCGCTTTGAGGAAAGCGTCGGCGCTGGGCCGGGCTTGCACGTGATACCACTGACCGCCGCGTTCGATTGACTTGAAGCCTTCGGGCACCACGTCGTTGCGGCTTGCGTGTCGCACTGCAATGAGAGTGTCATTGCAGTCGACAAACACGGTTTTGCCGTTTCTCATAGTTTGTCTCCGGTTTTTTTATTAGAGAAATCAGTAATCCCGGCCGTAGAGCTTGTTGATCACCTGCCGCATCCGAAGCTTCCCGGAGGAATTGTCGGAGACGATGATGATGTTCTCTTTGGGCAGGTACTGCGGAAATTCCTCCAGCCAGCACATGATGTGATAGCCGGTCATCTCCTTGCCATCGGGTCCGCTGAAGTCGGCCAGGTCATGGTCGAGATAGAGGACGTCGAAGGGCTCGCCGTGGCAGCCCGCTTGCAGAAGCTTGATGCCGTCTGCATAGTTGCGAGCCACCACAGCGTCAGCCGGGATGTTCTTCTTGTTGCGCGCGTCTCCGGGAATGCGGAGATCGTCGATGAGCAGACTCTTCATGGTGATCTCCTTGTTGTGGTGACGGGTTGTTGGCGCCGGTGTTACTTGGCGTCGTCCAGCTTGCGGCGGTAGAAGTCGATCATCGACTGCGACAGGCCTTCGAAAATGGCAGCCGGATTGTCGCCGATCTCTTCGCGCAGCTTGTCGTCGTCGAGGCGGTGCGGGAACATGCACTTGTCCTTCTCGCCGAGCGCGTCGGAGGTGAAGCCTTCTTCGATGCGCGAGCGCTTGCCCGACTCGATGGCCTTGGTGTGTTCGGGGTAGAGCGCCAGCATCGCCGTGCGACCCGCTGCGAGCAGCTGATCATACGGGGAGAGGTCGGAAGTCGCTTCGTTGGCGGCGGGATTGGCAGTATCGGTCATTTCATTCTCCATCAGTTAGGAGTGGATAAAAAGAGGGTCAGCAATTACTTGCCGAAGGCGGTCGTCGCAGCACCGATGATGGTGCCGAGGACGGCGACGGCCAGGCCGGCGTAGAAGGTGTAGAGAGCTGCCACGCCGAAGCTGCCGCCCGAAGCCGAAGCGATGCCGCCGACGACGACGATAGCCACGGCGAGAATGCCGATGAAGGGCAGGACGAGCTTCTTGATGATGCTGCCGGCGACGAGAAGGAACAAACGAATGGCGTAGTCCATATGATTTTCTCCAGGTGTGAAAGTAAAAGAGAAGGTGAAAGAGAAACAGCAAAGCAGTTGGTGGGCTGATTGATTAATCGCCCTACCAACTGCCCGCTGCTAGCTCAGGGCTGCTCGCTGTGAGCGGCTTACTCGTTGCTGTGGGTCAGGTCCTCGTAGGCGCCGCAGTTGTTCATGTCTTCCGACATGCCGGTATCGCTGCGAGGCCAGAGGGTGGTCTTGAGGAACTTGCCGCTGGGCCGACGCAGGGCGATGAAGAAGTGCGGCCCGCCGTGCCAGGGTGCGACCTGCAGGTACTCGTCGTACACCACACCCGAGGGGAAGGTGTAGCGATGCAGCTTGGCGATGATGCCGGCGCCGAAGGCACCGCGAATTTCGCCGATGATCTCGACGTGGATGTCCTCGCGGGGAACGTGAACGACGCGGTCGAAGTCTTCGCGGTTACCGTTGGGCAGGATGCGCACACCGATTTCGCGAACGTTGTGACCGAGCTTCTTGAGCGCCACGGCATTGAGGCCGTGCAGATGATTTTGACGTGACATGATGTTTCTCCAGTGAATTTCCAGGCAATTGTCTTGGTCTCGTCCTCGCCTAGTCAGAGGAACGCACTTTCGGTGCGTTGAGCCAAGTGGTTATAAGAAATACTGAAAACAGGCCGCGCTCTAAGTAGCACAACAAGACGACAGCAGATTGCTCCACCGCCGCCTTGTTGCTGTCAGATTGAACTGACTGCTACTTAGATTGCTTCCTTACTGCCGACCGCGTGCCTAGTCTTACGACTTGGCCGGGTCCGTCTTGCCAGTTTCGGTCTTGGCGTCACCAGCCGGAGCCGGATTCGCTTCGACTTCGACCGCCGGAGCAGTCACGACAGTCGCCGCATTGGCAACCACCGCAGCCGGCACCGGGCACTGATTGGTGACATGGCTGCGAAGCGCTGCCACCATCTTCAGTGCGTTGACGTTGACCGTGCGCGCCGCCGTAGCCGGGTCCACCTTGCTTGCGACAAGGCGGAGGAAGGCGTTGGTAGCGGCCGAGCCGACGTAGGTGGCGAAGATGCTGCCGTGGTTGTCCGGCAGATCCGACGAACCCTTCTCCAAGATGTCGGCGAGCGCCTCCACCTTGGTCTGGCGATGGTCGTTCCACATCACCAGGTCACCGTTGCTCTTGCCCGCCAGGCTCTTCATCGGGGTACGGATGAGGGCCTTCGCCACCACCGGACCGACCGCGACGAGGTCTGCCGTATTGAACTTGATGACCAAGTCTTCCTTGCCCTCGGCGTCCTTGTAGATCACCTCGGTGGGGATGGTGTCACCGACCATGAAGTCGGCCAGCTCGCGCAGACGGGTTCCGGCCTTGGCGAAACCGATTTCCTCCAGGGCTGCGGCGACCAGCTTGACGCGCACGAAGTCGACCGGGTGCTCTTCGAACACCAGGCCAACCGAGCCGTCCTTCTGGGGCACCAGGTGGTAGCGTGACTCGTTGCGCAGCAGGTTCTCCTTCGAGGAGACCTTGCCGCTGCGCACCATCATCGCCGGGAACGACATGATCATGTTGTCGCCGAACGCTTCGCCCGAGAAGAGCACGCCGCCGACAACGTCAGCGTCGATTTCCCCGAGCCATTCGCAGAACAACTTCACGACCATCTCGATGGTGGGCACCTTGTCACCGTTGACTTCCATTTCGTCGCTGGCGAACTTGATCGTGCCGGCGGCGTGGGCATCGCGGATGGCCTTCTCGACGACTTCGAGCGACTCTTCTTCCAGGCCCTTGACGTCGTGGTAGACGTTGTGGCGCGCCTCGTGACCCAGGAGCGGGAACACGAGCATCAAGATGTCGAGCATCTCGAAGGGAACCTGCAGCGCATTGGCGCCGACCGGACCACGGGCACCCGGGAGGGTGGCGAGTCCAGAGGCGGTCACACGCGGCATGAAGACGTCACCGACGCTGTAGGTCTCCATCGGCAGCTGTTGGGTCAGCTTGCTGCCGTCGGCATTGCAGTGCATGTCACCGGCGGTGTAGAGGTTGAAGGCGTCTTCGAAGAAGACCTCCACCGCGCCCAGTTCCTCGGTGAATCGACCGTCGCGACCCTGCTTGATGCTCTCAGCGTAAACGTCGAGCACGTAGAGGATCTGCATCAGCTCCTTGTCGATGAGCTGAACGGCCTTCTGCATCACTGCCATGATCGGCGCCTTGGGGTTGCGCTTGGCCAGGTCTTCCACGAGTTTCGGCAGAGCCTTCTCGTAGCTGGTACGCAACTTGCCGAGCTGGCGGTCGAGACTGATGACCACCGGCTTGTACTTGGCCTCCATGTTGGCGATGCCCCAGGTGAAGAGCGAAGCCATGTCGCCGAAGCGCTCTTCATAGTAGCCGTCGAACTGACGAGCGATCATCAGGGCCTGGAAGCCGTCGGCGCCCTGCAGGATGGTCTGGCCGTTGGTGTAGCTCTCGCGGGTCTGACCTGCGGGAACGACCTTGGCCGGTTGAGGAATCACCAGGGTGCCGATGAGGCTCTTGCCGTCATCCTGACCATCGGAACCGGTGGTTTCGGAGGTGTCGGAAGCGCTCGGGGTGGTGCTGGTCTTGCCGGCCTTGCGGTCGCGCTTGCGCTGGTTCTTGGCTTCACGAGCGGCACGCTTGAGCGAACGCTTGACCAGTTCTTCCGGCGACGGGAAGTTGAAATCATCGCTGCCGGTGCCGGCGACGTCGATGTTGGTGTGGTGTTCGTGGCCAGGAGCCGGAGCATCCTTGGGGGCGTTGCGAACGGCGGCGGCGGTGGTGAGCTTGAGGTTGAGCTTTTGCGTTGTCATGGTAGTTTCCTTTGTTTTGGGATGTGAGTAATCGCCACAACTGCGCTGCAGTGCGGGTTTCCTCTGGTTACACAAACGTTGCTACTCCAATCACTCAATCCAGGCCTATCTTTCGATGGCTTGGCTGGTTCCACGGGAACCTGCAGGAAAACCGCAAACAACCGCCAATACTTCAAACCGTGTTCGATGCGATCAGCAGAAGAGCTGATTAAGGGCGCATGGAAGGTAGGCAGAGTTATTGGTTAGGTCGTTTTTGGTTCTTAAGTTAAAGAGTTGGAATAGTGAGTTAAGGCTAATAAACTAGCCTCATGACAAGCAACGGTTTATAAGCCTTGTTAGGGTTAATTGCTTACCTACGGGCGGATTTAAGCTTCTGCGCGACATATAGAAGCTAGGTTAGCTCGCGCTAACAATTAGATTAAATGGGGGCGGAGGGGGAATGGTGAGTAGGAATTGCCAGTAAGAATGTGGGGGCGAAGGAAGAAAACCCCGCGGTCTTAGCCTCCTCGCAAGCTGTGCGAGCGCGCCAACCTTCTGATAAACGGGAATAATGTGGCACTGGCGGCTGTGGAGTCATGGGATGTTGGAAAAGGGCAAAAGCCAGGGCGACAAGCAGGAGAGTGCTGAAGCAAAGGTTGCACCCGAGCTACAGCGCGGCGCAGTTATTCGAGACACCGGCAATCAAGCTAGGTGGAACAGAGCGCAGCAGGCGCATTACTTAGACCAAGATCAGTCAGCGACAGAATTGTTCAGAAAGGACGGCGACGCCCCAGTTGGGAGCTGTAAGTTCGGAATTGACGGATTGGGAGGTGAGGGTCCGGTGGAGGTTGCGTATAAGTTTCCTGAGATAAAGCTAGGGCTAGATCAAGAAACGAAAGACTCTCTTTCTGCTTTTATATATCGCGGCAAGGAAGATGAGCAGATGGATTACAAGGCTTGTGCGGCGGACTATAAAGCTTTTCCTGAATTTCCCGACATCCAGAAGTTGATAAGACTTTGCTGCCAGCCATTATTCGCAATGAACTTCACTTTTATAGCCTATGGAAAGATTCGACTGCAGATGGGCTAGCTGGAACTCTAGGCGGTATTCCGAATCGGCCAGAGACTTCTTTAGGGGTTGCACAGATTCAGCAAAGGCATTTGTCACACTTGATGAAAGAGTTTCCCAATTGCGAGAAAAGGCTGAGATCATAGATCCGGTCAAGGCGGTGTTCGATAAGCATAAGGTGCCATGGCTAGTAGCGGCTTATCTTTCCGATGGCATCAGAACTCTAGAAGCACAAAAGAAGCCCGTGACAAATAGAGCACTGATGCTCCTCTACAATCCTGGCGGGAAAGAACATATAGACAACGTAAGTGCACAAATGAAATTGATACAGGCTAAGCGTCCTGAGATTTAGACTGCCGCTTAGCGATTTTCTTTTTGATTTCGTCTATCAGCAAGATAGACAAGCCACCGGCGATGAGACCAGCGATAGACATTTCTAGATGTTTTTTGTTGAGTATCTCTCTGGCTTCGGACAGGTCTGAAACACCCTGAAGGATATGAGATTCATCAAAGAGCCAGGCTGTGACAGAACCGGTTGTGAGAAAGGCGAAAATAAGAAAGCAACGGTAGTAAATGCAATTCATACATCAAATAGTATATCATCGCGGGTTTTCCCAGCCCACGGCCGTTTTGTGACCGCGATTTTATCAAATTGAATCTTGAGAATTAGTCTTCCTCAAAGTTTGGATTGACCGTGCGCAGTAAAAACGTTTCGCCGATAGTGGTGATGAAGGCAATTTTGACCGTTGTTTTTGTCGCTTCCATTTTTACTTTGTTTGTTCAGAGCGCGTCGGCACATAGAACGTAATGACCCGGACTTTTATTAAGGTCAGAATGCCAAGGTGGCTTGAAATCGATCGCGCGGCGCTTAATTTAATCGACAAGTGCGCGCCACTACCGCTGCCACCAAATAGAACTCCGTATGAAAAGATGATAGTGATTCACCTAGCTAAAAGCCAAGACAAGCCTGATATTTTTGTTCTGCCGTTCAGAAGTTGGGGACCGGGTCGCTTTAGGTAGTGACCACTTTTTTTTCAAAGAACGGGCCAACGCTTTGTTTTGCTTCTGCTAATATCAATCCGCTCTTGGTGTCTTGTTCAAGAAGGTTTTTATCGAATATACGGTCGTTGATTTCTGCATTTAAAGTAATGGGACTTATTCTCGTTCTTGTTTGGCAATCATCTTTTAAGTCATCGTGTATAAACTCATTCAGCAGATAGAGGTCTCTTGATACTGCTATGCGCAAGTTACCGTCTTGCAAAATGTAGTTGTTCTCATCCCTTAGATCGCTTATCCACGACTTTCTTTCTAATCTGTTCTGGCCGTGTATGTGTTGAAAAAAAAGAGGATGAATATACTGAAGGCTTCCACCAGAAAAAACAAAGCAATCTGCCAAGCATTGGTTAATGATTTTTTCCGGGTTGTGAAATATAGATAGCAAGCCCATTATGTTGCCTGTCTTGCCGTTTGCATCGGTCCTATAGCCATTTTTTCCGTCAAATAAGACAACTAGAACCTGATCTTTCGATTCAGGGCTCTGTGACACTGAAAATCTTCTCTCGAATCTAAAGAGATTTGGCGCTTTGTAAATAGTTCTGCATAGCTTTCTAGTTATCCAAGGCGAAGTGGATGCACGAGCAAATGTTGTTTCGACAACAGCAATGTCTTGATATGAACTCAATGTTGAGTACTGGTGAGCTACATTTTTCAACACTTTGTTTACAACTAAATCCAAGGTTCACCACTTTAAAGAAGTTCTATAAGCCAAGCTTATCTGATAGTGGAAGACTTGGGCAATTTCATTTTTTTGTTCAACTACTCTAATTTTCGAATCTTCAGCACCTGGCAGGATATTCGGTGCCTTTCCGCTTATGACTAGTTGCGTAACTTCGACGTCCACAGCATCATCATGCTGCGACCAGCGTATAGACAAACCTTGATTGTTATAAACTCTGGGTGCACAACAGCTTCTTAGTTGAATCCAGAAGAAGCCCCATTGGTGGAAGCCATCATCATAGCCATCAAAGCCTGTCATTAATGACTTCCAGATGGTAAGAAAGCACCAAGGCAAGAGAAAGCAAACGCTAAAATATTTTGTGGACCGGATAAGGCCAGAGAAATGATTCATTGTGTTGTTGTCTTATTGGGGCGAGAGAAT
This sequence comes from bacterium Ga0077546, assembly GCA_001464165.1. The sequence goes on from LNEX01000482.1 coordinate 7,505, forward strand.
CTTCTGCACAGGCTAGATTTAGTTCAAGCATATGAAGGGCTATGACTTAGTTATTGAGGAACCGCCCACTTTGCTTGGCGTTTCATCTCATTGATTTCAGCGGATGGTAACTGCGACTCAACCGTGAAAGAATGACAGAATTTAAATTAGTAGACCGGTCTATTGCGCTGTCGCAAAAAGAAATAAATCAGTGAGTCACCAAGCTACTTCCGCTTCCTCATCAGCTCGAAAGCTAACAAGAAAAGCGGGTCCCCAACATCAGTTGAGGACCCCCGCTAAGCTAGCCCAAAGGGCTAGTTATTGCTTGCCGAAAATTCGGCTTTTCTGCGCTTGTTCAGCCGCTTTAGGCGATCAGCGCGTCAAGACGCTTGACCGCTTCGACGCCGATGGCGATTTCTTGTTCGGTCGAGAGCGTGCCACCGTTCATGGTGCCTTCGCTGCCTAGGCAGAGCGGGGCTTCCGACGCCTTGCGAATGTAGTCGATGCGCTCGGCGTCGGTGGCGCCCAGAACACCATCGATGATGGTTTGGGCTTCGGCGGCGGTCTTGCCGGCGGCCAGCAGCTGAGCCATGGCGTTGGCCACGGCTTGGTCTGCGTCCGCCTTGGTGACGGCGATGCTGTAGGTGTTCTCGGCGAACTGCAGCGATTCACCGGCACCCTTGACGATGGCGGCGATGGTCTCGAGCAGGGCCTTGGCGTCGACCTTGATGGGGCCGTCCACGAGGGCGTCGACCTTGGTGGTGCTGGCTGCTACAGAGCTTTGCAGCACTGCCAGGGCACCGGCCAGAGCCGCTTTGCGCGTGGCCATGTCGCTGGGCATAGCCGGCGGTTTGCCGTCCTTGCAATCGTTCCAGGCGACGTAGTGCGCGTCGTGCTGCTTGAAGATGATGCCAGCCAGTTCAGAGGCGATGCCCGACGCTTGGCCGGTTTCGTCCACCTGCGACTGGCTCATGGCGAGGCTGGCGATGGCAACGACGCAGCCGGCGCTCAGGCAGTTGGCGACGCGGTAGGCGCGGGTCAACTCGTCGCTGTCTTCGGAGAAATTGCTCAGCATTTGGGCGTGGATTTCGGCATTGGTCTTGATGATGCCGACGGCGAAAGCCACGTCCGTTGCAGTGACGACTTGGCCGTTGATGGTGATTTGGCTCATTTTGTGGTGTAGTGTTTGGGGGTTTTGGGTGTTTACGTCGGCATTTTCCAGCCGAGCGCTTCGATTTCTTTGAGCGTGTAGGTCTCGCTCAGAGTCAAGGTGAAGAACAGCTTGCTCACCTTGCAGGCAATGGTGACTTTGTCGCCGCGTGCGGTCAGATCGATGGCGAGCAAATTGACCCAGCCGGGGGCATCGGGTCTTGTTGCTTCAATGCCCTTGATTTTGCTGATTGTGATTTTCTTCGACTGACTGGCAAACTGAAAGGAGAAGCTCTTGGCCAGTCGCATTTTGCCGCCGCGAGCAAGAGGCATCTCCTGCACCGCCGAAGTGGTGACCGAGATGGTGCCGCCCTTGTTGACGATGCGAGTGACTTTGCACTTCCACAGTTCGGAAGCGGGTGCTTTGCCGAAGGTCTTTTCGAATTGGTCGGGGCCGATATCGGCTCCGGGTTTGATTTGCGAAAGATAGGGAAACATTTGGTGCTCCAAATGAAAACCTAAGCCATTGCTGGCTTAGGTGTGTCGTAAAAACTTGAGAAATTTGCGCAGACCTAGAAGCCTAGCTACGTTCGTAGTAGGCTCGCACGGTCACCTGGATGATCAGCGAGCGCCTGGGGTTGGTCGAGGGCACGACCACGGTGCGCGTCAAAAGAGCGCAGGCACCGCCGGGAAATTGGCCATGCGGGAACATCTGCTCATCGGGCAGCCTGAGAATGCAGCCCTCCGAAGCCAGACGCAGAGCGACTTCTGACAGCATCTGCGGCAGGCGAGAGAGGTCGTAGCCGATGCTGGCGACGATGTCGAAGCGGTCGCGCTTCTTCAAAACGTCGGCCAACTCGGAGGCGGGCGGCGCTTCTTGCAGATGCATGGATGTGACTTCGAGGCGGGCGGTGTTGCCTTGGCCGTCGTTCTTGACGAAGCGGGCGATGTCGAAATGGTCATAGGTGCAGCCGAAGCCAGACTCCATGATGGCATTGAGGACGAGGCCCTGATTGATTGTGCGAAGCATTTTGTCTCCTGATATTGCTGATGATTCGATGATTTCTGGTTGGCTGCGGTAAGCCTTAGGAAAGGTCTAGCTCTGCCTCAGTACAGCCAGGGCGTCTTGATTTCGCCGTCGCGGTCGGCTAGGGTGGCGAGAATCTTCATCGCCTTGGCGATTTCTTGGTAGCCGCGGCTGTCGCCGAGATTGGCTGCCAGAGTGCGACCGTAGAGAAAATGCGCCTTGGCCAGAGCTTCGGTTTCGCAACCGAGTGCGCGGCAGGCGATTTCAGACCGGTAGGCATCGAGGGCGAGGCGCAAGTAGTGCTGCTTGGTGTCGACACCGTGATAGGTCTTGTGCACTTCGGTGCAGATGGCCGCCTGGAGGGCGTAGGCGTCAGCCAACTGAGGGTTGTTGGCGGCGAAAGACAAAGTGCCTTCCATGAGCAGAATTGCTTCGCTGGCCTTTTCAGTTGCTTCGATGCAGACACCCATGGCGAATTGGTCACGGGCATCTTGCAGAAGCTGAGCGTATGAGGCAACTGCAGTGAGAGAGGGAGCAGTGCGATTGTTCATTTGAACTTTCAGGGTTGTGGTCGAGGTGGGAGGACTGTTTCTTATGCAGTTTCGCGACGGCAGTACTTGTAGACTTCCTCTTCCAGGAGAAAGCAGATCACGCCGTTCTTGGTGCACATGGTGCCGTGGTCGTGTTCCTTTTCGACAACGAGAACGTCGCCGACTTCGCACGATACGTGGAAGGAGCGGGCCGCAGAGGCGGGGAGGAAGGCCTTGAGAACGATGATTTTTTCGGGAGTAGACATGGGCAATGCCTCCAAGTGGTCTCTCTTGAACTTTGACGCCTTCACTTCTCGCTCACGTTCACTTTCTTGGTGCGATGTTAGACATCCGGCGCTAGAAAACGGAACGGTGATGGGAAGGGTGCAGAGGTAAGAGACGGGTTTGGTTGTTTAGATCAAAAGTTGCTGTTGAAGTTAAAGAGAAAAGTCATATTACTTTCGCTTTTCATAGCTCTTAATACAGCGAAGAGATTTCTAATTGCGAAATGTTGCGCTTTGTAATCTGTCGACACAATTGAAGGAAAGTTGGTGCCGGTAAGGCTTTTGTAGGCTTTGGCCTCGCTTGAAATAGGTGAGAGGACGCTTACCTCGTATATGCAGTTGGTTTTGCAGCTGCTTCGAGATTGGCGCAACTGGCGCCAGTATGTTCTCAAGCGCTAATTTTCATCATCGTATTCATGCCGAAATGGCAGAAGAGAGTTATCGTTGTTGTTATACCAGCCTATGACAAATGAGAACCCTGAGAATGATTATTGAAGCTGCCGAAACTCAACTACAAAAATTGTTTGGCCTTACTGCCGAGCAAGTGCAGAGAGTTTTAGACACTGCTACTCGTGGTGAGCAGGGCAAGAAACAAGGTGTTTTCTGCGATATCTATTTTCAAGCCGGAACTGCTCAGGGCCTTACTTTTGATCAAGGTGTTTTGAAAAACACATCCAGCTCTACTACAAGTGGAGCCGGTGTGCGGGTGGTTGTGGGCGATAAAACAGGTTATTCACACACTGGCCATGTTAATGTTACTAATCTCTTGCAGTGCGCCAAAGTAGCCCGTGCTATCACTGAGCATGCTTCGGGCATTGCCAATAGCGGTCTTAATGTCGATTTAGATGCCGCTAACAGTTCGGGCCAACACAATTTATATCCCATTCTCAATAGCCCAGTAGATATTGCTCTGCAAGAGAAAATTGATCTTCTTCGCAAGATTGATAAAGAAGTTCGCCTCTACGATGCCCGCATTCAAAATGTTACTGTGTCTGTGGCTTGTGAGAGCTATACGATCATTATCGTCAATTCATTAGAGCAAATTTTTGTAGATCTTAGACCGCTTGTTCGTATCTCAGTTAGCTGTTTAGCTGAAGAGAACGGCCGCAAAGAAACTGGCAGCTCAGGCGGCGGTGGTCGCTATGAGTTTAGTGTTCTCGCTGAAGATAATATGTGGCAAGAACATGCTCATATCGCGGCCAAAATGGCCATCGATTTGCTTGCTTCCACCCCCGCCCCGGCTGGTGTAATGGATGTGGTGTTGGGTTCAGGCTGGCCTGGAGTGCTTATTCATGAGGCTGTCGGTCATGGCCTCGAAGGCGACTTTAACCGTATGGGCACTTCT
>LNEX01000483.1 GCA_001464165.1 bacterium Ga0077546
CTCCGGTAACCTTTACAGTCGACGCAATGGTTTAAATCATACGCCTAGAGACCAGAGCGGAGAGCACAAAATCTGGGAGGGATGGCCGGAAAAGCAGGCACCAATGCGGGTTGCAAAGGAGGCCTTGGACACAGAGGTGCAATCTTCTTTTTTCTTGATTTAGATGCTAACCATTCTTTTGTTTAGTGCACGGGCCAGACATGAGAAGAAACAGTCCGGGCGGCCATTTATATAAGGATTTCAAAACAGGATCAAGATCCTCAATCCCAATTATTGGCGCAGCCATAGGATATTGAGCCGCGCTGGTTACGAGATAGCGCAATCAGCAAGGCAAAGACTTTATAGAAAACGGCCTATCTGTTCAAAAAAAAACCGCCCACGTGGAGCGGTCTCTCTAAGTTCATTACAAGCTCTTGAATTTAAGCGTACTTCGGCTTCCGGAGTCATCCCCCGTGGCCGAAGGTGGTATTTGTGGCGGTGTCAGGTCGGTCTTGTCGTCAATCACTGGGTCTTCACCGTTGGCAATCTTTCTATTGATCTCTTCAACAATGGCATCCACTTCCGCTTTATCGAGAGTTTCTTTTTCCAGCAAGATCTTGACGATGGCATCCATGTGCGGACGGTGTTTGACAAGGATCTCTTTAACTCTCGTGTACTGAGTCGAAATCATGTCTGAGACTTCTTCATCAATAACAGTGGCTATATTTTCGCCATAGTCTCTCTCATGACCAAAATCACGACCCATGAACGGTTGGTCATTGCGACGACCAAAAGTCATTGGCCCCAGTCTCTGACTCATGCCCCACTCAGTGATCATGCGACGAGCTAAGCCTGTGCTGCGCTCAAGGTCATTCATAGCACCAGTTGTGACTTCACCAAAGACAATCTCTTCAGCCACGCGGCCACCAAGCAAGGCACCAATTTGATCAATCAACTGGGTTCTGCTGTGTGAAAGCACGTCTTCATCAGGATAAGACATAGTCACACCGAGAGCAAAGCCACGAGGAATAATGGTGACTTTGTGCAGTGGATTAGCATGGGGCAAAAGAGTGAACATCAGTGCGTGACCGACTTCGTGATAAGCGGTGTTCTCTTTCTCTTTAGGAGAAATGATGCGAGTTTTCTTCTCTGGTCCCATATTGACTTTATCAATTGCTTGATCGAGATCAGACATATCGATTTCACGCTTATCGCCACGAGCGGCAAGCAGTGCACCTTCGTTGATCAAATTGCTCAAGTCAGCGCCTGTAAAACCAGGAGTGCGCTTGGCCAAGATTTTCAAATCAACGTCTTTAGCCAGAGGCTTGCCGCGACCGTGCACAGTAAGAATTTGCTCGCGACCAGCGACGTCTGGTCTGTCGATGCCGACCTGACGGTCAAATCGACCTGGACGAAGAAGGGCCGAGTCAAGAATATCAGGGCGGTTAGTAGCAGCCACGACAATAATGCCTGTGGTGCCTTCAAAGCCGTCCATTTCAACTAACAACTGGTTCAGCGTTTGTTCGCGCTCATCATGACCGCCACCAAGACCAGCGCCACGTTGGCGACCAACCGCATCTATTTCATCGACGAAGACGATACAAGGCGCATGTTTTTTGGCTTGATCAAATAGGTCGCGAACACGAGAAGCACCAACACCAACAAACATTTCAACGAAGTCAGAACCAGAAATACTGAAGAACGGCACACCGGCTTCACCAGCAACAGCTTTAGCAAGCAATGTCTTACCGGTACCGGGAGCACCAACAAGAAGTACACCGCGCGGTATTCTGGCACCTAGAGCCTGGAATTTATCAGGATTTTTGAGGAAGTCGACAATCTCTTGTAGTTCTTGCTTGGCCTCATCAATACCGGCGACATCAGAAAAACTGACTTTGACTTTGTTATCGACCATAAGCTTGGCGCGACTGCGGCCGAAGCTCATGGCCTGGTTACCACCAGATTGAGCACTGCGGAACATAAAGAGCAGACCAACAAGCACTAGAATTGGCAAGAAGAATGAACTAAGCATGCCCATCCAGAGGCCAGACTTGTCTGGTTCTTTGGTATCAATAGGAATATTGTTTTTGTTCAGTTCACGCAGCAAATCTTCTTTTGCTTCAGCTGGTACGATCACCGATTTCTCGCGATCAGCTGTAGCATTAGCTAATTTGACAAGAATAATATTTTCGCCATTGGTAATTGTGATTTTGCGAATTTCGTTCGCTTTGCCTTCCTTAACCAGATTCATCAACTGTGAATATGTGAGCGGATCTTCCTTCCTCCCCATGCTGGCGAGAGAAACGGTGAAGACCACCAACACCAGTAGTAGAAAGAAAACGGCCCAGGTTGTTCCGTACTTCTTCATTTAATTGCAATGCTCCAGAATGTCAATCAACAAATTATAACACGATCCTTCTATGCTAACCGCCACAAGCCCCATCCTGTGGGGATTCACAAAAAACTAAGCGTTTAGCAACAAATTCATAGTAGCAACTATCAGTCTATCAACTACTAGTTATTCCGCCCCGTCCATCATTCGATTTCTCAAGTGCAGGCTGACAAAAGCAGAGGTACTAGCCAGCAAAGAACCATTTGCGGTGGCCAAGAGCATGACAGGCTGGCAACTCGCCCAAGTTATAGCGAAATAATTAAAAGCCAAGAATTGTTAACCTATTGGCAAATAGGGCCTTGTCTGTTCAGCAGAAGCTAGAGTCGATTCTGCCAATATCACTAGCTAAATCGATAAGAGACAAGTGATGTGTAGCCACTTGGCCCACCTTAACTTTCTGCGAAAGACCAAAGCCAGGCACCCAGAGTACCTCTTGCTCGTCAGACAAGAGTGGAGTGAGTCGCTGTGCCAGTCTTTCGTCAAGATGCTTAAGTAGACCAATAGCACCTTCCTTATCTTTATTGGCATGCAGATAATGCTTTAGCCTAACACTCTCAGGCATACCAAGGGGCTGAATGCGGTCCCCCTCTTGACGAAGACGGAAGGTTAGGGGCCCAGTCACACGACTAAGATCCATCAAACAATGATGAGCCCGGCGATGGGGATACTCTAATTTGAAATCAGGCAAATCACTAAAACTGGCAACTTCGATGCGCAAGGCCTTGTCTAACCAAGGTATAAGGGTAAGCGCAGTTGAGCGGCCCTGAGCAGGGAGTCGCACAGTAATTGGCGACATTGAGCGACGCAAATCATTGAGTTGGCCAGCACCAGTTTGCTTGACAGCCTCAACAGAGAAACACAAAGCCCCATTTTCGAGCAGAATCTCTACGCCATTTCCAAGCGAATAGTGTTGAACGCCCCCGCCTTGCTCTAGCGAAACTCCAATCATAATCTGAGCGAGCCGCTCCACTCGCTCAAACGAAGCCTCTACTCCATTCTCACGCATTAGCTTCACCAAAACCCTGTCTTTCAAAGCCGGGTGCAGCTTTTGCCACGCTGCTACAGATATAGATTGACAGCCCCTTCCTGACTGACGCAAACTTTCTAGCTGCTCTGCTGTGAGCTTTTCAAGAAAATCATTCTCGCGCTCAATGTTAAGACGCAAATGCTCAAGATTCTTATTCAGTGCAGAAAAGCGTTGATTTAACAGCGGGAAAATTTGATTTCTCAAAAAATTGCGACAGTATTTGTCATCGGCATTGCTAAAGTCAAAACACCAGGACTGCTCAATATCACTGAGATAGGCCTCTACG
>LNEX01000484.1 GCA_001464165.1 bacterium Ga0077546
AACAGCGCAACTCTTCGCAGTTAGGTTTACTTGCCATTCAACATTTCTCTTCCCTCCAAATAACTTCTTCCAAACTTCCCAACTTCAATCTAGTTCTGCCTTCACCTGCCAATGCCCCATAAATTAAGCGGCTAGATGAAGTCCACAACTCAAATTGGAATCAAACATGAACCTTAAAACAACACTTATCACTGAAGTGGTAACCACAACTGACAGGAAAGACCTGCTGCCCTTGCAAGTTGGTTCCAAGGTAGCGATTTTGCAACACAAGCATCTCAAATGCTCTCCTCATGGCTACGTACAGTTCATCAACGGAGCCTATATCTCGGTACGCGTCGAAGACATCGAACCAGTTGAAAGCGACGTCTGCGAGAACACTTTCGAATTTTATCCCAACGAATTGCAAGTCTTGGCCAACTACCAACACCCGCAGTTCAAACCAGGCACAGTGGTTCGCATAATCAAAATCAACTGGCTCAATGTCGCCCCCAAGACTCATGGCATAGTCATTGGAGTAGAAGCGGAACGGATTTTGCTGCAACCAATTGGCGCCCACCCAGGTGCAATCGTTTCGCTTCGACCTGAAGACATCCAAGTCGAGCCCAACCAGAGCATTCGCAGCCAGGAATGTTAGCTAGCGCTAATTAAACTAGTTGATCTAATTTCCGCGTGCCCCCCTGCAACAACAACAGCGGGTCCAAGAAGCTTGCCTTGTGACCCTTGAGCTATTTAGGGTCGAATCATATCTCTCTCAATTTTCTAAACAGGCACAGCTATCAGCATCTAAAGCAGAACACTCTTTCATCGCTCGTTAGCTCCTGCACACGCAGCGCGAGTTACGCCTTTCTCTTTTTCCGCCTGCTATCAGCGGGTCTCTTTAACTGGAGGAAATTATGATCAAACCAACGGATCTGCAGAACATCGTCTCCGCCATCGTTGCCCTCGATGCCGCCCAAGACAAACTCTATTCCATCGCCGGCGGCAGCATCGAAAGCGGCAACGCCAAGGCTGCTCGCATGACCAGTCAGCAACGCCTCGACTACTTCCGTTCGGACGAATTTCGCCACTGGGTAGCCTGCGAAAAGGCTGCTGGTCGGCAAGTTTTCTGGCTCAAGGACGTCGACAAAACCCAGGGCGCCGGTGACATCTTCACCTTCTTCTTCAAGTGGCGGGCCGACAACGGCAAGTTCACCGAGAAGCAGCTGGCAGTAATCGCCGACTACCTGGAACAACGTCAGAACCAACGCCAGAACCAGAGCAACCAGCAAGCTCCCATGAGCTGGCCGGCGCGCATGCTCGCTGGTATCAAGAAAGTCTGCGGGAGCTTCGGCAAGAACAAGCCGGCCGCTGACCTCGGGCCTCATGAAGCTCTGCGTCTGTGGCTCAACAAGGAAGCCGGTGGTGATGGCATCGCCATGATGGACTTCTGGACCAACATCTACTGGCCCAGCCAAGTCGGTCTCTCCAAGGCCGAAAAGCTGGCCCAAGTGACTGCCTTCGCTCCGCTGTATGCCAGCAAGGCCTACCCTGATGTGAAGGAAGAAAACGAGCTGCTCACTTCCCTCGGCGTCACCGTGGTCATCGTCTCCAACGGCGACCAGGAGCTGGCCATCGCCGTTGCTCCGATTCTCGGTGTCAAACCAGAAAACGTCGTGGGCTCGCACTTGATCTACGACAAGAGCGGCATGTCCACTGGTGTCAACCACAGCTACGAAGTCGGTGGTGAAGAATGGCACTCGAAGCCGCAGCCGGGTAAGCCGCTAAGCTTTCACTACTGGCTGCACGTCAATCGTGCCCGTTTCGGCTGGTCACGGATCGACGAACGCAAGTTTGTCATTGCCGGCCGCGACGGCGACTCTGCCTCCACTGACGGTGGCATGATGATACTGATGCACCCGTGTGCCATCGGTAACTTCATGATCAACACGCCTGGTGAACCGGCACGCCTGGAGAAGTTCTTGGCCGTGGCCTCCAAGTATGGCTGGACCGTCGGCCAGTTCATCACTCTCGACCACACCCCGTCCAAGACCGGCTACCGCCCCGACTAAGAGCCAGACGAAGCTAGTTCAGAAATAACAAGAGAGGGGTCAGTTCACTCAGAACCGGCCCCTCTCTTTGTTTTCATTGAGTGCACCTAGATTTTTATCTTACTCTTCTATATATTTTTTCGATTTGTTTCTTAGCTTTTATAGTAGAACAGTCAGCAGCATCAAATCCGCTTAAGAATGGTCTATAAAAAGCCCTGTGTTAAGTCCAATTTGCTATGATTGCCTCATGAAAACTCCAACCTCAAGACTTGCACCCAGTAAACTTGCTCTAGCAAAACTTATAGGGACAATGTTAGCTGCAGGTTTTGTTTTATCCTGCCAAATTTTGACTGCGACTTTTTGCCTACAAACAGCGTCAGCACAATCAAACAATAAGCAAGCAAGCCATAAAAACAATCGCCCGTTCGAGTGGCCCACAAATCATACAGCCCAGACGAAACAAGCAAAAACAAAGCCAGAAGCAATCTTAAAAGCGCACGCTGTAGCTAAAACTGAGCCCACCGTCAAGTTAACCAAGACACCAACAATTGAACGCCTAGTGATCTCAACCGATAGACTCTTTGACCCCGACCAGACCACAATAATGCCCGGCGGCGAAATCGCACTAAACAAGATAACCGAACACTTGAGTCGCTGGCACGAGCATCCCGTTGTGATCGAATGTCACACCGATAGCTTCGGCTTCGACACCTATATTCGAAAACTCAGTCAAGAGAGAGCTGAACGCCTGCGCCTCTGGTTTTTGCAACGAGGTCTGCTGCAAGATGTGCAAGTGACCGCTGTAGGTATAGGAAAAGGCCATCCCATTGCTCCGAACCAAACACCGGACGGCAAAGACAATCTCATTGGCATGTCTGCCAATCGACGAATAGAGATAATCGTAGACAAAACCAAAGCCATAGAAGTGGCCGATATTAACCCCATTCACGAGTCTATCGAAGATCCAGAAAACGCATCTCCCATGGCTCCAGTAGCTGAAAAGCAAGACTGGGCACCAGCTGATCAGAAAGACAGTGGCGACCTTATTAGAGAGCCAGAAATGACTAACTCAGACAGCATCCACGAGCCCAATCCGATTCTCGATAGCCTGCCCACCCAGGAAGTAGCGCAGAAACCTAGAGGCTCCCAGGACTCAACTTCGCAAGCGCCAGCGGCCAAACCAACCACTGCCGAGCAACAGCGCGAGCACGAATGGGAGCATAAAGAGTTTGGCGTATGGCGCGAAGACAGATAGACTATAGGAAGTTTTGACTTTTCTATTCTTTAAATTAGCTAGATAGTGAACCGTGTGACCAGAACAGTGACTCTTCTAAAGTTAGACAATTAGAATTGACTAGCTGCAACAATTCTCGGGCTTTGAAAAAGGTTTCTTTATCCTCTGGAAATGCCTCGAGCAAACAACTCTGAAGCAAACTGTCTGACTCAATACAAAATCTGATCTTAGCTTTCCATGAACTACCGAGCTCGGCCAGTTCTTTCTTTTGTTCCAGTTCGTGTTCCCGCAAGAAACGCGATACTAAATCTCGATTGGCACTCATAAAACCAATCAGTTCTTGCGCTTTATCAGCATTTAGATAATCAAGCATGCGCAAATAAACATAGAACGAAATTTTGCCGGGTTGCTGCAAAGCAGTACCTAAAATAGCTTGAGAGCTAGCTTTAGGGTCTATGCTAGAATCACCACGCATTTTGTCGAGCATGGTCAATTTCATTCCGTCGCGATATGTAAGGGTACCGGACTCGATTCTTCTAGCAATACTAGAGAGTACGAAAAGTTTCTGCGCTGGTAAATTAGAATAAAGATAAAGCATATCAGCTAGGCCGCGCCCCGTTGTTACAGCCGCAGTGTGATAAGTCTGAACATCTTCTACCGTAACGATTTCAGCCTCAATTAAAAGTCTTGTCAAAATGCGACTCGTCTTACTTAAGGCCTGTGAGCTAACCCTCAGTTTACTAACTTCTTGCAAAGCGTCGGCCATAACTATTTCGCCACGCCGCAAGCGCTTTTGAATTTCAAGCACCTTATCAATTGTTGCTTGCTCTAAAAAATCGAAAGAGACAATTGCTTTGCCTAAGGGAAGACAAGCTGAGGTGGCACGCTCTAGTGCCTTATCGACCAATTCTGGCGCCAAGAGACCAGCCGCCTTCAGTAGTTCACCGAGGCGCATGCCTTTGCTATCTTCACAGTAGAATCCAAGGGTTAGCAAAGCATCGTTAAAGGTCCATTTACGCCTTTGCACGAGAGCAACTACCGCTTGACACTCATCGACAGTTAGAAGTTGATCGCTTAGCATCCATTGAGCCTGCACGCAGGCCCTGAGCACCGAAGGCGAAATAATTTCTTGAGCTACTAAAGCTTGGCCAAGAGGGCTGCCAGTAGCTTTAGCAAAGTGCAGCGCCTTTTTAACTTCATCAGCGGAAGTCAATTTCAGCTCAGTAACAACCTCTCCCAACATCAGTAATGGCATTTATCTAGCCTATGTATGGACTAATTTGTACGTACTAAATCGAATACCATATCTTACCTATTTGAAAGTAATGTGTCTCGGCCCTAACACAAAATAAACATACCTCTGACATACCGTAGTATCTAGCCTCTGGCTGATTTCAAATTTCAGGCAGACAAGCCCAGCTGCTTGAGCAAGAAGGCGTATTCGAATGCCACGTCTTTCAAAGCATCAAAGCGGCCTGACTTTCCTCCGTGCCCAGCAGCTTCAAGCATGATCTTGTAAATCAGTGGATTGGTATCAAGTTTAGTGGCGCGCAATCTAGCAATGTACTTGGAGGGCTCCCAGTAAGGCACCTGGCTGTCGTAGAAGGCCGACTGCACAAGCATGGCCGGATAATGCGCCGCTTGGATATTCTCGTACGGCGAATAAAGACGCATGTAATTATAGTCAGCCTCGATCTTAGGATTGCCCCATTCTTCGAACTCGCCCACGGTAAGCGGCAAACTCTCATCAAGCATGGTATTGATGACATCAACAAATGGCACATCAACAATAGCAGCGTTAAACAAATCCGGACGCCGGTTAAGTACCGCTCCCATAAGCAAGCCGCCCGCACTGCCACCTTCGATGCTCAAGCGCTGGCGTTCTGAATAGCCATTAGCGATCAAATGTTCAGCACAAGCAATAAAGTCGGTAAAGGTGTTCATTTTATTGCGCAGCTTGCCGTCATCGCGCCAGGTCTCGCCCATCTCCCCGCCACCACGAATGTGGGCAATGGCATAGATATAGCCACGATCGAGCAGACTGACTCGCGCACTACTAAAGCCACTGGATATAGTGATACCGTAAGAACCATAGCCGTATAAATGACACGGGCGAGGCTTCTCGATTTGGTCTTTATAGACCAGAGAGATAGGCACACGAGTACCATCGCTGGCAGTGGCAAAGATTCGTTCACTATGATAAGCGGAAGGGTCATATCCATTCACTTCTTGAGTCTTCAGCACAGCAGTAGTACGGCAATTGAGATCGTACTCAAAAGTGCACGGCGGCTGCACCATAGACTGATAACCGAAGCGATAAACTGCACTATCAAAAATGTGATTGGCTGCACCCGAAAGTGCATAAGCGGGCTCAGGAAAATCAATATAGTGCACGTCACCTGTAGACAATTTGGTAATGCGAATTTTATCGAGACCCTGGTCTGTTTCGAAGACGATCAAAAAATCAGCAAAGACATCGACGCCATCCAGCTTTACTCCAGGCCGATGGGCCAAAACTTCTTTCCACTTTGATGGAGTGCGACAAGGGGCCTTAAGCAGACGATAGTCTTTAGCACCATCATTGGTGAGAATGTAGAAATTCTTGCCATCATCCTCAACCTCATAGTCAACCATGTGCTTGCGCGGCAAAATTTCTTTAAAGAGCGAAAGTGGCTTTTCAGCACGAATGTAGCTAACCGATGCCGTAGTATGGCTGGAAGTGCTGAGATAAATAAACACCCCTGTGCGCGTTTTAGAAAGATGCAAACCAAAGAACTCATCAGCTTCTTCGCAGACAAGGTGATGCTGCTTGCTGCCAATTCTGTGACGATAGACACGGTCAGAACGCTTAGTCACCTCATCTTCAGTGGTGTAGAAAAGAGTCTTGTTGTCGCTTGCCCAGACTACAGACGTGACCCGTTCGGCGGTTGTGGCTAGTATCTTGCCACTGCGAAGATTCTTCACCACTAACTTATATTGGCGAAAACCCTTATCATCATACAAATAGGCAAGAAAGTTCCCACTAGGACTTAGAGCAATAGCCTCTACCTCAAAGAAGTCGACTGCAGCAGCCAATCGATTGACATCGAGAATGACTTGCTCCGGGCTGCCAGGCTTAAGCCCACGGCGACAATAAATGCTGTACTGCTTACCCTCTTCGGTACGAGTGTAATAAAGCCAACCGCCGCGCTGAGCAGCCACAGATTCGTCAGCTTCTTTGATACGTGAGCGCATCTCTTGGTAGAGCTTCTCTTGCAGGTCGACCGTGTCAGCCATGTAGGAAAGAGCGTAGGCGTTTTCCGCCTGCAGATACGGAATTAAATCTGGATCTTGGGTGGGCAAGTTACGCATCCAGGCATAATCGTCGACGATATTTTTGCCGTGCAGAGCCACCACATGAGGCACTTTTTTCGCTACTGGCGGGGCCACAGGAGCTGGGCTTTTTGCTGAAGTCATGGATTACCCTTCAATCAGCTCGTCAGAAAGGTCACGGTTTTGCCGTGAACACAAACCCTTCGCTGACATGCCTATAGACGGAGTACTCGAATACTTAAAATTAGAGGCCTAACTGTCTAGCAATAACCAGACGCTGAATTTCAGAAGTACCTTCGCCGATTTCGCAAAGCTTAGCATCACGCAGGAAACGCTCAGCTGGGAAATCAACAATGTAGCCGTAGCCGCCGTGAATCTGTACACAAAGGTTGCAAACTTTAGAGGCCACTTCAGAGGCAAACAGTTTCTGGTCTTTCATCCAAGCAGCATGATAAAGCATCAACCGAGCAGCACTGAGTTGAGTAGCCATATCAGCTAAATAACCTTGAATCATTTGGAACTTGCCAATTGGCTGACCAAAAGCTTCACGCTGCTTGGCATAACTCAAAGCGGCATCGAATGCGGCTTGACCGATTCCAAGGGCAAGAGCGCCAATAGAAAGGCGACCACCTTCAAGGGTTGTAAGTGCCTGCTTATAACCTTCGCCTTCTTGACCAATCATGTTCTCTTTAGGAATTTTGCAATCTTCAAAGGTCAAACTAGCGGTGGGGGAGCCACGCATTCCCAGTTTCTTTTCAACTTTGCTAACAAAGAAGCCCGGTGTGCCTTTCCCTACCACAAAGGATGAAATACCCCTACGCCCCTGACTCTTGTCGGTCATTGCCATGATGATAGCAACGTCAGCGTCAGTAGCATTGGTGATGAATTGCTTGGTGCCGTTCAAAACGTAGTGGTCACCAACTAACTTAGCTGTGGTCTTCTGCATGGCAGCGTCAGAGCCAGTGCCGGGTTCGGTTAGTGCCCAACAACCGATGTATTCACCAGAGCAAAGCTTTGGCACAAATTTTTTCTTCTGCTCTTCTGAGCCAAACAGATAAAGCGGATTGGTACCCAGTGAAATGTGGGCCGCATAACTCAAACCCGTTGAACCGCACGCTCTACCAATTTCTTCAACAGCGATTACATACGAGCGATAGTCGGCCCCGGCGCCACCGTACTCTGCACTAATGGGAAGACCAAGATAACCAAGCTTTCCTAGCTCTTTGAAATTCTCAATGGGAAAACGAGCGTTTTGGTCTACGTCATGAGCCTTTGGAGCGATTTCCCGTGTGGCAAAATCTCTGATTGCTTCTCTGATAGCCTGATGCTCTTCGTCGAGAAACTCGCCAAATGGCATAACATCGTGCTCGGTAACTGAGGTGCTCACGTCACTCTCTCCCATATAACTCTTAATATAAAGCAGATCATAGCGCCAAACGGCCTATTTAAGCCCAAACTTAAATGATAGATAGAATTGTTTTATGCTGTCGCTAGCTGGCGAAGTACTGCTCGATCGACTCCACAATGCGCTCTGCCGCGTGCCCATCACCGAAAGGATTGACAGCCTGTGACATTTTGGCGTAGAGATTGCCACTTGATAAAAGCTCCCGAGCGCCAGCCACAATTGTCTCCTGACTAACTCCTACCAACTTGGCAGCACCAGCTGCCACCGCCTCAGGACGCTCGGTGTTAGTTCTCATGACTAGCACAGGTTTGCCAAGAGCCGGGGCTTCTTCTTGCACCCCGCCAGAATCTGTAAGAATGAAATGACAACGCTGCATAGCATGAACAAATGGCACGTAATCAAGAGGTTCAACTAAGTGCAAGCGATCGTGACCAGCGAATACTGGCTCAATCGATTCACGCACCACCGGGTTTTTATGAATGGGATACAGCACCTGTACATCAGGAAACTCGTCGGCAATTTGCCGCAAAGCCAGAGCAATTTCATCCATGCCTTGACCCCAATTCTCTCGCCTGTGAGCTGTTACCAAGAGCACCTTAGCTTTATCAAAATCAACTTTGCCATACAGAGCGGGGTCAATTTGATCAGCCTGCAAACGGCCAGCAGTGTCAAGAAGAGCATCAATCACAGTGTTGCCAGTCATGAAGACATTATCGACAATGCCTTCCTTCTTTAAATTTTCTACCGCCAGAGCCGTGGGGGCAAAGTGCAACGTAGCAAGACGACCAGTCTGTCGCCGGGCCATTTCTTCAGGAAAAGGATTGTAGCGATCATTAGTGCGCAACCCAGCCTCAACATGGCCCACCGGCACTTTTTGATAGAAGGCAGCCAGAGCAGCCGACATCACTGTAGTGGTATCGCCTTGCACCAAGAGAAGGTCAGGCTTGTCTTTTGACAACAGCTGGTCAACGCCATTCAAGACCCTACCTGTCAGTTCAGCCAAAGTCTGGCCGTGCTTCATCAAGTCAAGGTCATAGTCAGCCTTGACATCGAACCAGCGCATCATCTGATCGAGCATCTCTCGATGCTGAGCAGTGATTGCCACCACTGGTTCTAAACTCTTAGACTGGCGAAGAGCATGCACCACAGGAGCCAACTTGACAGCTTCCGGGCGCGTTCCAAACACACACATAACGCGCTTTTTCATAGTCATATATTCTATAGCAAGAGCTGTCTGTTAGACTAACTTGAAAGCCGGTCAACATATAAGACGATCATTTTTAAGTAGAGGACACTGTGGACGTTATCACTGAAGGAACTATCAACCAAGATGAACCGGTGGCAGACGTCGTCAATGCCGTTGTTGCAATTAAAACTTGCCAAACACCGATCTTGCGTATCAATGACAATCAGTCTGATTTACAAGGGCGCCTTTTGTTTTCGTCCGGCGGCTTCATTGTTGGCGCTCGTATAAACGTTACTGGCGAAAGCGGATACGCCGCAGTGCGCAAACTCTTGATGGTGACTGATGGCAACTACGCCATTTTAGACCCAATGCGCAAGTCAACCAATGAGCTAAACCAAGCCCTATGGCTTTCCACATCCAAATTGGTGGCAATGCTGCCCAACCTGCCGGAAGCACCACAATCAATCCTAGACAGCCATCCAGAACGCATTACCCAAAGCGCCGCTCGACCAAAGACTGGTCAACTAGATTTAGCACCAATAATGGCCGCGGTAGGTGCCCCCAAAGACCAGCCCATGGTAGACCCAAGTATTCCAACAAACATTGAAGAAGAATCGAGACAAACAGTGGGAAACAAACAAGTATCGCGCAAATATAACGAAAGCAGATGGCGTACTATCAAAACGTTGTTTCAACTAGCGCTGACACTGTTGGTCGCCGCAGCAATCATGCTCAACAGCGATACTGTATATGGGGTAGTGTCTGCCGGACTTAAGACTGTCGGTATCGATACAGATCTATCTAAGTATATGAGTGGTCTCACCCAAGGCATAGTTATCAAAGCCAAAAGAGATCTTGAGGCCAAGAAGAAACAGAGCAAATGAGCAATTGCTTTCCTGGCACTGCCCCTTTATCGATAGCTAGCCTAGGCATGAGCTTGTCTCTGAGCTTATGCCTAGGCTTTACAGCGGGCTATTTACCAGCTTTTGCACAAATGGAGCCGAACGAACGGCCCTTTCAAGTAAACGACGGTCAAAACACTATGTTTCACGACCCCAACAACAACCCCGACAGCAAACCTAATCAAAAGAAATCCAAAAAGAGCAAAGTAACAAATAAGCCATTTGATCCAAGCCTTCTGACAGGCCCCAACGGGCAGCTACCTCCTGCCGATGCAACATTGATTAGAGAAACTGTTTCAAGCGAAGGCCTTGAGAGAGAGTTTTTTGTTCATGTGCCAAGAGCCTATAATCACAGCCAAAAGATGCCCCTGGTGTTGTGTTTCCATGGCGGCTTTGGTCTAGGCAGCAGAATGGACGCACTTACCGGCCTTGATGCTGTTAGCGATCAAAATGGCTTTCTACTCGTTTATCCACAAGGCATTAATAGACACTGGAACGATGGCCGCAACATTGATGGCCACGACCGCTATAACGATGTGCAATTTGTCAGCGATATGATAGACCACTTAGAGCGGCGCTGGAACATCGACAAACAAAGAGTCTATGTCGCGGGAGTTTCTAATGGCGGTTTCTTCAGTCAATATTTATGCCTAATGCTGCCTAATAAATTTGCGGGCTGCGCCTCAGTAGGTGCGACTCTACCAGATATTGTTTTCCACACAAGGCGACCAATGAAACCAGTATCTGTCTTGTATATTTTGGGAATGAACGACCCGCTCGTACCTTTTAAAGGTGGTCCAATTCACTATAAGAGCTTCCACGATAGAGGCAGCGTTATATCGGCCAAAGAAGCTGCTCAATACTGGGTTAAAGCCAATCGCTGCCAACCCAACCCACGAACTATCGACCTACCAGACGTCGATCCCAATGACGGAACAAGAGTAAAATACGCTCAATTTTCTGGGGGACTACAAGGCAGCGAAGTAGTTGTATATGGTATCGAGGGCGGTGGCCACACCTGGCCCGGCGGCTTACAATATTTGCCCGAGGGAACAGTGGGAAAAACTAGCCGCGATTTTAGCGCCAGCCAAGCAATATGGGACTTCTTCAAAAATCACACGTCGCCAGGGCGTTAAAGAAAGAAACTAAGTAAGTAACTAAGTAAGTAACTTAGGCAAGCAATATCACAGCCACGGGCCATCAGAAATTGAAGTTAACTAATTTCGGCAAAGCCTTTTTTAGTTTTTTCTCGTTATCAGGATTCACGAGGGGAACATTAACAAGCAGCTCTTCGAGATTCTTGAACTTGGCAAAGGAGTCGATTGACTTGGGAGTAAGCTTGTTGCAATTGCGTGAGTCAAGCACTGTCAGATTTTTTAGCGAAGTCAATTGCTCTAAGTCACCGTCAGTAATTGGGTTGTTGGATAAAAGCAAATTTCTTAATTTTGTCATTCGTGAAATGTAGACACAATCTTGCTTGGTTAAATTGGAACCATTAATTTCGAGGCGCTCAAGATTATTAGACTCCGCTAGCTTCCTCAAAACAGGCGTTAAGTCACTCAACCCCGATAACCCAATTACTTTTAGCCTAGGCAAAATTCGACATCGAGCTAAGGTAGCACCAGACAAACCTGAATTATCAAGGCATAGCTCACGAAGTGAATCTAATCTATCTAGTGAAGCTAAATCATCCGCCTGAAGTAACGTACTTTTGAGATCTAGCCGACTCAACTTTGAAAGCCTCTGGAGATTAGGAAAAAGCTCCGGAGATCTATCCTTCTTATCGTTGATACAAACTTCAACCAGCTCATCGCTTCGAAAGAACTTCAGTAAACTCGGATGAGCACAAAGCGCGGGATCGGCACTTAAGCGCAGAGCTTCGCGCTTCGGCATTTCCACCTTCCCTTGAGCCGGCTCCCTTGTGGAATAAGGGGCTGTTGCTGTCCAATGGGCTAGCTGGCCCAAGCTGAAATCATTCGGAAACTCGAAAACATAACTCTCTTTGCCATTCTGAGCAATGGGCTTGGAGTAAAACCCTACATGTGTATTGAGGTACCTGCGAATCTGCTCATCCTTTGCAGGAAGAAGCCCCGTTGCAGTTTCGATGTTATCAGAATCATATTGCTTCAAAGCATCTATCATCGAGCTTGCAGCAAAACTGCCTACAGGCTTAATGAAAACGCTAGCAGTCTTCTTCTTTTGCACCTCTAGAGAGATTACACAAGCAGCTGAAGCTAAAACACCCATGAGCACAATTACTCCTAATAGAGCTAGAACAAGACTTCTTGTCTGCTTACGACTAACAGCATCCGCCCCAGAATCAGTCTCGCTTTGACCAGAGGTTAGAACCTGAGTCTTTGAATAGCCAGCTTTGCGCCGAGCAGCTTCCGCCACTGCATACGGTGCCAGCCTCCCGCCATCAGCACTGGCGGTTCCGCCTTGTCTTTTCCTAACCTCTCCGCGCTCCAAGGCCAGCAACTCGCTAGCAACATCAGCTAGCGAATCATAGCGAGCATCAGGTGACTTCTCCAACAAACGCGCCACGATTTCTTCTAACTCTGGAGGAAAAACAATGGGCTCTTCATCTTCTTCTAATACAATGGCATCAGCCATGGCTGGCGGCACCACTGATTGATGCATGGCAGTGGTTTCAACGGCGGTCTTGCCCAGCAGAGGTGGGCGCCCCGTGAGGGCTTGAAACATCGTGACGCCAACTGAATACATATCAGTGCGATGATCTAGCTTCTGGCCAGAACATTGCTCGGGGCTCATATACAGAGGACTGCCAAAAACCTCACCCGGCCTAGTTAATCCTTGACCAAAACTGCTGTCGAAAGACGATAATTTAGCAATACCAAAATCAACGATCTTAACTACTGGCGCAACTTTAGACAGAGAATTGACGCGCCCATCAGCAAGAAGCATGATGTTTCCGGGTTTGATATCACGATGAATTATGCCTCGGTCATGGGCATAGGCCAAGCCAGCGCAAACCTGCCGAAATATAGGCAAAGCTTCGCTGACAGGAAGTCGATAGTACTCGTCAAGGTAGTCTGCTAATGACTCGCCGACAAGTAAATCCATGGTGTAAAACGGAAGCCCAGCCTCAGTTTGACTCATATCATAAATGCGTACGACATTGGCATGATCTAGCCTGGCAATAGCCTGAGCTTCAATGCGAAAGCGCTTCCACACTTCTTCTGAAACCTGCTCAGAGCGCAAAATCTTAAGAGCCAAAACTTTGGCCATCATTATGTGCTCTACTTTGTAGACAAAACCCATTCCGCCCTGACCAATAAAGTCGAGCACACGATAAGTGCCGCCAATGAAAGAGCCGACTTCCAATGTGCCAAATTGATTGTCATACGAATTTAGGTTTGAACTTGGGTCAGCCATTGATCTAAATTTAACTGTCAAAAGAGTCAGTAGAGCTAGCACGAGTGAGATTTATTGTCTCACCAAAACCCTTTAACAGAGATACTCATATCATAGCTCTCTCCAGATTAGCGTCGAGGGAACTCTGGATCTGTTGCCCGATAGAGGTCTTTAACGCTGATCCAGCGGTCGCTGGCGTGGCCCCATTGATTAGAAAGCCTAGCTCTGCCCTTGGTAGCATCGTAATCTGTCACTGAAAGCATATGCCCCTCAAACTCTTTGCTCTTAGCCATCTGCGGATCTTTCGGCAAACCAGCAGTCAAGACGCGATCGGCACCATCAAGACCAATTATGGCAGGGAATTTGCCGTGTGCCTTTAAGGTTGCCAGGGTTTCGCCCAGTTGCTTTTCGCTAGACAAGAGCACTACGTCTTTGGCAGCCTCTGGGTTACGTTTTTGCTTGGGATCATCAGTCTCAGCCATCTTCTGATTAACCATCACCACTCCAGTATCTCCGGTCAGTCTCTTGATTTGAGCCGCCACTTCAAGGTCATCCACTTGAGGGGCTCTCAACTTTTTACCATCTGGATCCCGCACTTCTCTACCTTTGGCATCATAGACCCGCTCACCATTGTCTTCTTCGCCAAGTCGGCGGCCTTGCTTATCGCGATGTTGGTACTGCACGTAGCTTTCAGGCGTCTCTTTGCGCTGGTGAATGTCATTGGCCAAGACATTGTTCAGAACTTGAGTGGCATAGCTGCGCTCGCCGTCAATAGGAGAACCCATGATACTGCCTGGCCTTGGCTGCAAGCTGGCCTTATCTAACTTAATCTCTTTACCGTCCGGTGCTACCCACTTTCCGGTGGTCGCAGCTTCAGCAATGATATCGGCAGCCTTACTTGGATTGCGAGTAAAGAGCCGTTCTTGCTGCGAAGTTAGAGCGCAAGTGTTGTATTCACCTTGATCTGTCTTGGTCGGATCACCAGCATGAAACATAATATTCTTGGCCAGCTGCAAGCGCTTGCCCTGAGAAGTTACATCGGTTGGATTGTCAACCATTTTGGCGATAGACTCGTACGTGGCAGCCACTTCTTCTTTTGAAACCTGCCCGGAATTCATGCGCCCTTCCAGCTTCTCCATGTCTTTCTTGAAAGTAGGCGCATACTGGTATTGTTTTCCGTTATAAATACTAGGATAAAACTGAGTCATATGTTTCTCAGCCAAATCCTCCATATTTTTCCGCCCCTCAACCAAACGCTGCTCAACAGT
>LNEX01000485.1 GCA_001464165.1 bacterium Ga0077546
AAAGCTTGGCTGGTGCTGCCGCTGTGATCTGCTGCGAAAGTTCTTCTACAGATAGATTTGGGTCTAGAGCAAGCTCTTTGTATTTCACCCCAAGAGCAGTAAGTGAGCCTCGTACTGGCTCTTGTGTGGTGCCACCCGCACCAATTACTTCTTCTAAGGTGTCGTAGGGCTTGCCAGTCAAAACTACTAGTGTATCGCCCGGTTCCAGATTGCCAAATAATGCACAAGCAATTGCATGAGTACCAGAGACCATCTGCATTCGCACTGCTGCAGCCTCAGCCTGCAGAACAGAAGCAAACACTTTATCGATCATTTCACGACCGATATCGTCGATACCATATCCGGTGCGCTCGGCAAAATACTCTTCGGTTACCTGGTGCTCACGGTAACTATCTAAGACTCTCTTCTGATTGACGAGGGCAATGCGATCCATTCTAGCGAAAGCATCTTTTAGTTCGCCTTCAGCTTGCTCAATCAAATTTTCGAATTGCACCGGGGCCACCTGTTTAAAGTTTGCGTGTCTGTTTTAAGAAAAGCAGCGAATTCAATAGCTCGCTATTGCCAACCTATATTAACTCAATTGGCCAGGCGAAAAACTGAACTTTAAGAGGCTTTCTGACGTTTATATAGGTAACAGTTAGTTGTAGGTAAATGCTAATGGTCAATCAAGCCTGGCAGAGTATTTGTTCGATTGCTCTTTATATAGAGGCTCACCTTGTTCAGCTGTTGGGCACAAGGCCATGCCTACTATGCGACGGCACGATACAGCCACCGGTCTTCTCATGCCAACCTATTAATCAATCTAGATTTCTCTGCCAAGGTTGCATAGCAGGGCTGACAAAGACTAAACCCATGATGGTCACCTTGAACCTAACAAAAAACGATACAGCGCAAATTTACTGCATCAGCATCTGCCCCTATAAAGACTTAGCGCGCCAAGCTATTCGCGCCTTCAAATATCAAGATAAACAAGAACTGGCTGGCGATCTAGCAAAAGTGCTTGAGGCTGGCCTAGGTTGTCTTCTGCAGCACGACAATGCGCCCCAAAAGGCAATGAGAAAAATAGTTCTCATCGCCGTCCCCCTCCATCAAACAAAGCTAGAAGAGCGGGGCTTTAATCAAAGCGAACTAATTGCACTGGCACTAAGCAAACGAGCTTGCATCAGATGCGATACCAAGGCGCTTATTAGATCTAAAGTAACATCGCCCCAATACGGGCTGACAAAAAGCGAGCGAGCTATCAATGTAGACAGCGCCTTCACTGCAAGCGATAGAGTCAAAGGGAAAGACATAATCTTAATTGACGACGTGCTCACTTCTGGCGCGACAGCTATCGCTTGTGCCCAAGCTCTATTCAGAGCTGGGGCCCAAAGTGTGTCGGTGCTAACTGTCGCCAGAGCACTCTTACGTTCTGAAAAAAACTTGCCCTCTGAGCAAATTGACTCGAATGAGCCCTAAGGCTTTATCTAGCGAGTTACCCGCTAAATGCGAGAAAGAGTCGAACTCAATCCTAACTACTTCGCCATAAACATCGGGGCAACCCGGCAAGGAGCCACATCGATCTTGCGCCAGACATCACCAGTGACATAAGGCTCTGTTTTCAGCCACTGGTCAAGCTCGGCGCGATCAGCAAAATCAACCACCAAAACTGAGCCAGTCATCTTCTCACTGTCGTCAAGAATAGCTGTGCCGAACAAAATCTTTCCCGACTGCTTCAATTCAAAGATACCAGCCAAATGAGCGTCTCGCACTGCTGTGCGCCGAGCTGGGGCGCCATCATCTTCGCCATCTAGGCCAGTTACGATAAATTGCATAGGGTCCTCATCTATTTAGAGTGTTATTTAGATTCAGCTTGCTATTTGTCTTTAGCAATCGCAGCTCTCAAGCTCGCTTCAAAAGCGACAAGAGTATCGTGCACATCGGCCTTAGAATGAACAGTTGAGACAAAGGCTGATTCAAATTGCGAAGGTGGCCAGTAAATGCCACGCTCCAGAAGACCGCGCCATACTTTGCCAAACAATTCAGTATCGCATTTTAGAGCACTATCAAAATCAGTCACTGGCTTATCGGTAAAGAAGAAGCTGAGCATTCCAGCCACGTGGGTAACTTGCAGCGGAACGGCGATATCTTCTTTGGCTGCGATTTCTTTGAAGCCATTAGCCAATAGTTCAGTAATTTCAGCGAGCCTTGCATAAGGCTTGTTGGCTTTCAAGAATCTCAGCTGAGCAAGACCAGCAGCCATTGCTAGCGGGTTGCCAGAAAGAGTTCCGGCTTGATAAACAGAACCTTGAGGAGCAATGTGTTCCATCACATCTTTGCGGCCACCATAAGCGCCTACAGGTAAACCACCACCAATTACTTTGCCGAAGCAGCTCAAGTCAGGTTTGACTTTATGCAACTCTTGAGCACCACCAAAGGCTACTCTAAAGCCAGTCATAACTTCATCATAAATTAGCAGTGCGCCAGAATCTTTGCAGAGACCAACCATACATTTAATGAACTCATCGGTTGGTTGAATCAATCCAGCATTGCCAACAATTGGCTCAACAATAATTGCTGCAATCTCGTCACTCTTTTTAGCGAAGGCTTGGCGCAGGGCGTCAACATCGTTGTAAGGCAACGAGATAGTGAGCTTGGTCAACTCTTCAGGCGCGCCAGGCGAACTGGAGATTCCTAAAGTTGCTAGACCAGAACCAGCCTTAACCAAGAATGAATCAGCGTGACCGTGGTAGCAGCCGTCAAACTTTACTATCAAAGTACGCTTGGTGAAGGCCCGAGCCAGGCGAATAGCTGACATACAAGCTTCAGTACCAGAGTTAACCATGCGCACCATCTCTAGTGATGGCACAATCTCGCAGAGTAATTCGGCCATCTCTACTTCAGCTCGACACGGCGCACCGTAGCTGGTGCTGCGACGAACTGCTGTTTCGATTGCTTCCATTACTCGTGGATGGCAATGACCAAGAATCATCGCACCCCATGATCCGACATAATCTAAGTAGCGGTTCTTATCTTCATCAAACATGTGCGGGCCGTCAGCATGGGCCATGAATATCGGTTCACTACCGACTGACTTACAAGCGCGCACTGGTGAATTAACTCCACCAGGAATACGTTCTTTGGCCCGAGCAAACAACTTGCTTGAGCGCTCAAATGTAAATGGTAGCAGTTCAGCTACTTTGGCCTTGCCGTGAAGCGAATGGGCATCGACCTTTTCGTTGGCTGCGTGGGTTTCCTCATTGTCGCCTTGAGATTTGTCTGACTTGTCTTTTTCAATAGACTTGTCCGCTGACTTGTCTGCCGATTTATCAGCTGACTTATCTGCTGTGGCATTAGAACCCATGATCTGCACCTATATTATTGGAGAGTTAGTTTCTGATTAGACTGACTTAGTTAGACGGTCTTGGTTAGCCCGAGAACTCTTTGAATCACAGGTTCGGTCATTTTGACGGCCTTTTCACCAGCCTGGAAATGACGCATTTTGTGGTCAGCATCGAAGAGATACAAGGCTGGCACATATTTATTCTCGAAGCGATCAGTAATTGTGTGCCAATTGTCGACAACACAGGGCTGCTTCACTTCATATTCATCAATAGCTTTTTTCACTTCGGCCACATCAGTGTCTGACTCTTGACGAGGCATGTGAATGGAAATTATCTTCAAGCCTTTAGAGCCGTACTCATCAATCCAACGATTGAGGTCGGGCAAAGACTCCTTGCAGATTCCACAACTGATTGCCCAGTAGTGAATTAAAACCGGATGACCTTTGAGGTCTTCTTCTGTGATTGGTTCGCTATTGAACCAGTCCGTTCCGCCTTCAAGAGATGGCAGTGGAGCGTCCATTCGCAGTGGCATACGATTCTCCTGTTAAATCAGACTAAATCTGTCTAGATAATTCTAACTCCTATAGAGAGCAAAAGAGCCGCCCAAAAGGACGGCTCTTTCATTTATAAACAAAGGGATCTTCGTTTAACAGCAGATCTTAAACTGAAAGTGGCTTTTGGCCTGGCTTCCAATCGGCTGCGCAAAGCCCACCGGTCTTGAGAGCTTCAAGAACGCGAAGAGTTTCGTCAACAGAACGACCAATATTCAAGCCGTGAACGACTTGGTATTGAAGAACACCGTCTTGGTCGATGATAAATAGACCGCGAAGAGCGATACCTTTATCTTCGATCAATACGCCGTAGTCGCGGCTTACATCTTTGGTGATGTCAGAAGCGAGAACGTACTTAACTGGTCCGAGTCCGCCTTGAGCGTCTGGAGTGTTGATCCAAGCTCTGTGGCTGAATACGCTGTCTGTTGAGATAGCGAGAACTTCAGCGCCAGCTTTTTTAACTTCGTCATACTTCTCAGAGAAAGCCTTCAGTTCGGTAGGACAAACGAAGGTGAAATCGAGAGGATAGAAGAAAAGAACAAGCCATTTGCCTTTGTAGTCTGACAATTTGACATTTTCTTTCAAGGTCTTCAGATCCTTGGTAGAAGGCATATCAAAGTCAGGAGCTCTTTTTCCAACTTGCAACATAGAGATTATTTCTCCAAAAAACTTTGTGTAGGTATCAAGTCATCCAATATTAGGGGGCTGTGCTTAATTCCTTTATATGTTTAATGGAAAGCTCACAATTCAAAAGCCAGACTTTCTAGGTCGATTATTTCGTCTTATTCAGTGCCAGCCAATCGTTCAAGTCTTTTTGCAAACCATTCTCTGCCACGTATTTAATTATGAGAGGGCTATTAACCTCCCAGCCGATAGTGAGCAAATGATAGAGGTGCTCTTTTGGCGTGTTGCTGTACTTACTGCGGCCGAGTTCGGCTTCGTTCACTGCATCAGACATGGCTTCCTCCTATATAAATTGGCAAAAATCTATTCTACTTATATAATCGATTAATGAAAGTGTTATCAAATCTTACCGATTCTTGCGAATTAGTGGGTATTTAAGGCAACTTCGTTTGACCACGAAGATAGGGTTTGGTACTATTCGAGTTCGCTTGTCCGCTCTTAGCAACAGGTTTTACGTTTTGGCGTAGAACTGGGGCTTGAGAAGGGCCAATATAAGACATGGGCAAATATGGGACATGATTCTTCGGGACATGTCTATATAGACGGAAAAAGACTCGCCTGAGTTCAATAGCTGGAGACGAAAATGTTCGCGATTGTTGAAGCCTGCGGAAGGCAATATGAATTACACGCTGGTCGTTATATCGACATCGATATGTCTGGCGAAGAAGAAGGTTCGGTTCACGTCTTTGACCGCGTGCTAATGCTGGTCGACGGAGCAGGCTCCACTATCGGCGCTCCTTATATTCAAGGTGCGAAAGTGACCGGCAAAGTTATTTCCAAATTGGAAGTTAACGAAGTGCACGGCCGCATTCAGTCGACAATCAAAGCTAATAAAGTGATTGTCTACCACATGAAATCTAAAAAAGGGACTCGCAAGAAACAGGGTCACAGAGTTCAATCGACTCGCGTGATGATTGAATCAATCGAAGTCGACAACAAAGTTGTAGCTAAAGCTGAAAAAGCTGCTGCCAAAGCTTAAGTAGAAGGAGTTACCTCTCAATGGCACATAAGAAGGGCGCGGGCTCTACAAGAAACGGCAGAGACAGCCAACCGAAGCGCCTCGGCGTCAAAGTCTACGGTGGTGAAGCAGTCACCTCTGGCAACATTCTAGTAAGACAGCGCGGCACTAAAATCCACCCTGGGTTCAACGTCATGCGCGGTTCTGACGATACTCTTTTCTCTGTTATTCAAGGGATAGTTCGTTACGAAGAATCTAGAGGACGCAAGTTGGTAAGTGTCTACCCAGTTTGATACACCAGCTCCAAAAGCCTTAAATCAACTCTTGTCAGAGCTGCGCCGCGATAGCGGGGCGGCTCTTGCAGCAAGAGAGGTACCGGCTGATTCTGATTCTAAATCTGACTCCGGGTTAGTCACCGGAATTGCTTACGACTCACGCCATGTCGAGCCAGGCAATGCCTTCTTTTCTATTGAAGGCTATACCGTCGACGGCAACAAATTTATTAACCAGGCCATTGAAAAAGGCGCCAGCGTCGTCTTTTCAGAAAAAGAATCTGGCCCATACTCAGTTCCACTTATTGTCGTCAAAGATGTGCGCGCCGCTATTGCAGCGGTTTCAAGCGAGATTTTTGACACGCCCAGCAAAAAGCTCAGACTACTTGGAGTGACCGGCACTAACGGCAAAACCACAACTACTCACTTAATTGAGCAAATACTCAACGCCAACGGACAGCCCACAGGCTTAATTGGCACCTTGGGTGCGCGCATTCCTTCTTTCAAGGATGGAAAGTATTTGGGCGAAAGCGAATATTTAGACGTCAAGCACACCACTCCCCAAGCTTCTGACCTGCAAGCACTGCTCTACACCATGGCCAACCGCGGCGTAAAACAAATCGCCATGGAAGTATCGAGTCATGCCCTTGCTCTCAAACGAGTCTTCGGCTGTCATTTTGCCGCAGCTTGTCTGAGCAATGTCACTCAAGATCACTTAGATTTTCACAAAACCATGGAGCATTACTGGCAATCTAAGCGGCAGCTCTTCGAAATGCTAGGAAAAAGCGCTGTCCATCCGCGCACAGCCGCTATTAATCTTGATGATGAATTAGCCCCAGAGTTCATCAAAGCCACAGCTAAAGACATCAATCTAATCACCTATGGCTATAGCGAAAAAGCTTCTATTCACGTTAAGAAAGGCAATTTCGACTTCTCCGGCATGAAGCTAACGCTCGCCACTCCCAGTGGTGTCATATCTTTTTCCACAAAATTGACTGGTCGCTTCAACCTTTACAATATCATGGCTGCCATGGCCGTCTGCATGGGTGAAGGCTTAGAAAAAGAAGCTATTGCTGAAGCCTTAGTCGACTTTAGCGGAGTCTCTGGTCGCTTTGAGGTAGTGCCGCCGCCGCCTCATTTAGCGGCTCAAGACCGCTCACCACTATGTATTGTCGACTATGCCCACACACCTGACGGCCTAGAAAACGTACTCAAAGCCGCTCGCGCCCTAGTGCCTGAAGACGGCAAGCTAATCGCGGTGTTCGGCTGCGGCGGCGACCGCGATTCATCGAAACGTCCACAAATGGGCGAAATTGCTGAGAACCTAGCAGATGAAGTGGTAGTCACTTCAGACAATCCACGCTCAGAAGACCCACAACAAATCATCGCCGACATTTTGACCGGAATCAAGCGCCTTAAAGGCGTCACTGTCGAAGTCGACCGCGCTCGGGCCATTGAGTCAGCTGTGCTAGCGGCTAGCCCCAAAGATGTCATTGTCGTCGCTGGCAAAGGCCACGAAACCTATCAAATACTGAAAGACAGCACAATCGACTTTGATGACCGCAAAGAAGTAGCAAAGGCTCTCGAACAGCGCTTCGAAACCCTCAAAAGCAAGTAGTTTTACAAGCTTTACCGGCTCCGTTACCATATAATCTATAAGGTTGACGGTCTAGATCTATTGCACAGTTGGGAGCGCTCTTGGGCATCAGCTTTCACATAACGTCTGTAAGAGAAGGCACTCTCTTCAATGTCATGCAATTTCTCAGCCTAGAGAGAGTGACTGGTGTTCTCTCGGTAAAATTCGGCCGGCAAATCCCTGAAGTTACCATCTACTTTGTGGCAGGAAATATCACCACAGCTGAATTCGGCGCTCTAGTCGGAGACGGTGTGCTAGACATGCTGCTCTGCCAAGAATTTGCCGTCAAGGAAGTAGCGTTTGCGCCGGGCCGCATTAGCCAAGTAAACGAGCAAGCGATAATTGTGCGCTCGACAAATATAGCCTCCGTGCTTTTGAACGTCTCCAAAGACGTGGACAGGTGCGAATCTAGACCGTTTATTTATGGGCTTCTTCCGGTTACAAGCTTTGGCAAAACCTCTCCGTCAATTCTGCACATACTGCATGACTTCGATTTGTGGAATCCCGATCTCTCAAGAATCGAAAAAGGAGACCGAGACAAGAAAGCACCGCTGAAACAATGTCGCTTAATTCGCAGGGCTCTTTCACAAGGAGTCATTACCTACCAACGGCCGCTAGTTTCAGTAAAAATGCTCAAGCCGCTGCTCGGCATACTTGATCCGCTCACCGAAAAAGAATCGAATAACTTACGCGGTTATTTGCGCAGCTTACTACCGCATCCGAAGGCTACACACCTATCAATAGAGCGGTTCTACGCTTTTGCTAGTGCCATCGAGTCAATTGCCCAAAGACGCTCGAGTGAAGTAGGAGAGCGTGCGAGAAGGGCCATTCATGCCTTAATTCAGAATGCCACTAAAATAAGCTCTGGTGATGTCGGTGAAACCAGCCATGTCTAGTATTAGCGATAGCTCGAACGAAAACGACAGCGATACAGCTAGCGATAAAACAGCAGACCAGCTAGCTTCTAGCGAGCAGCTAGCTGAACAATCATATGAATTTCGCAGCGGCAGCCACGACTTCGAAAACCGCATGCACAAGTTCAATATGACCTTTTTAAGAGCGCTCGCCAAGCCAAAACACCTATCAATCTAACTTTCGATGACGGACCAAATCCGACCACCACAAGAGAACTACTGGTGGTACTAGAGGATGAAAAAGTCAAAGGCACATTCTTCTTTATTGGTGAGAACATCAGGCTCTATCCAGAGCTAGTCGAAGCTGTACACAAAGCTGGTCATATTATCGGCAACCACTCAATGACCCATACTTTTTTACCAAACCTGACCCGCAAGGCTGTTGAAAAAGAAATTGATCAAACCAATCAACTAATAATCGACATTGTCGGTGCTGGCCCAACTCTGTTCCGCGCCCCCTATGGCATCCTGGACAAACGCTGCGCCGAAGCCCTGAAAGAGCGCCGCATGTCAACAGTTTACTGGGGAGCCATGGCCGATGACTTTCGCCCGATTGGCGAAGAGGCCGTGGTCTCGCGCATCATGAAACAGATTCCAGGCAACGAACTGGTGGTCTTGCACGAGGGGTTACACCCCAGCCAATGCATCAGGTCGACAAAAGAAATTATCAGGCGCAGTAAAGACCTTGGTTTTACTTTCGAGCCGATTCAATAATTAAGGGAATCTGGTTTTCGAGCGGTTACAATTTTGAACTCGCAAACAGTGAAACAGAGGTCCAAATGCTCGATTTTCGCCCACCATTAGAAAGCCCGGCCCTAATTTGGTATGTAAATCTGGTTTTACCTCTTTACATGAAGCTAAAACTGCACGATACCAGAGTGACTATAAAAGATGGTGCCCTTGAGCGCTTTGCCAAACTCAAAGGCAAACATGCCATGATTTGCCCCAACCACTCAAACCGTCACGACCCACAAGTGGTAGGTATGTTTGCTAGAGCGGCTGGGGAACATTTCAATTTTGTTGCAGCCCGCGAAGTTTTTGATTACGACAACGGTGCCAACGGCTGGTGGCTACAACACCTGGGAGTTTACTCTGTAGTACGTGGTGCTGCTGATCGCGAATCGTTCAAAACCACTCGCCGCATACTTTCTGAAGGTCGCAAGAAATTAGTGCTCTTTCCGGAAGGTGAACTATCAAGGCAGAATGATACTGTCATGCCACTTGAATCTGGAGCGGCACAAATGGCTTTCTGGGCCATGCAAGATATGGAAAAAAATGGCGCAAAAATTGGCCCGGGCGACGCCGAAAAGACTGTCTACATTCAACCGATCGCCATGAAATATACATATCCATATGACGTTTCTAGCTCACTGCGCGAAACATTGAAGACTCTAGAAAACAAGCTTGGCATAGTTTCTCCAGAAGACTTTAGCTTCTACAACCGTATGCGCGCCCTGGCTGAAAAAATGCTAGGCACCATCGAAAAAGAATATGGCATAGCAGCGAATGTACAACCAGCACTTGGTATGAACGAAAGGCTAAAGGCTCTGCGCAGACACATCTTAAATAATCTCGCTCGCATTCTTGAAATTGAACTACCCAAAGACGCTCGCGATCTAGAGTGTGTGCGCATTCTTCGCAATAAACTGGATGACTTCATTTTCGAAGATGAAAAGAAAATGACGGAATACGAACGCCATGTTCACGAAGAAAAACAAAGGGTCTACAAAAGCTATTACAGAGACCTCAATCGTGTGGTTACTTTCATTTGTATCTATGATGGCTACGTCACTGAGCACATGACCCAAGAGCGCTACTCAGACGTTATCGAGCGCATGGAAATTGAAATCTTTGACGGCGACCCGTCAATTAAAGGCCCCCGCGAAATTTTAATTGACGTGGGCGAGGCAATTGATCTGAGTGTCTACTATGCTGATTTCAAAAAAGAGAAAAAAGCAACCATCGCCAAAGTCACTGATTTGATTTTCTCTGAAATCTCAACCATGTTAATTAAGCTAGACACCGGGCGCACTCACCGATTTATTGACGCAAAAACTTTGGTTTAAAATCTAATTTCTAGATCTTGCTTTGAAACTTTGGTTTGAAATTTTGATTTAAAACTTTGATTCAAAACTTTGATTCAAAACTTTGATTGGAACTCAATTGAGACTTGGTGGGACTTTCTTCAAATCGTGATAGATATCTCTGTTTTACAAATTAGGTGTATATACACCTAATTTACAATTCAAAGACCATGAGCTGGGCTTCCAAAGATGCGTGTATATAAACCTAATTCACTCATGCGAGATGGGTTTTCTGTTTTTAAGATTTTGGTTTTTAAAATTTTCTTTCACGCCAATGAAAAATAGCGAACCAGATCTAAAAATATGCCGCTTGATTGCAGAGGGTTGCACTTGTGCGCGTATTCGAAAGGCGTCTCGCCTAGTCACCCAGTATTATGATGCTGTGCTGGCTCCGGCAGGAGTAACTAGCACGCAATTAGCCCTACTGGTTACGGCTTTTCTCTGTAAATCTCACTCGATCAAAGACATAGCTGAAAGCCTTGGTATGAATCGCACGTCGCTTACACGAACGCTCAAGCCGATGCTAGAGCAAGGGCTTGTCGAGCAAGATTCAGCTATTGATGGATCGGTGGGTGACAGAAGAATAAAGCGTATCGTCATTACCGATCACGGAAAGCGAATATTGAGACTAGCAACACCTTTGTGGGAACAGGCCCAAGAAGAGCTCGTAGCAAAAATTGGTGAGAGCAACTGGCAAGATTTGATTGAAAAACTCGCGATCGTATCTCAGGTGCCAACTGCAATCATCGACTAGCTGGTCTGTTGTGCTCTAGGTGCTCTAGCTGCTCTAGCCACCCTAGCTGCTCTAGGGTGCTACTGCATGTTCTAGGGTGCTACGGCATGCTCCAATGCCCACCAAAACTCGACCCACCCTACTCTAGATTAAGAAAAACTTCTATAAAGGGCTCGCAACCTTCTCTTAGCAACCCTGCCAAACGGTGGTACGATAATGGTTTGATTTTAAGCTTAACAATTTGGTGGCAGCACGGTAAATCATGCAAAAACTCGCTCTTATTGGCCTCGGTGCATCCGGTCTCTTCGCTCTCAA
Source organism: bacterium Ga0077546 (assembly GCA_001464165.1). The sequence goes on from LNEX01000485.1 coordinate 11,471, forward strand.
GGAGCTAGCCGGTGCAGACATTGAAGTACATGTCTTTGACGTTGGCCCAACCTACGAGAAGCGCTATGCCTGCCCGATTGACCAAGGCAAATTGACCGTGTGTCCACCAAAAGCTTGTAGCTATTGCGCCCCCGGACAATCAGCGGGTAGCTGGAACGACTTCAAAGTAATTCTCTCAGCCTCACCAGTAATTGGCGGGCGTCTCTACGACCTAGTGGGCGAAGTAGAACTACAAAAACGCCTAGACATGGTCAGAGCTACGATTTTGCAGCATGCTCCCTGCGAAATACCGGTGGTCAAGCCCAATGCCGACGATCTTGAGTGGATTAAAAAGAAAGCCACTATGGCTGGCATGGTCTATCACTATCAAGAGCTTTTGCACTGCGGCTCAGACAATGCTCCGGCAATTAACACCAGCATTCTCAATGAAATCAAAGCCAAAGGCTCGAATATAGTCTTTCACTTTGACAAGAAAGTGGTCTCAGTGGCTCGCCGCAACGAAAAGTTTGCAGTACGTTCAGACCGCTACAGAAAGCCTGAAGAGGAAGTTGAAGACACCTTCGACATGTGTATCGTCTCAGTGGGTCGCGGCGGGGCGGCTTGGCTCACCCAACAAGAGTTTTATAAAGCCCTCGATATAAATCCCGGCCAAGTCGATATTGGTATTCGCGTTGAAACCAGTGCCTTCTTCACTGAAGAAGTCGACAAGCGCTTCTACGAACCCAAGCTCTACTACAGAAGTCGTCACTCCGGCGATGTGGTGCGCAACTTCTGCTCGAACCCAAAAGGCTTTGTCACGCCAGAAAACCACCGCGACTACGTGCTGGTTAACGGCCACTCAAAGATGTACGAGAAGTCTGAAAACAATAACTTTGCCGTGCTGGTCTCAAAAACCTTCACTAGACCTTTCAAGAATCCGCAAATGTATTCACAGACCATTGCCAAAATTGCCAATATGCTGGCCGGTGGAGGCCCACTAGTGCAGCGTTTAGGCGATCTCAAAGCAGGCAGACGCACTAAGTCTTTGACCAACAATTTAATCAAACCGACTCTTGAAGCTGAATGTGGCGACATCTCTCTGGCTTATCCTCACCGCATCTTAGAGAGCATCATCGAGTATCTCGATGCCCTCGATAAAATTTGCCCAGGTGTGGCCGGTGAGTCAACACTTCTCTATGCACCTGAGTGCAAAAGCTATCCAGACTCGATTTCAGTAAGCAAGAATATGGAAACCAATGTTCCGAACTTGTTCATTATTGGTGACTCGAGCTCGTGGACAAGGGGCGTTGGTCAAGCAGCCACCAGCGGCATTCTTGCCGGTGAAGGCGTGCGTCAGAAACTCAAAGTCGGCATTCCTGGCGCTTCTAAGTTAGTTCCAGTTAGCTAGGTCAAAAGCTAGTTAAGGCGGAAATTCAAGCGCTAATCGCGCCACAATATTTCAGTGGTATCGTCGTTATCATCATCTAGAATGAGCTTGCGTTGCAGAGCTGCATAGCGTGCTACCAATTCTGCCACCTCAGGATGCTCGGCACCCAGTGCCTTTTCGCTGACACCGAGGCCCCAACGGTAAAGGCGGTCTGCTTCGCTAAAGTTTTCTTGTTCTTCATAAAGATGAGCTAACCGGCGCAGGGCCTTGGCCACAGTAGGATGGTCGTGACCCATATTTTCTTGAATAATTTCTACGGCGCGCCAGTAGAGCGGCTCGGCTTCCGAATATTTCTCCTGATCGTGATAAACCTCAGCCAGTGAATTGAGCACCTCTGCTACATGCATGTGCTTGGGGCCCCAGTCTTTGGTGCGAATTTCAAGCAGCGATTGATAGAGGGGCTCGGCCTGATCGTACTTACATTGAATATGAAAAAGCAAAGCAAGATTACTGAGAGTCTGAGCTGTGCTAGGGTGCTGCAGGCCAAGCACAGTCTGCCTAATCTTTAGAGCACGCCAGTGGATTTTCTCAGAGCGGGCGAAATCACCAAGCATGCGATAGAGCTCAGCTTGGTAGTTGAGCACAGTGGCAACACTCGGGTGGTCTGGCCCCCACGTCTCTTCAAACATACGGACAGCTCTGGTGTAGAGAGGTTCCGCCTGGTCGTATTTGCCTTCAGCATGATAGAGCAGGGCTAAATTATGCAGGTAGGGTCCAATCGAAGGGTGGTCCGGGCCAAGCACCGATTCACGTTTGGCTAAAGCTTTCTGAAAAAGCGGCTCGGCAGCATTGTATTTACCGTGGGCGCGCAAGAAATCAGCCAAATTACCGAGCATAGTCGCCACTTCAAGGGGATCTTGCTGCTCTAAGCCTTCGCTCTCATAGATAGTCAGGGCTCTTCGCAGGAGTGCTTCCACCGACGAATATTTACCCTGGGCGCGGTAGACCGCTCCCATTTCAGTTAAACAATCGGCCACGGCTTGCTGTCTTTGCCATGGGTGCGCTCAAATAAATCTATGGCCTGCTTGAGGAAGCTCTCAGACTCTTTGAATTTCCCTTGCACCAAATAAAGTTCGCCCATCTTGGCGGAAATGCGGGCCACTCCAATTTCAGCCAGTTGAGCGTTATCTCCCACCAGTGCATCTGCTGCGGCCAAATGAGATTCGCAATCCAAATCGGAACTAGAATCGGAGCTAGAATCGCAGCTAGAATCGCAGCTAGATGCCTGCCTGTAGGCGGATTCTGGCGACGAGATGGCAGAGAGAGAATCAGTAGTCTCTGTGTCAGCTGAAGATGCGGCCAGAACTTCAGCTGGCTTGGCTCCTGCTTGCAGCTCTTTGCGCGCTTCCATCAAGGCTTTCTGAAAAAGTTTCTCGGCATCATCATAACGGCTAAGGCCAAGAGCTTTGGTGCCAGCCGTTAAATAGGTTTCCCAACCGATAGTTTCCTGCATCGCGTCCATGAGGTGAACCGTATCTATAGTTCTGTAGTCTTTGATCTGTAGTCTTTGATATGCAAACTTTCATCCGTACCTTAGCTTCAAGATTTTAGCATCATGCCCTCACCCAGCGGCCGCTAACGCATAACTCCCTTAGGTAAAGGTCCAACACTTTACAAATTGTCTGCTGGACCACCCATGGGGAATAACCGACTATAAGATGGCAATATCCCAGCAGTCTCTTTGTAAGAAAAATTCTTTGTGAGGAAAACCATTGATGCCTCAAGCTTCAACTGAATCGGCCAATCAAGATCAAGCTCAAGACCAACCAAAATCAAAGAAAACAAAGCCCAATAAATTTCACTGGAAAGAGATAATCAAGGCTGTCGTTCAGCTCTATGTCTTGTACGTGGCCTTAGGTCTGCTTTTGCTCTTTGTATTCAAAGACGCAGCGGTGCTGCACCCAATCTATGACGTCAGCTGGAAGACTCAACTAGGTAAACTAGACCAGCTTTTCAAAACCAAAAGCAAAGAGCTAAAGATCCCCCTGCCAAAACTGTCAAAAAACCAAGGCTTTGACAAACCTGAAACACTGGCTGCTTTGTTTGTCGAAAAACCAAGCGAAAAAGTCATATTGGTATCACACGGTAATGCCGGAAATATCGGCCACCGCGTTGGTCTAGCCTCGCTGCTCGTCAATAGCGGCGCCTCTGTTTTTCTCTATGACTATCAAGGTTTTGGCGAAAGTGGTGGCAGTGCCACCTGTGCTCACGCCTTGGAAGACGGACTGACAGCCTATGACTATGTGGTCAACACCTTGCACTACAAGCCAGAGAACATCATACTCTATGGCGAATCAGTGGGTTGTGGCGTCACCACTCATATCATGAAAAATCGCAAGGTGGGCAAAGTAATATTGCAATCAGGCTTTCCCTCCTTACTGCAAGCAGCTCGCGACAAGCTATTCTTTCTCTGGGTCTTACCGCCGAATCTGGTGCCAGAACCTAACTTCGATAACTTGAGTGCAGTGCAAGAAGCTCATCCGCCAATATTGTTTATGCATGGCGACAAAGACACTATTTTGCCGTTCAGCTACTGCGAAACAATGTACAGCAAGGCTTTGCCACCCAAGCAAATGTATACCTGTCACGGTGAAGGCCACAACGATATTGGCCTAGTCAATACCGCAGGCTACATGGGCGCGGTTAAACAATTTGTCAATCAAGCAGATTAAACACTGACACTATTTAAACAACAAATTCAGGCACAATAAGCTCATGGTAAATGCCAGTATCGTAGGCCCGTTGGAAGAAGAGACGCACAGCCTCACGACCTTTCTCTCCACAATCAACAGTTAAATCGTTGACGTACATGGTGACGAACTTGTCTGCGGTTGCTTCATCCATATCACGCGCAAACGACATAGCATACTGCAGAGCTTCAGAACGATTGGCCAGTGCATATTGCACCGAACTCTTAAATATGTTGGCGGCCTCATGCATCATCTCTTCCCCCAAATCTTTACGCACAGCGTTGCCGCCTAAAGGCAGTGGCAGGCCAGTTTCGCCTTGCCACCAGACACCGAGATCGACAAGCTTTGTCAGACCTTCTTGGGCGTAAGTCAGTTGGCTCTCGTGAATAATCAAACCAGCACCAACTTCTCCACTTAAGACTTTTTCAACGATTTGATCAAAAGGCGCGGCCACTACTTTTAGCTCAGGAAGGCCCAAGCTGCGCTGCCAGAGCCGCATTGTCAGGAAGGCCGAAGTTTCTTGTCCGGGTATAGCCACAGTCATATTCTTTAAATCATCAATAGTGGTGCCAGGTAGTGCCACCACCATTGGTCCATAATTTTCACCCATACTAGAACCACAGCACATCAGCTTATATATATGGCGCACGCTAGGATAAGCAGCAAAAGAAATTGCAGAAACTTCATAGCGCCCCTTGAGGGCTTCTAGATTTAGTGATTGAATATCGTTCATCACCTGATTGACTTTGATTCCCCCAGCTTCAACTTTGCTCTTGTGTAGGCCAAAGAACATGAAAGCATCATCCGTATCGGGGCTATGGGCAATGGTTAACTCTTGAATCTTTGCTTCTGTGGTCATCTTGAGTGTCCCCCTAATTTATGTGGCGCAAACGTTGCTCTTTCATGGGCTTCCTGCAATATGAATTTTGCACCTTTTATTGACCAAATGGTATGAGCAATTTCAAAGGAAGACCGGAATAATTGCTATGGTATTCATCAGCCGCCACGGTAATCAGTAAGAATTTGATAGGAGATAAGCATGAAAGTCTTAGCATCACTGGCTCTTGCCGTGATATCACTGACCAGCGCCAGTGCCGCCCAAGCGGCAGACAAAAAAACTGAATTGTATCCCAAAGTGTACGACGCCAATTATGAATGCGTTTCGGCTGCCGGCAAGACCGAAATGCGCTTGACCTCAGACGGCAAGGGCAAGCTGCGCTCTGAAAGCAAGGGGCCATCTTTCAAAGTGGTCTCAATCAGCGACTACCCAGGTAAAGTCTGCTATTCGATCATGGAAGCCCAGAAAATGATCACCAAAATGCCTCTTAAGCAAGGCTACGAAGGCAATATGGACGCTGAGACCGCGAAAAAGAAAAACGCTAAAGACCTGGGTGTAAAAAGTATTGATGGTCGCAGCTGTCATGGTTGGAGCTATAAAGAAAATGGTGTGGAATCGGAAGTTTGGGTCGACAATAACGCCCAAATTTTAGTTAAAAGTACGACCAAAGCAAGCGGTACAACCACTAGCATGAATTTGACCAAAGTTAGCACTGCTGAACCCTCTGCAGAATTGTTTGTGATCCCAAGTGGTTACAAAGTGATGTCAATAAACTAGTTGCGTTGTTTATATGAAAGAAGCGAAATACTTGAGTAATTAAGTATTTCGCTTCTTGCTTACACTTCACCAGTCCAATCCAGGCAATCAGTAGCTAGTCGCCCATTCCAACGGTTGCTCAAGACTGAGACCGGCCGGAGTAGAAGGCGCCTCATAAACACGCTTGAGGGTGTTTATATCGCGGACACCAATACCAGGCAACTTGATAGGTGCTTTCTTTTTGGCTCCAACAGCAGAGGCGTTAGTCGAGGTGACGCTGATATTAGAGCTACCATTTTCAGCGGCATACATCAAATCGGAATTCTTCTCAGATTTACCAAAGAGGCCAAGAGCATGGCCCATTTCTCGTGTAAAGACAGCTGCCAGCGTGCGCTCTGGTACATCAGCCGCATAGAAGCTGGGACGCAGAAGATATACCCAGATCTGCATTTGGCCATTTACAATATTGAGACGACAAACGCCAAGGGCTTTAGGTGGCAACTGATTAACCCAGAGTACATCTACATTTGATGGCTCATGTGGCAGAGCAATTTTGACCGGCACATACTGATCCCAGCGAGCAATAACAGACTCAAGGTTGCGTTGCCACGACTCAGGAGAGCCGAGCGGCAAGCGCACTCTTACAGGAAACTGCCGCCAGTGAGCGTAGACTGAGGTACCGTTGTTGCCCGTGCTCAAACGACGAATAGCCCCAAGGTAATCTCCGGCCTGGCCGTCATAGTTGAGCGAGTTAGCCACAGCAGCAGCGTCGATAGTGAGAGAACTAGCTACTGGCGCCGCAGGAGCATAGTTCGGAGATGAATAATTGGGCGAACCAGTATTTTGGGCAACACGAACAGGAACAGGAACAGAATTATTATTTGGATTAGCGTTAGCGTTGGCCACCTGACTGCGGTTCGGAGACGTGACCTTATTAGTATTAGCACCATAATTAGTACTAGTACTAGCAGTATTGCCTAAGTTGGTCGAAACAGGCCGAGACCCCGGTAGAGATCCAGAACCAGCTACTGGACTAGCTCCCGGAACTGGACTTGGAGCTGGTCCTGGCCCATAGGCACGAGGAGAAAAATTTGGCTGAGAGTTCCATACAGGAGGCATTGCCACCTGTCCTGGTGGCAAATGATTGCCCGGTATCTGCGGGCGCTGAACTTGCAGCTGATTAGGAGAAGTTTGATTGGGGAAAGCCTGGTTAGAAGTTTGAAAGCTTGATGGACTGCCGTACTGGGGCTGGCTATTCGCGAACTGGGATTGACTACTAGTATATTGCGACTGATTACTAGGGAATTGCGCCACTGGCGGAGGATAGGCAGTAGCAGGCACAGGAATATAATTGTTGCCCGACATGTTCACAGGCGTAAGATTAGTAGCTTGATAGCTAGATGGCACAGCAGCTTGCCCTAACGCCGTGCCGCCAAAGGCGCCACCAAAAGCAGTACCACCAAGTAATTTCTGTTCCAAGCGAGCAATGCGCTCAACAGTCTGTCCATCACGCTTACCACCAAGCACTTCTTTCTCTAGATGCTCTAGGCGATCCTCAACTTCATGCTCAGGATAAGTGTTACCAAAAGCTTGTTTTTCAAGTCGTGTCACACGCTGCTCATCTAAAGGGTTGACCGGGCTAGACTGGGCCTGATCGAATTGCGGACTGAGCATACCAGTAGTGCTTGGTGGTCCAGGTGGTGCGCCTAAGGGACGCCCCTGAATGCCACTATTGAAAGGATTACTCTGATTGAATTTTCGACCAGGGTCAACGGCGGCCTCTGGTGGCGGCGGAGCATCCAGCTTGGCAGCTGATGGATCAATAGCTTTGAGCACAGGCTGAGCCGCATCAGAAGCAGCCTGTGCAGGATCGCTTATTGCCAATCCACTAGTAAGGCCAAAAGAAATGGCTAAGATTAAGGAGAGGGTTCTTGTAGCCACAGAGGCCAAAGGAGTTAGCAATTGAGCAAATCCTCTCTCAACTCTCCTCCTAACCTTAGACTAGACTGCAAGTCTAGCAGTGGCTCTGTCAAAATGGCAGTAAAAGCAGTTTCGGGATGCTTTACTATCTCAGTCAACATTTTATGAATGGCTGGGTCTAGCTCTTTGAGCAGTCTGCGTCCTTCCGGAACAGAGAACGCAGCAACGCTCTCGGCCCAATACTCAAACTTGCTTGCCTTGGCATAACCAGAGACAAACATGCGATTCGGGACATATTCAGGACGCAGAATTTCCGAACCACCTTCGTAACCAGCTGGAGTTGGGCACATCTTCAAAGAACGCTTAAGACGAGCAGCATAAAGTTCTGCCACCCGATCTTGCAAGGCTTGCGAGAGACAGAACTGCAGTTGGTGACCAAACTCATGAGAAACGACTAAATTGATGCGCACTTCCACATAGGGTTGCACTCTAGTCGATACCACAGCCAGCGCACCAAAACGTTTGAACAAATCGATATCACGATCAAACTCTTCTAAATCAAGATCTACCATACCAGAGCGAACTCTTGTGACCCCAGCCGCACCGTGTTTGACGTTACCCAAAGCAGCATTGCCTTCAGACTTACGCACGACTTGAAGAATTCCGCTGGCAGACCAAATATTTAGACTATCAATCACATATTTTTTCTGCAGAACACTCAAGCGATCAAAATCTTGGAAATACCGAATAATCTCATTTTCGGCATAAGACTTATCTTTGCGCGCTAGAGGACGAATGTACTCGTATTTCCATGCCGAACCATCAGAGCGAACACCATCAAAAGTAAGATTGAGGATGGCTGTCTCATCGAGCTCTCGTCTAGCTACCTTAGTGTAACGGTCGCGCACCGTAACTAAGCCTGTGTCGTGGAACTCACCAACCAACATGTGCTCTTCAGTAGCAATTCGTCCGTTCAAAACATTAAAAGACTGGCCATTGTATACAAGCTTGCCAGTCGGCCCACCATACTCAGAGACGGGAATCACAAGTTCTAGCCCGGCCGAGTCAATACCACGAAAGATACAGCCCTCCAAATCGTCAATTAAACGCCACTGGGCGTCATCACTGTCTGGCGAACTACCATTTTTGAGGAGGCCATCTTCGTAAAGGAAGCCAACCACAGTATCTTCAAGGAAGACTTTACCGAAATCGACAACCAGAACGTTGCCGCCAAGCTCCAAAAATCCGCTCGGACCAACCATTCGCTCCTGATCGTCTGATTTGCCGACCGCCGACACCACCTGCACCGATACCGCCTTTCCTAAAAAATTTAATGGATGGCTACCACTGATTCCTAGAGCCTGAATAGATACCGCGAACGGTTCAAGAGTCTTCTTGATTACCTGCTTTACTTTACCAAAACCTGGTTAAGTTGATAATTGCCGGTAAAATCTTGCTCAAATGTTTACAGAAACCCAGTATAGCTAATCCGCTGACGGAAGATGCAGGCTAATATTGTCACTATATGGTTGTAAGTAACCAATTCCTGGGACGAACGTTTGAACCCTACCGATAAAAAATTTACTTTGCCCTCGCCCCCGCAAGTCTTGCTGGCCACCGCCATAGGCGTGGGCATTGGGCTTCTGGCCATGGGCCAACTGAAAAGCTTCTATAGTCACACACCTCTAAGTGGCAAATCCGATTTATCACAGACACTTCCGCCGCCAGCCCCGGCGAAAGTCGAGACCAAAGCTAAGAGTCTGGCAGACTTTAGCCTATGGCCCAAGTTAGAAAGCCGAATGAATGTGCTACTCATGGGTGTTGATAGCAATGGCCGCGACACCGAACGCTTCACTGGCTGACGCTCTGACACTATGATTATTGCGAGTTTAGACCCCGAATGTAAAAAAGTATCGCTTGTCTCTATTCCTCGCGACTCGAGAGTGCGTATTGCCGACAATCATGGTGTCGATAAAATCAATTCTGCCCATGCCTTCGGCGGACCAGAACTAGCTGTTAAGACTGTGGGTGAAGATTTTGGTGTGCCAATTGATCACTATATAGTGATCGATACTCAAGGCTTAAAAAAAGTATTCGAGGCCCTTGGTCCCGTAGAAATATTAATCGAAAAGCCCATGCACTATAGAGATAGAGCTGGTCGACTAAATATTGCCCTTGAACCTGGCCTAAACAAACTAGACGCAGCTGGCCTAGAAGAATATGTACGCTACCGCCATGACGCCAAAGGCGACATAGGACGTATTGAGCGCCAGCAATGGTTCTTACGCCAAGTTAAAAAGAAACTAGAAGAGCCTCAGGTTTTGCTCAAACTGCCAGAACTTTGCAAATTGGCAGGAGAATATGTACGAACAGATTTAAGCGTCGAAGACATGCTCAAACTAGCAGCCTTCAGTAAGGAAATGAAAACCAATAAGATACAAACAGCTATGCTACCAGGCGACCCCGTCACTATAAGTGGTGGCAGTTACTGGGTACCGCAGCCAGAAGCCTGCGCTTTGATGTTGCACCGCATGACTGGTGCACCACAATCGGTGAGCGTAATTGCCGCCAATACAGGTGCCACAATTCACTCAAGGCGTCACTCACATAGTGACGAAGCATTGGCCCTAGATGGCAGCAACGTAGCGGCCCTTAGTGACGGCCCTCTAGACAGGGCTATTGCCACTAACGACAATCTCACGGCACAATGTGCAGCAGCCTATTCAGACAAACCTGTATCAATCATTTTGCGCTATGCAAAGGGTAGTGAAGAGACTGCCAAAAACTTAGAGGCTCGCTTAAAAGAGAGGGGCTATTGCGTTAAGTATCAGCAGCGCGGCGAGCTCAGTGAGTGCCAACACGAACAATTGATAGCAAGCAGTTACCGGGCTGACGATGACTTGGTGGCCAAGTTAAAAGAAGCAATAACAGAACTAGATAATTATGCAGTTGTGGTTCATTTAGAATCGCGCGCACAGTCCGACATCACTATTGTTGTCAGCCCTACTACTACTATTGCAGCACCAGCTGTGGTGACTTCTACTGAAGTTAACCGTGATGCAAAAAGCGAAGACAACGCCAAGACAGCAGCAGCAGAGCCTGTCAAACGCAAGGCACAGAATTAAGCATTTTCTGAGAACAGTAGTAATTGGTAATAAACCCTTCCCAACGCCTGCAAGGTGCGCGACCATTCTCTTATCTGCCTTAGAAATAGAGGCGATAGCTAAATTCTTGCCAAGGGGATACTCGTGACTAAAGCCGAGACTAAAGCAGAGACCAAAACTAATACTGAAGGCTTTCTAGCCAATTCTCAAAGTAATTCACCGACAAGCACGTCAAGTGCTCTTAGCCGTCCCTTCAACTTCGGCGCTGGCCCAGGGGCGCTACCAGAAGAGGTCCTACAGACAGCTAAAGAAGAAATGCTCGACTGGCATGGTTCAGGCATGTCAATTATGGAAGTCAGTCATCGCGGCAAAGAGTTTGGCCAAATTGCCGAACAAAGCCAGGCCGACTTGAGAGACCTGCTCGACATTCCTTCAAACTACAAAATTTTGTTCTTGCAAGGCGGAGCGACATCTCAATTTTCGATGGTGCCGTTCAATTTGCTGCGAGGCAGTAACAAAGCAGACTATGTCAATACTGGCTTCTGGTCTGAAAGAGCCATTGTTGAAGCTAATAAATATTGTCAGGTAAATGTGGTTGCTTCTGGTGAAGCTAGCAAATTTACGACAATTCCTCATGAACACTCATGGCAGTTAAGCAAAGAATCAGCCTATCTTCACTACACTGCCAATGAAACGATTCATGGGGTGGAGTTTCACTACACTCCACAATCTCTCAACACGAAAGAAATTCCACTAGTAACCGACATGTCATCAAACATGCTCTCTCGGCCAATTGATGTTTCAAAATTTGGTCTAATATACGCTGGAGCTCAGAAGAATATTGGCCCAGCTGGCCTGACAATTGTAATCGTTAGAGACGATTTAATCGGCCAAGTCGACAGTAAAGCACCAGCTTTATTCGACTATGAGAATCTAACTAAAAATGATTCGATGGCAAACACTCCGCCGACCTATAGCTGGTACATGGCTGGTCTTGTGCTGAAATGGCTGAAAAAAAATGGCGGCCTGACTGCCATGTCCGCAACCAACAAGAAAAAAGCAGAATTACTTTATTCAACAATTGACCAATCCGATTTCTATAGTAATAATGTTGCCCCAGAGTGCCGGTCGCTCATGAATGTTCCCTTTATACTCAAAGATGCGGCCTTAGACAAAACATTTTTAGACGAAGCGAAAAAAGCGAACCTATTAGGGTTAGCCGGTCACAGAGCAGTCGGAGGCATGAGAGCGAGCCTCTACAATGCCGTTACCTTTGAATTTCTCTAAACGACACGGCTAAGAATATTTATCAAGAAAGAAACACCTGTAAGGAAATACCTGTAAGGAAACATATGTTCAAAATATTGAACCTCAACAATATCAAAATCGCCGGCCTAGAAAAGCTACCGCGCGAGCGCTATGAGATTTCATCTGAAATGCATAACCCTGATGCCGTGCTACTGCGCTCCGCTAGCATGCATGAATGGCCCATTCCTGAATCTGTCAAAGCCATCGGGCGTGCTGGTGCCGGTGTCAATAATATTCCGGTAGACCAATTCAGCAGCCTCGGAGTTCCAGTTTTCAATACTCCCGGTGCTAATGCTAATGCTGTCAAAGAATTAGTAATCGCTGGCATGATGATGGCCGCTCGCCAGATAGGGCCAGCCTGGGATTTCAGCCGCAGCCTTAGCGGTACCGATTCTGAAATTGACAAACAAGTTGAATCAGAGAAGAAGCGCTTCGTTGGTATTGAACTGGCTGGTAGAACTCTCGGCGTTGTTGGCCTGGGTGCAATTGGTGTAAAAGTAGCCAATGCGGCATTCTCGCTGGGGATGCGAGTGGTTGGCTATGACCCCCACATCACAGTAAGCAATGCCTGGCAATTGCAATCAGAAGTTAAGTCACTTTCCAGTGTTACTGAAGTGCTAGCTCAATCTGATTTCATTACTATGCACGTGCCGCTTTTAGAAGACACCAAGGGCTTGATTGATGCCCGCCGCCTGTCAAAATGTCGCGAGGGAATTACGATATTGAATTTCTCACGCTCAGCCATTGTTGACGAGAAAGCGGTCTCTGAAGCAATCAAATCAGGCCGCGTGAGAGCCTATGTCTGCGATTTCCCAAGCAATCAATTAAAAGACCAAGAACGAGTTATAACGCTGCCCCACTTAGGTGCATCTACAGAAGAAGCAGAAGAAAATTGTGCCATCATGGTGGCAGAACAAATTCGTGATTTCCTTGAAAAAGGCACCATTCACAACTCTGTCAATTTCCCTGAAATGTCTTTGCCAGGCAAACCAAACAATCGCTTAATCGTTGCCAACGCCAACATTCCGCACATGATTGAGCGCATTTCAGCTTGTGTCGCTAATGCCAATTTAAACATTCTCGACATGCTCAACCGCTCAAGAGGTGATGTGGCTTGCACATTGATTGATTGCAATGGAGACGTCAACGAAGAGGTACTCAAAAGCATCAGCTCTATCGAAGGGGTTCTTAAAGTACGTCTCGTAAAATCTTAGGCTAATACCCCGTTTCAAACAGGTATAATTAACTGCTCTAATGGCAGCTACCAATCTCTATAAGTCGAAACAGGCATGAATTTAAGCAAAAAAATCGCTCTGGTCACCCTTGCTAGCTTCACTGCGTTTTCAGGCTCTCTCAGACCAGCGTGGTCGGCAATGAGCGACGACGAAGCCAAGAGCTGGGACGTTTCTTTAGAGGCAGGAAGAACCCTGCGCGACGACAAAAAATATGAAGACGCGGCGAAACGCTTTCTCGATTTGCAGGCCAGCGCTGAGAAGAGCGACGACAAAAAGCGTGTGCGCAAAGCCATGACGGCACTGGCTGCCAACTACTTTTATCAAAAAGACTACAGCAAAGCTGAGGAGTTAGACCGCAAGGCTTTAGGGCTAGCTGAGAGCATTTCCAGCGTCAACGACGGCACAGTAGCAATCTGCTTGAATGACCTAGCCGAAACACTGGTTGAGCAAAAGCGCTTTGATGAAGCCCTACCCCTAATTAAACGGAGTGTAGCTCTATCAGAAGAAGTTTTCAGCCATAACCATCCACTATTGGGCACCCGTTTGAATTTCTTGGCCGACTTGCTAGAGAGAATGGGCCACAAAGAAGATGCGGTTCTCTATCGCAGCGAAGGTCAAGGCATTATCAATGCTTTTCTCTCAGTCATGAGTCGCAAAATTAAAGCAGCCTGGAAGCCACCAAGATGTCTTTATAGTTACAGCGCCAATGTTGGTTTCGAAGTAAGCGATCACGGTTTAGTGAAAGAAGTGCATATTGTTGATTCATCTGGCAATACAGCTAACGATCAAGCCGCTATCGAAGCCGTGAAAAACGCTCAGCCATTTTCTGATATCAACTCAAAGGCCGATGACGACCAACTCAACTTGTCGTTCAAATTCGACTACAACTTCCACCAGCGCAAAGAGTCTGGTGTTAGCAAAAGTGCCAGAGAGTCAGAGACTGCCACGACAGCAAGCACTAGCTCTAGCAATGGGGAAGGAACTGCCGCACAATCGAAAGAAAAAATCAGCCAAGAAAAAGAAAAACTGGAGCAGATTCTCAAAACAATAGAAAAAATCAAAAAAGACAAGAACCATACGAACACAACCTTGGCTGAGTACTATGGCCAATTGTCAGACACTCTTATGGTTCTTGGCGAGCACGGCAAAGCAATCGACTATCTAAAGGAAGCGCTTGACTCTGCCGACTTTAAAGATAAGAGTTCGCCAGGAACTCTCATGTTGCTTAGCGAATTAGGCTGCACTTATCTCAATTCAATGAGACCAGCACTGGCTGAGGCAACCCTGAAAGCCGTCGTTGATGCGCCAAATTTCGAACAGATTCTTGACGTAAAGCTGAAACAACAAGCTCTAGACGACCTTGGACATGCCCTATCAAATATGGGTCGTTATGCCGAAGCACAAAATTATTACTCAAGAAAACGTGATTCTATTTAGTTTCTTAAGTTAGCTAGGCAGTATGCAAGATCTGCGCCAAATCTTGTTTTGGCGTGGTTACTGGCATAACGTTGTAGTTCTCTACAAGAATCTTCAATACTCCAGGAGTAATGAAAGCAGGAAGATTCGGACCGAGACGAATATTTTTTACGCCCAGGTAAAGCAAGCTAAGAAGCACAGCCACAGCCTTTTGCTCGAACCAAGAAATGATTAGAGACAAGGGCAGTTCATTAATACTGCAGCCAAAAGCATCAGCTAAAGCGCTAGCAATTTGTACAGCCGAATAGGCATCATTGCACTGACCAAGATCTAGCAGACGAGGAATGCCATCGATGTCACCAAAGTCATTAAAGTTGAAGCGGAATTTGCCGCAACCGAGGGTGAGAATAACACTGTCTTGAGGAATTGAGGTGGCGATATCGGTGAAGTAATTGCGAGCAAATTCAGCGCCATCGCAGCCGCCAATCAAGAAGAAGTGCTTTATTTTGCCTTGTTTGACCGCATCAATTACTGGTGCGGCAACAGATAGCACAGCGTTTCGGGCAAAGCCAACAGTGATAGTTTTTTCTGGCTCATCCTCGCTAAATCCTGGAGCCGCAAGAGCTGCTTCAATCACTTTGCTGTAATCATAGCTCTGCACTTTATTGAGCCCTTCAAAACCAACTACATCCATGGTGAATAAGCGGTCTTTATATGATTCCGCTGGTGGCTTAAGACAGTTTGTTGTCATCACAATAGCACCAGGGAATGAATTGAACTCAGTCAACTGATTCTGCCAGGCACCGCCATAATTGCCGACCAGATGCGCAAACTTTTTCAAAGCAGGATAGCCATGGGCTGGCAACATTTCACCGTGGGTGTAGACATTCACACCCTTGCCCTCAGTAGCCTTGAGCAGCTCATAGAGGCTCTTCATATCATGACCAGAAATTAAAATGGCCTTGCCTTTCACCGGCGTGATGCGCACTTGAGTAGGCACGGGGTGACCATAGCTTTCGGTATGAGCCTTGTCGAGCAGCTCCATCACTAGATAGTTGACCTTACCAGCATCAAGACAGTATTGCAGCAATCGCTCGGCTGTCTGCTCGCTCTCAGCCAGGTAGCTAAATGATTCATGGACAAAGGCATAAACAGATGGGTCACGGAACCCCAGTAATTGTGCGTGGTGCGCGTAGGCCGCGAGACCTTTTACACCATAGGTAAGAAGTTCCTGCAAGGACAGAATGTCTTCAGGTGTAGAGTCCGCACGCTTAACGATGGCGATTGCTAAACCGAACTGCAAAAGCTCGGCTTCAGTTTTTAGTTGTCCCCACTGAGCAGGACCATGCAGTTTTTCTGCCTCTACCCCAGCTTTAGTACAGGCTGTCAGATAGAGAGAACGAGCCTTATCAAAAGCTTGGGATAACCGCCCGGTGATGTAGTCGACATGCTCTTTCTCGTCGAAATTGACATTGGTTAGAGTGAGGAAAAGTGCCTCCAGGCACGCCTCATCGACAAAAGAATCGGTTTGGCCAAGCAGACGGGCTCGGTGGGCAAACTGACTTATACCTTTGACGATATAGACAATCACGTCTTGCAAGGTGGATGTATCTGGGGTCTTGCCGCAAATACCCATAGTAGTACAGCCAGTTCCCTGGGAAGTTTGCTCACACTGATAACAGAACATACTCACGACCACTCCTTGAGAAGCATTGCTTCTGGACATCTAAACCTGAATGTACATATTAAACACCTGAGGCCAGCGGACCGTTATCGGCCTAAAGGCTAAAAAAAGTGAACTTAGGCGGGGGAAAACTAAGCACTTAGAATGATTACC
The DNA here is from genome assembly GCA_001464165.1 of bacterium Ga0077546. Next base: position 28,001 of record LNEX01000485.1, read on the forward strand.
AAAAGGAAATTTACCAATAGTAAAAGGCCACTGCTAAAAGCAATGGCCTCACCGTATTTTCAATTACTGCGTCAAACGCAACTAGAGCGATTTTCTAGTATTCGCGTGGCAATGCTTTGCGCAAATCACTAGCATCGTTTATTTGAGCACCACAATCGCCGCAGTGCGGTCTGCGACCAGGAGTCCAGCCACCGGCTGGCAGGGTGTGTCCATAAATACGGCACTGATGACTCTTGGGTTTAAAGCTATAAACAATTTGGGTCCACATGTCGCAGATGTAGTCCCAGACGGAAGCTCTATTGTTTTTCTCGATCTCTTCTACACGCTGAACTTTAGCCTTCAGAGTAGTGATTTGATCTTTTGAAATAGGAGTCCTCACTTGGTTGCCATAAAGCATTTTATTAGCTGAAACTACTTTACATCATTGCCAAGGCGATATCATCACCTCTTTATCAGTTGAAAGCCTTTTAAATTTGATCAATCAAAAGGAAAGGTCATCCAGTGGCAATATATCCAACGCATAGGTGAAACTGATAAAAAATTCACCACCGAAAGAATCGCATATATCTACTGATTAGACAAGCACCATATAAGTAAAATCCCCATGACATCCTCAGCAGATTTACATGCAATCAATGGAATAAGGGGTGGGTCACATTGCCCACCCCATGATTCACTTTCTAACTTTTACTCTTGAGCTAAGTCACTTAGGTCTAGATCATCTCTTCGACGATATTGGCCCAAACTTTAGGATCGGTCTTGAGCGACTGCTTAACCAAGGCACCTTTTTTGAAAGCCAGCTCGCTGTCTTCATAAGTAGGCATATCGGTTTCGTAAACAACGCCCAATGGAATTTTGTCTCCCCACTCGAAGGCCTTAGCCAAACTCGCATGGAAATCGGAACGATCCCAATTTTCATCTTCTAGCTTGTAGACCCGTTCTTTGAAGAACGGATAGGTATTGACCTTGTTGTATGTAACGCATGGGCTGAAGATATCCACAAGGGAGAAGCCTTTGTGTTCGATAGCTGCTGCGATTGTGTCAGCCATGTGTTTTGGTTCGCCGGAGAATGCTCTAGCCACGAAAGTAGCACCAGCAGTAATAGCCAGAGCTAATGGATTGAGGGGATTCTCGTGGTTGCCCTGAGGTGTTGACTTGGTTTTTTGACCCACCCCTGTAGTCGGTGATGTTTGGCCAGTGGTCAAACCATAAATCTGGTTGTCCATGACGATGTAGGTAACATCAAGGTTGCGGCGCATTGCGTGAAGCAAGTGACCGATACCAATACCATAACCGTCGCCATCACCACCGGTGATAACACATTTGAGATCGGTATTTGCCAGGTGGGCTCCGGTTGCGACAGGAACAGCACGGCCGTGAAGGCTGTGAATACCATAAGCATGAAGGAAACCAGGCAAGTTAGATGAGCAGCCAATACCAGAGACAACCAGAAGATTTTCTGGGGTAATGCCTAGTTTTGCTGCTGCAGTTTGAACACCTTTTAGGACGGCGAAGTCGCCACATCCTGGACACCAGTCTGGGTCGACTGGGCCTTTGAATAATTCGACTGGAAGCTCGATTACAGTTGCCATCTCGTTTTTATAAACCTCTTAAATCATTGATGTGAATGCAGTTGCAGAAATAAGATAGGAGAAAGATTTATTTCTCTTCTGCCAGCTTCTCGAAGCTATAAGTGGCACCAGTTGAAACACCCACTTTCATGCGTGCAGCCAGTTTGCCTGTAGCCCGTTCAGACAATTCAACATTCCATGTAGGTTCGCCGTGTCCGTTTGAAGATTCACGAGTTGCAGCTGTTGGGCGCAACTTCTCTTGAGCATGGGTGCGGATATAGTGATAAGCCATATCTTTAGCTTCTGCTTCAGTAACATCATAATCAAGTGCTACACCGGCAAGAATGCGTTTAACATGTCCGACGATATAGAGTGGTTCCATTGGTTCGCCGTCATATCTATTGATGTGTGCATCCATAGATATTCCGGTTTCGCCTTTGATAAAGCGAGCCATTTGGCTAGTGTAGTTAACTTCAACAGAAATCTTCTTCTTAGCTTTAGAGAGAATCGCTTCTACTTCTTTAGCGTGGAAAGGAGCAATGTATTTGATATTGAGCAAGTTGGTTTTGATACCTTGAGCGGTGAGAAGCTCAGCAGCTTCTTTCACTGTGCCCCAGGTAGAACCCCAACATACAAGAGTCAAATCAGCATCAGCTGGCCCTTCTAGCACTGGAGCTGGAAGTTCTTTCAAGAGATTTTCAATCTTGCGGCCGCGCTTATCCATGATTTTGCGACGAGTAGCTGGTGAAGTGAACATGTCAGAAATGAGGATGCTTTCTTCGTCTTGTTCATCTGAAGCTGATACGAAAGCAGTATTTGCTGTACCAGGAAGAGCGCGAGGTGAAATGCCTGATTCAGTGAATTTGAAGCGCTTGAACTTGCCTTTTGATTCTGGCCATTCACTGACGATTTCGCCGCGGTCGATAACAGGATTGCCGTTAAAGACTTCAGGATCGACAGTTTCAGGGTGCTCAGATAGAAGCAAGTCAGACATGAGCAGAACAGGCAATTGATAGCGGTCTGCCAGGTTGAATACGTCAACGGTAGTGTTGAAGCAATCAACAATGTCACGAGGAGCAACGATCAAGCGTGGAAATTCACCTTGTGAGGCGCCATAGACTTGCCACAAGTCAGCTTGTTCAGTCTTGGTAGGCAAACCAGTTGAAGGGCCGCCGCGTTGCACTTCAACGCAAACCACCGGCACTTCCATAATGCCAGCCATGCCAACTGCTTCGGTCATCAGGGCGAAACCACCACCGGCGGTTGCACACATAGAACGAGCACCAGCAATACCAGCACCGATTGCCATATTTATTACAGATAGTTCGTCTTCGCACTGCTTGACGCAAATGCCTGTTTCGTTGGCATGGTTAGCCATCCAGTGCAAGATTGTCGAAGCTGGTGTCATTGGATAAGCAGAATAGAATTTGCAACCAGCGGCATAAGCGCCAATAGCAATGGCTTCGTTACCAGTCAAGAAACAACGTTTCTTGTTGGTAAACTTCCACTCTTTAGTTACTGGTTTGAAATTGGCCTTGGCAAACTCATAACCAACTTTAAGCAAGCTAACGTTGAGGTCGATTACTTTCTGACCCTTATGGGCGAAGGTATCTGTCAAAACTGAACTTGGTTCTTCTAAGCCAACATTAGCAAAGTAAGCAGCAGCACCCATGGCCACTGTGTTCTGCATGATAGGCAGAAGAGCGCCGTGCTCTTTAACCACTTCTTCAGTGATTTTCTTCATCGGCAAACCGACGATTTGCACGCCAGCTCTAACTTGGCTTGGCTCACACGTAAGACGATCTGAATTGAAGAGAACGGCCCCGCCTTCTTCAACTTCCATGGCGTGACGCTCAATAGAGTCTTGGTTCAAAGCAACCAAGACATTGAGGTTATCGCCGTGGGAATAAACTTTATTTTCACCGATACGAACACGGAGCCAAATATGACCGCCCCGAATGATCGATTGGTAGCAGTTATAAGCGTATACGTGGAGACCAAGCCTGCTGCATGACTTAGCCAAGGTATCGCCAGATTTGTCTAAGCCGTCTCCGGCTGCTCCGGCAATGCCAACTGTAACTTCCTGCATTCAAATATCCTCAAAGAGTGAACTACAGACCGTTGAATCAACGGCTTATTTGATTGGAATTCTTGAACATCCAATTAGAGGCGCACTAGTAAAAGCTGACTAGTAGGCGCTTCTCAATTGGCATAAGATAGCATGAAAGGTTGACAAGCAAACTGGTAAGTGACTCATACCCGCATTCTCGGCAACAAAAGTTGAAACTAATCGTAACCTAAACAAAAACGAAAGATTTAGTGATGGCCTTCAACATGTTCTGGGGCGCCATGCTCTGACGTGTCATGTTGCTGACCGTGCTCAGGGCCAGCCTCGTGACCAGCTTCTGGCAGTGGCACACCCATCCAAGAGAAAGCCATAAAGTAGAGCAGAGCCGCAGCTACGATAGTCAGACCTTTCAACCCCAAGTCTTGCACACTAGACTCAGGTATAACATCAGCAGCAGGTGCATGGCCATGGCTATCGTGAGCGTGATCATCTGAATGCGAATCGGAACTCATAAGGTCTTCCTTATTAAAAGATTTTAGTGAGGGTTAATGACCTGGAAATATATAAGAAATCCAGGCAATTCCAGCGACTGCAGCGAAGATTACAAGAGCATAGTACTGACCCCGACCGTTCTGAAGGAACTTGAGAACTTCACCAACACTCATGGTGACCAAGCCAGCACCATTAACGATACCTTCGATTACGGTCTTGTCGATCAAGGTCCAAACTCTATTAAACCCAGGCAACAAGACACGGTCCACGATACCGAAGTAAATGTCATCCATATACCATTTGTTGAATGACATGTTGTAGATAAGTTGGGCCATGCCCTCCTTCGCTTCGGCAAAGGTTTTGTTGAAGTGCAGGGTTCTAGTGACATACATTGAGTAAGCCACGGCAAAGCCAAATACACCAACAGCCAAGGATATACCCATCATCATCAAATTGGCACCTTCGAAATGAGGGCCATGAGGGCCGTATACGAAGGCAGCAAAGTGGTTAGGCAAACCATGCTCTGGTGATGCACCAGAGAATGCCGCTGGCAAGTTGGCAATATTGAAACCAAGATAACCGCTCAACATTGAAGGAACCGCCAGAACCAAAAGCGGCCAGGTCATTGCCGCTGGTGATTCGTGGGGATGTGCACTACCGCGATACGCGCCAGTGAATGTCATGAAGTAAAGTCTGAACATATAGAAAGCAGTCATTCCAGCTGTCAACATCATCAACCAGCCAATCACTGGATGGCTGACCATAGCCGCTCCAATGATTTCATCTTTAGAGAAGAAACCACTGAATAGCGGGAAGCCAGATATGGCAAGGGTGCCAATCAAGAAACAGGCGTGAGTAATGGGCATAGATTTCTTCAACCCGCCCATTTCACGAATGTCTTGCTGGCCATGCAAGCCGTGAATTACAGCACCACTGCACAAGAAAAGCATAGCCTTGAAGAAGGCATGGTTGAAGAGGTGGAAAATACCGCCAGTAAAGGCGCCGACACCAAGACCAACAAACATGTAGCCAAGCTGCGAACAAGTCGACCAAGCCAAAACCCGCTTGATATCATACTGGCTCATAGCGATAGTGGCGGCCATGAAAGCAGTGATAGCACCGACGGTGGCCACTACAGTCAAAGCAGCTCCAGATGAACCATCGCAATTGAGCCAAATAGGATAGGCACGACCAACCAAGTAAACACCAGCGGCAACCATGGTGGCAGCGTGGATCAGAGCAGAAATTGGTGTAGGTCCTTCCATAGCATCAGGCAGCCAGACATGCAGTGGGAACTGAGCCGATTTAGCCATCGGCCCCATGAAAATCAAACAAGCAATGAAGAATAGAGTGGAGTCATTGAGGGCTCCAGCAGCCGCCGCTTTGTGAATTACTCCAGCTAAGTCAGTGCCAGCAGGACCGACAAAGCCGAGTACGTTGCTTGAGCTCCAAAAATCTTTTGTATAAAGGAAGAAAGTTATAGTGCCGATTAAGAAACCGAAATCACCGATACGGTTAACAACAAAGGCTTTCATACAGGCCTTGGCAGCCGATTCTTTATGCCACCAGAATCCAATCAAGAAATAAGAGCAAACTCCAACTAGTTCCCAGAATCCATACATCTGGAAGAGGTTGGTCGAAACAACAAGGCCGAGCATCGAGCCGGTAAATAAAGATAAGTACGAATAGAACCTTGAGTAACCAGGATCTTCGCGCATATATCCATGAGTATATATTTGCACTAGCAAACTAACAGCAGTAACTACTATCAGCATCAAGGCGGCGATGTTATCAACCAATACTCCAACCGACAAATTGAAGCTACTGGAAACAAACCAGGGAATGTTTTGTTGGAAGTAAGGTTCAGGATACGCGTGAGTGACTAAGGCTTGGAAAATAATCAGTGAGTGCACCAGTCCATAAGCCACGGCTCCAATGGATGCCATCATGGAAAGAGTTTTCGAAGCTCTCAACCCCATGATAATCAGGAAGCCCGCCAAGAACGGTGCTGCAACAATCAGGCCAGCGTGTTCAACAAACCATCTCAACTGGTCAGCGTTCAGCGGTAACAAGGTTAATCTCCTAGAATATCTCCAGCTCTTGACTAGAGCTTCAGCGTTTACTAATTCGGACTCTAAAACTATACATTGATGAAGCGCCAAGAGTGACCATAGATAAAGCACCGTTTAGAGTGAAAAGATTTTTCTCTTTAATAAAGCTAGTAGCTTACTAGTCAGCCCTTTATACTGATGGCGCTCTCTTAGTGTCATTAATTTTCAGGAGACCGCTGTGAGTCCCGAACCACAACACCTGCTTACAATCCTCTTACTACTTCCTCTGCTCGCTACTCTAGCTATTTCTTGTAGCCCAGAGAATCTAGCTCGCAAACTGGCTATCAGCTTCGGCGCTGGTATGTTTGGGCTATCCGCCTTCATCCTTTCGCAATTTGACTTAAGCAGAGCGGCTGAGTTCCAGCTCAAAGAGCAAGTGCTTTGGTTCCAGCAGCCCTTCCCTGTGCAGTACTTTGTTGCCGTCGACGGCATGTCGCTGTCACTGGTAGTGCTGACAGGCTTTGTCACATTGATGGCAATACTAGCCTCAACGTCTATTGGCGATAACCGTCCCCGCCTTTACTACGCAATGCTCATGCTCCTGACATTCTCCGTACTCGGAGTGTTCATGTCTCTTGACTTGCTGCAGTTCTTCGTTATGTACGAACTAGAGTTAGTGCCAATGTATTTCTTGATTGCCATATGGGGCGGTCCAAAACGTGCATACGCTGCTCTCAAATTCCTTATATACACCTTCTTTGGTGGCGTCTTGATGTTGGCCGGTCTGGTCTACATGTATACGCAAATGGGAACTAGTGCCACCTTCGACATGACAGTATTGTCATCAATGTGCCCCGGCCTGCCAAGAGACATTCAAATATTGGCCTGCCTTGGTTTCTTCTTGGCCTTTATCATCAAGCTACCATCTTTCCCTGTGCACACATGGTTGCCAGATGCTCACGTTGAAGCGCCAACACCGATTTCAATGCTTTTGGCTGGCTTGCTATTAAAAATGGGTTCCTATGGTTTAGTGAGAATCTGCCTCGGCTTCTTCCCAGCATTCTTTATTGACTACGGCCCACAAATTATGGCCCTTGGTTCCTTTAATATAGTCTGGGCAGCCATGGCCTGCTTGGTTCATCAAGATATGAAGCGCATCATTGCTTTGTCATCGGTTAGCCACATGGGCTTTGTCTTACTAGGTGTAGCCTCGCTTTCATCGGCCGCTCTCAGTGGTGCAATTTTCCAAATGGTCTCTCACGGTGTAATTTCAGCCTTGCTGTTCTTCTTAGTTGGAGCTGTATATGAACGTACCCACACGAGGCAGTTGCCTGAAATTGGTGGCGGTCTAGCCAAACAGATGCCAACCCTGTTCTACTTCTGGATGCTTGGCACCATGGCTAACCTTGGTCTGCCTGGATTGTCCGGCTTCGTAGCTGAAGCAGCAGTGTTCTATGGCAGCTTCACTTCACCCATGGCTCAGTCACTAACCAATGGTCACATGGTGCAGGGCTGGATTTATTTTGCTGCTCTTGGTGTAATTCTTACTGCGGCCTACATGCTTTGGCTTTTGAAAAAGGTGTTTTACGGAGAAGAATTGCCTAAGTGGAAAGGTCACTTGACCGATGCCACCAACACAGAAAAAATCGTAGCCTACTCGCTATCCTTCTCGATTCTTGCACTCGGTATCTATCCGCTAATGCTAATAAACTACTACGCACCGGTTTCAGACAAAATGGCTGAAGAAGTAAAAATGCGTATGTCTGTAACCCATAGCCCTGAAATCGAAAAGCTCAACAGGAAAACCGCAATTAGTCTGCGCTAGAACAGAACCAAGTCTATTTTTACAATCAAAAAAGTCCGATTTTATTGAAAAATCGGACTTTTTTCATCAGCTTCAAACACAGTAAGCTCCTAACTCTTTTCCCCAAAAGGGAAGATTTTTTAGAAAAAATCTTCCCTTTTGGGGAAAAGTCGATTTCCTTATCACTTATCCAAAGTCTATTTATAAAAGCTCTACTTATCTAATGATTTCATGGGCTCAATTGGCACCATTTCAATAGGTGTCTCAGTATTTATAGAGGCCCCGCTGCCAGGTTCAACGGACCCGCTGCCTGGCTTGATAATAACTCTTCCTTCAATGGCCTTACTGACACTAGCCGAAATACTGTTGATCAGTTCGGCAGAACTTTTAGCATCGTAATATTTGCCATTTGATTGTTTGGCAATGCAGTCAAGTTGGCGCCGAGCTTCAGGCTCACGGGCAAGGGCGAGTCCAACCACATCAACTTTCAAGCGAATACCATGAAGGGGCAAACGGGCGATTACTTCACACGGATTGCGGTCACAAGTATCGGCACCATCGGTAATCAAAATAATTACCTTGGTACCTTCTACTCCACGAAAATCATAGTGTGCAGCCTGCTCAATGGCATAAGCCAGGGGTGTCATTCCATAAGGTTTTATCTGGCGTACCTTCTCTATAAATGACCTTCTGTTACTACGACCAATCGGAACCCAAAGGGCACTATTCTGACATTCACTAAACATATTTAGGCCACCGAATCCGCCACCAAACATAGAATGCTGACTCGTCAAAGCCCCTTGACCAAATACCCGCAGCCCAATATTGACATCGTTGGGAATGCGCGACAAGGCCTGTTGCAGCACATCTTTGGCTGCATCCATTTTTTGCCGGCCACCACGCTCAATTTCTTCAAGCATCGAGCGCGAGCCATCAACGATAAACAAAATATTGACTGGTCCTGCCTCTCGCTGCACACCCACTTGAAGCGTCGAAGAACCAGTACCAGCCTGAATAAGAGTTGAGCCAGTGCCAGTTTGCAGTGTGGTTGATCCTGTACCAGTTTGCAGCGTAGTTGAGGCTGTCGAACTTGTAAGCGGCTGAGAATAAGAAGAAGAAGGACGAGCAGGAGGCACCGGACTCGGCTCAGGCAGGTCACTAGCGTCAGCTTTGAGATTGGCAGTAAAAGACGAGACGACCGAGAGTGAAAGAGCGAGGGAGAGTAACCAAAAGTTCTTTGGGCGAATAGCAGTAGTGAAACTAGTCTTTGTCATTGACGCTGCCTTTTGAGTGATCGTTTAGCTGATCATTATTGTTATCTACCACTTTGTTATCTGGCACTTTGTTATCTTCGGCCTTGCTATTTTGCGCGGGCTCAACTTCACCCTCCACAGTTAGGTCGCGTGACTTGTTGTCCTTGTCTCGGCGCTTTTCTTGCTTCTCGACAGCCTGTCTTTGCTTTTCAGCAACTTGCTTTTGTTTTTCGTTAGCCTGTTTTTGCTTGCGCTCTTCCTTTTCTTTCCGCTCAGCAACTTTGCGTTCTTCCTTCAGCTTCTCTTCTGCCTGCTCGGCTGCATCTTGCTCTTCGGGAGAGGCAGCCTTGGCTAGAAGGACTCGCCGGCTTACTGGAACCGACTTCTGTCCTTTAGCCTGAACAGCCCAGACTGTAACGTAATACAAGCCAGGCTTATTATTATTAGATAGTGGGATGTGACCAGCAAATGAGCCACCATCTACTTTTATGCCACCCTTCACTGGTATATCTGATACCGGTTTGATTTCAGAAGGACCGCCAGAAAGAGCAATCAGAGGCACAGCCATGGCAGCTGGTGGAAAGAACAATCCGGCACCAACAGCACCAACTATTAACCCCGTTTTGAGCAGAAGCATCGCTTTGTCATGATTGCCTTCCGAACGACTCGAGTAAGCAATGTAATCTAGCGGCGGAAAGTAAGGCAGTGCCTCTTCTGATTCATCAGGAGCTGATGCCGTGGCCTCAGGGTTGTACGACTCCCAAGCCACAGTGACTTTGTCGAAAAGATAGGGGCTCTGCAGCACTCCACGCACTTCTATTTTGTCGCCAACCTTAACTTCACTGGCCACTGGTATCATGATGGCATGACGAGTCAATACCTCTACAGCTGCCACCACTCGCTCACGATCGGCTGTCAGCGCTAGAGCAAAACCAATATGAGTAGCATCAGGATTGAGCAAAGCATCCCGATCATCTTGCCGACCAAGCATAGTCTTTAAAATTCTTGCTACGGCAGCCTTGCACATCCGCTTAGAGCCAACCTCAGAAGTTTTGACTGAAGCAATTCCCTCATTCAAAGCATCGGCGCCTTCAAGGAGAGTTAGTCTGCGATCAGGACCGTCACCAGCAGAATTGAAATGCGACAAAACGTTTCGCTTCGCCAGATCACTAGCTAGCTCACCAGCCATTTGTTCAGCAACATTATCAGGAGTAACTGCGGCAACGCCATATGCTTGCCGCTCGCGATTGAGAAGAGAAACGGCATATTGACCCAATTCTGGCGCACTAGCAGCGGTCATATTTTCAGGCAAGGCCGCTTGTTCATCTAAATAGTGCACTTCAGTTAATGACTCAAGCGCTGGCTGTGGATTGTCGATCCAATCAGTACCGATAGAAGCACCACCGGCAGCACCACCCACAGCACCAGAGTGCTGACCGGCAGATCTGCCAGCTGCGGCGGCTTCTCTGCCGGCAGCCGAATTTGGGTCGACTTCTTGAGTGCCTAACACCGTTTTCTTCAAGCGCTCAGTACGATCAAAAAGCGAATCATATTCAAATGTTTTCTTGAAAATTGCATTCTCTAGCGAAGCTAGGCGATGGTCGATATTGTCGGCCGGGCTAGATGAACCTAAAGTTACCTGCTCAAGATGTCCTATGGCGGGGGAAGAGTCTTTGATTGGAGCGTTTCCGAGAGCATTGTAGCCAGGCGGTTGTCCAGAGGCTTGTGGTGGGGCTGAGCCTCCCGGTCCTATTGATGGACCGAATGTGGGGACTTGGGGCGAAATTAAAGTGGGAGCTGAGCCAGAACTTGGCACCTGAAACTGTTCTGGTACATGTCCGGGAACCGGTGCCGGCAAAAGTGCTCCCGGTCGAGCCACTCGCGTAAGAGAAGTGGGCACTAAAGGTGGCGAAGATGAACTAGGTAGCAGTGGAGCTAGACCGGGCCTAGCGACACGAGTGGGGCTAGACCCCGCTTTCGCAGGCGGTGACGGCGGCAAGTTGACTGCAGGCGGAGCAAGAGAAGGGAGCAGCGGAGCTGCTTTAGGTACAGGGGATGGCGGCGGAGCTGCTTTAGGTACAGGGGATGGCGGTGGCAACATTGCATCCGAGGATGCAAGCAGTTGGATCGGTGCTAAAGGGCCCTCAGCCTCGCTTGCTAGGGCTGGAGCAGCAGCAATTGTTGCAGCGCTTCCAAGCGAGGCCGTCGAAAGCAAAACGGTCATGCTCAAAGCGATACTCGCTCTAGCCCGCATCCATTTATCCCCTTAGTTCCAATAAAGATATTGTGCGCATAACTACCTCAAAATCACAAATTTTCGCTCTATTCATTGTAGTCACCCAGTCGTCACCCAGTCGTCACCCAGTCGAAGAATGCAACATGGCTATTGCCCCCTGACGTCCAGTCTTTCCTCCCGACTGCCGATGCGAATAAAATAGGTCGGGTCGACAAGCTGTACAAAATGAACAGACATCAACTTCTGGCACTCCAGCCAACAAAAGCTGCATTGCATTGAAAGCTTTTAGGTCAGGCCGAGGCTGAATGAGGGCAGGAGCATTTTGTTTTTCTATTGCTTCTTGTAGTTCTTGTCGCCTTTGAATACTTTCACGTTTTACCAAGCCATGAGCCACCTGAGCCTGCACTAAACTGCCATCAAGAGGCAAAGACAATGTCAACATCAACTGCTCAACTACATCTTCTCCGGTAGGATAGCAGCAGGTACCAATAGCAGGGCCAACAGCCGCAACCATCTGCGAAACATCACCCCCCCACTCTTCAATCATTAGCTTGACAGCATTAGCTGCAATTGCCTGAGCAGTGCCACGCCAACCAGCGTGAACGATTGACAACAACTCTTTCTTCTTCTCGTAAATGATTACCGGGACACAATCGGCGAAGTGCAGCAACAATGGCACTGCAGCAAGGTTTGTAGAAACACCATCAACATTGGCCATATCAGGCTTGGCTGTAGCCTCTAAAATGGGCACCACTGTGCCCGAGTGCACCTGCCCCGGCACCTTTAGATAGGCATGATCGGCGCCGAGCACTGCACACAAGCGCTCGCGATTAGCTAAAGCAGTGCGCTTCACTGCTTCATCAGGCACATTGCGACCAAGATTGAAAAAATCATACGGCCCCCTAGCGTCACCAGGGCCGACTCTGGTGGTAAAAGCATGGGTGAGCCGTCCTTTATATTGAGCCAACAAAGGTGACTGAATGAGAGTAAGACCATCATGGTCATTTATGTCCCATTGGTTTGTTCGAAGAGCCTGCTCTAGATGAATGGTATGCATTACTGAATTGACAAACCTCCGCATATATTGATTGCCTGCCCTGTTATAGCGCCTGCCTCATTAGTGCAAAGGTAAACCACTAGACTGGCTACTTCTGAGGGTTCAACCAGTCGCATTTGCGGCACAGAAAGCCTTGTGATTTCCAACGACTGGTCACTGTCTATTTGATTTAACTCGCACCAAAGCGGATCGTTTATTTGCTCATAAGCCATGTCTGTAGCGACCCAGCCAGGACAAACCGCGTTGACAGTGACGCCATTGCGAGCCTGCTCTAAGGCAGTAGCTTGAGTTAAACCGATTAAGGCAAACTTGGAAGCAGAGTATGCAGCACCGTAGGCCTCAGCATGCTTTCCCGATATCGATGAAACATTAACAATGCGTCCCCAGTTCTGAGCGATCATGGCTGGCAGACAAGCTTTTGAGCTGACAACAGCGCTAGTCAAATTAGTCTCAAGTACTTCTAGCCAAGAAGCAATATCGTGGTGAGCAACCGCTTCGGTGCGATAAATACCGGCATTATTAATGAGAATATCGACATTCCCAAAGGTCGTCTGAACTAGGCCTAAGGCCGTTTCAAGTTCTTTAGCCCGGCTGACATCGGCAATAAAATATGGGGACTCGACCCCAACGAGATCCTTAATTTCTTTGCTCACAGCAATTAGCCGCGCCTCTTGCCGGCCCAGCAGGGCTACGGTGCAACCAGCCTGAGCCAATGCAATGGCAACGGCCCGCCCAATACCGCGACCAGCGCCTGTAATCAGAGCTTTCCTTGGTGCCAAAGCATGGCGTGCAAAACTAGTGGCCAGGTTCATTATAAGGAACTCTAATTAGATATCGAATGCACATCTTTATATTATGAAGCCAATTCGAATGACACGCTGGTTTTGCTGTGATTACCAGAAATACGCCATTCAAGAAACTTGCAAAGAGGGGCTAAAGTTGGTCTCAGAAACTCGGCGGGGAACATTGCTAAAATTCAGTAGTCTTAAACAACATGGTCTGTGACTTGAGCGTACTTGCTAAAGAAATTTGGGAAAGAAAACCGACCATCTGAGAGATTGAACTAAATCTCATTATTATACTAATTCAGTCCGGCAGAGGCTGTACAAATCTAAGGTACAAAAAGATGACATCCAAATCTTATTCCATCAAACGGTCGATTTTGGCGGGTGCACTTCTGCTCAGTCAATCGATAGCGCTAACTCCGCTTGCTGCAATGGCAGCAGACAATGATGTCCACGTTGCTGGTCAAGCAATTTTCGCAGTACCTGCGGTAGGCGGAATGACTGCAGATAAGAGAGCCGCAGTGGTCCAACAAAATTTAGACAATGCCCTCGTTGCAGCTAAAGACAGAGGCCCATCGTCAGTAAATATCACTTATGTCAAAGGCGTTCCAGTGATCACTTTAGGCGGCTATCAAGTTGTCACCGTAGATAGTGCCAGTGCCAAAACAGCAGGCAGCAGCCCAGCTCTCTTGGCTAAGAAATGGGCAGACTCTCTACGCGAATCACTAAGAGATCAAGCCAGCATTCAAAGTTATGTAGGCCAACTGTCTGGCGACTATTTCGCCTCTGCACCCTCGACTATCAATACCCCTATTCAACAACAACAACAACAACCTGCGTACAATCCTATGCAGCAGCCTCAGCAAGGCTATGGCCAAGCACAAAACACATATCAAGCCCAAACGCCATACCAACAGCCCCAGCCTTCATACCAACAGCAAGCACCTTACGGTCAGCCTCAAGGCGGATATAGACAAGGAAGAATCACTTACGCACCTGCTGGCTTAGTCATTCCTATCTCGCTTAGCAGTGGTATTGCCACTCAAGTAGCTAAGGCTGGTGACTTGATTCAAGCTTCTGTGAGCCAGACAGTTATGCTAGGCGATTCAACCATTCCAGCTGGTTCCACAATCATTGGCACCATCACCGATGCTAAAGGCGGAACCTACCTAGGTCGCGCTGGTAGCCTCGATATCAAATTCAACCGCCTAAGAACACCCGATGGCACAGAAACTCCAATTTCAGCTCACTTAATTGGTGGTATTGGCAAATACACAGGCAGCGGCACAGACGAAACCACTCTCAAAGGCGAAACCTGGAAAACAAAACTTGGTCAAGCAGCCATTCGCGGTGGTATCGGAGCTGGCACGGGCGCGGCCCTCGGTACAGCAGTCGGAGCCATTGCTGGCGGTGGACGTGGTGTCGGCAAAGGAGCATGGTCTGGTACTGCTATCGGTGGCACAGTTGGCGTCGCCCAAAGTGTGCTTCTAAGAAAAGGCAAAGACGTCTTGATTCCCGCCGGCACAGCCATGCAATTGCAACTTGATGCTCCTGTTACAGTTGCCGGAGCCGGTGCTCAACAAGCCCCCTACTAATGAAAAAGTAGGCGCCAGTAAAACATACAAAAGAAGAGAGAAGGAGACAAGCTCCTTCTCTCTTCTTTTGTATTCCGCTGGCCTCGCTTACTTTTGTCCCGTTTATTTGGAGTCAGCTTGCTTAGTTTTCTTTTTCGAGGTTCTGACGTCCCCATGCACTTTAGCATTGGCATTAGGTAGCATTTGCGCTTCGCTAGCAGGCTCGCCGGTGAACTCTTGCTTGAACTCGACTAAAAACTCATCACCAGGTTTGATTATCGCCTCATTGCCCTTAACCACAGTATCTTCAATCAACCAGCTACCAGGTACACCAGAGAGGAAGCCCCAGGCAAATCCTTTGATGCGACGGTGGCGCACGTTTGTACCCACTGGTTTCATGAAAGCGAACGATGGATTAGCGGCCCCCATCAGACCTAACGCTACCGGCATAGCGCCGAAGCTAAACACGCCAACCGGAGCCATAGCAGCATTTAGACCAATACGAACTGCTTTATACTTGAGCTGCTGCTCCCACGGACCAGCGACTTGACCCAAGTGGTTAACTCCAAGAACTCGCCCCTCAGCTTTGTTCTTGATAAAAAGAGCAGCTTTGGCTGGAGTAGCAACTAGGGGTAGATGCTCACCTTTCTCGGTGACAATTTCATCGAACTCAACCCCTAAGCAGCCTGAATTGCGGTACCAACGGTTAGCGCTAACCAACGAGTGCATGACACTGCGAGCCGGTAATGCATAGTTGATATGACCTTGAACTGCAGAGCCCTTTTTAGCAATGAGACGATCGCCAATTTTTAGATCGAACTTCAAACGAGCTTCTAGACCATCGCCTTTGTGGGCGTTCTTAGAAGAAATTTGCGAAGTGACTACGACTGGGAATTTAGCACCCGTTTTAATTCTGGTCTTCCCTTCATCCGTTGGTAGATTCTCGTACTGAATAGTCTCTTCGGTTTCAGAAACTTCATCACTATCAATCACGATTGGACCATCGCCATTGGCGATAATCTGCTCAGGAGCATTCACCCCTGTTTCAACAACACTGGCACCAAGCTCGACAAGCATATCGGCTGAAAGCGAATCAACAGTCGAAAGAGCACCGCTACCGCCACCAACTTTCGGTGTCTCGGCTCCAGTGTCTCCCAACAAATTCTTGCCATTCGGTGAAAGTACACTACCAGCCTCTAGGCCATGTGCCGATTCTCCCCCTGAGATGGCTTGAAGCCCTGGGCTAGAAATAACTGCGGCTGAACTAGTAGGAGTGCTGACAGCAGACACTCCAGTTCCTTCGGGCGCGCCATCAGAGTCAACCACAATAACTTCTTCACTAGACGCCGGAACGGTACTAGAAGGAGAAGAAGAAGAAGAAGTAGTAGTAGTAGAAGTAGTAGCAGTAGCAGCAGAATCTTTAGGAGCGGTTGTAATCACTGCACTGCCAGGAGTGACAGCTGCAGCAGGGGCAAGCGGGGCAACCTCGGCTATAGCTTTGCCGTTAGCATCTGGTTTA
The DNA here is from genome assembly GCA_001464165.1 of bacterium Ga0077546. Next base: position 44,411 of record LNEX01000485.1, read on the forward strand.
CTCGCTTCGGCTTTGTCTTCGGCTTTGTCTTCGGCCTTAACTTCAGACTTAAGCTCGGACTTTGCTTCAGGCTGCGCCTCAACCTTTACCTCTGGTTTAAGTTCTGGCTTAAGCTCTGGTGCAGATTGAGCTTTCTCATCAACCTTGACTTCAGCCTTGGGCTCGACTTGAGGTTGTACTTTCTTTACGGCATCGGACTCGATGATGAACATAGAATCAGACTTACTGTCATTCCATGAAGGAGAAACGCTTTCGCTCTGCCCACTTTTCTCAGTGACCTCTGCTTCAGCGGCCCTGACAGGCTGCCATCCGGCTAATGCAGAGAAGGCAAAAGTTGAACAGACCAACTCTACGCTCAGAAGCAGTGAAAGTGCCCGAGGAACTACACGTAACCGGCGCGGAGAAGTAGTCAAGTTTAGGTTTTCAGGATACCGGTTGCTTTTGCTTTGAGAAATCATTTACGAGCCTGCTTCAGTTTCAAACGACAATATAGAACGACAGATGATGCCAAGTTAGAAATTTATACAATTAATAGGCGAATATATACATGCTTGACTTCAATTCTTAATCTGCCACATATAACTGCTTGTGACTTTCAAGCTACACATTCGAATCCAACAAAGGCTCAAATAAAGCCTTTGTTGGACCGACACCTAATAGCCAGGGCCAAGTAGCTGGAAGCCTGCCCAACTCTTCAGCGATGGATCTCTCGAAATTGCTGCTAGTTGAGCCTTTCGTAGACCTTGTGCTGGATTGAGACCAGCTTGCTTACTATTGAAGACACTAACAAGCTCGTCAATACGCTGAGAATCTGGCTGCCACCACAAACTCATCAGTACATTTCGAGCGCCAGCATAGTTCAATCCCCTGCTGAAAATCTTGACAGCATTACCACGCACATCTTTGGCGTTAACAGAGCTCGCGCTCCAGACAATAAGGTCAACAGCCATTGGTGTGCCACATAGGCGATCAACAGTTACTTTCCTTCCTTGATCATCTTTATCACCGAAAATCGGCAACACTGATCTAAGAGGATTATTCTCAATCAATGGCAATTTAGCAGAGAAATGCACCACTGACTTACCTTTCGACTGCTCTTCAAGATTTGTCAAACTGGCGTCCTTGCCAGTTAATGTTGTCACCCGCTCAGCGCCAACAGCTGACGTAATCTGTGCAGTCTCGGCCTGCTCAGAGCCACCACTGGTAGAGCTGGTGGAGGCCACCAACATGCTCAAATCAGCAGTATATTCAGGTGGGCAATCCATTATCACAGACATAGAAGAGGCCATTGAAAGCAAGTGACTTTCCACGAAGAACTTGCCCTTCTCATCAATAAGGGCAGCAAATGGCAAATTGTAAAGCGGTCCGTCTGGTATAAATACCACCATCTGTTCTGCTGTCGGCGGCAAGAACTGTCTAACCGAAGCAGGCAACAGCTGATTGTATAGAGCACGAAGAGTTAACTTCTCCCCCTGACTTCCGTCCTCTTCAGCACCACCTTTAGCACTAGATTCGAGCAATGTCGTCACTTGGTTTTTTAACTTAGTCCTGTTTACAGGTAAGTTGGTCGACGAAATACGACCCAGTGGATCAATCGTAAATACCATGGTCGACTCTGGGCCTACCAAATATTCAACCACTGTAGCCTTAGTCTTCTGCACTGCAGCGATGATGTCGGCGGGAGAATTTGGCACTGGAGCAATTAAGCGAGCCAGCGATCGATTAGAAGTGACGATGGAACGAAACCGTTCCAACCAACTCTGCCATTCCTTCACCAACTTATCTGGAGTAGCAGATACTTCAGCTGCGTGAATGCGAGCCCGTTGAGTAGTTAGTTCTATATAGACATCGCGATCTTCTGGTTTGACCTGACCACCACGCCGCAGCCATTCGCTAATAAAGTTCTCTTAATCCTTGATTAGCCATTAGTTGAACTAGCGAGGCCGCCATATCTTCACGACTTGTGGGAAAACCAAGACTGTCGGCAGATGAGAAATCACCTGCCTGGGGTGAACGGAAATAAGAAACTGCGCTCTTGAGAGACTCTTTAGCCAAGTCTATTTCTTGCCTTGTCAGTTGCAACCTAGCTCTAAGCAGATAAGACCGCCACAAACAACCGTCATCATTAATGCGCTCGGAGGTACCAACTGCCTTAGTGACGTAGTTTTCGGCCGAGGTCAAATCAGACGCCTTGAACGCAGTCTCGGCTAAACATTGATAAAGTCGGCCTTTCAACTGCTGTTCTTTAGTATTGGTCAGTATGTTCAAAGCGGCTTCTAAGTGAGTTTTAGCGTCACGATAAGCTCCATTTCTATATTCAGCACCAGCCATATTCTGCAAAATAATGGCATGCAATTTCGGTGCCTTAGGCTGAATAACAGGCTGAAAATCAATTGCCTGCATGAAATAGGCGATCCCTTTTGCTGGTTGACCGTCAAGTGTTTCAAAGACACCAAGAGCATTGGTGGCTTGAGCTTGGTTATATGCATCAGATTTAGCTTTGAACACAGGCAAGGCCTTAAGTAAATATTGCCGGGCCTGATCAAGATCGCCTGTTGAGGCTAGGCAGTATGCGTAGCCTTGGTCCATATTGGCCCGGACCACATCAGAAATGGCTCTAGAATCTAGCTTAGGATAAAGTGCGTAAGCCTGTTCATAAGTTTTACGAGCACTCGAAAATTCATCAGCGGCATACTGCGCATTGGCCAAGGCCTGCAGGGCAGGCAGTAAGTAGACAACTCCATATTTAGGATTTGAACGCGCCAATGACAAGAGCTTATTTGCTTCTTCTTGCGCGGCAGTAAACCAGCCCATTTCAATCATGCTGGTGACTGTTGCCACTCTAACCTCGACGGACTTAGATAAATCACCAGCTTGGGCGCTGTAAGTTGCGCCCTCCTGGAAGAACCTCATAGCCTCTTTGGGTTTGCCAAACTGTAAACAGAGGTTGGCGCAAAGGTACATCACTCGGGCAGCTTCAGCAGGATTGTTAAGCCCAGATGCAGTCAAGACCTTTAAGGCCGCATCTAACTGCTGTGTGGCCCACACCGGATTGTCTAATCCAAAATAGGCTTGGGCAAGAGCAACTCTAGCTCTTGCCAACGACTGTTGATCTTGCACACTAGCTAGAACTTCAACAGCGTTCTCACCTAAGTATTTAGCCTTGATCCACGAGCCTTGCTCAACGTAACAACGACACATGTTTGTCAGGGCCTTACCTTGGCCCTCGGCATACTTCATCTCTAAGCTCATGCCGTACATCTCTTGCCAAGCAATCAAAGCTTGGTTAATCAAATGCTGCTCGAAGAACTTCTCTCCGCGCTTTTCTAGATCTTGGATTTTCTCCATCGACTGTGGAGTCTGAGCCATCTCGGAGATTTTCTCCAGCTCTTTAATGATGGTCTCACCACCCTTAGACTTATCGGGAAAGAAATTGCCCAATTGCGAATTAGGGTTTGGATTTACCACAGCGGGACTGCTGGAGTTTTGTCTCACCTGAGTCGTCGAGCCACCGGTGACGCTGCGATCCTGCGCTAGGGCTGACAGAGGGGCACCACACTCGATGCCGGCTACAAGCACGGTACATGCAACTGCAATTACTTTTTTCATTGGCAAATTGTTCTCAAATTTCCTACATAAAACCAGACTTACTGAAGTCTCAAACAGACCCAAAACAAGCAACAGCTCAAAGTCATCTGTAGACGTCGAGTTGTAGGATAGTCAATTTACACAATTTTTGCCTGTGAAATAAGCAGCTTTCCGTCTCACATGGGCAAAAAATAAGGTTGCCGAGTGATAGTGAAATTGAGCTAATTGGGAACATCAGCAGTTTTGCCGTCGTCTTCGTCAATTCCATCTACTACCTATGATCACTTTTGCGAAACCGTATTTGCCTTCAAAACAGATAGACACTAGGCGCAATAAGGATATACAACGAATACTCGAACTTCAAAAAAATTGTCAAAAGTTAGATGCTCTCAGAGGAGTGCCTATCGAAAAAAATAAATTTAATGGTAGTCTTCTTGTTACTGAGCATTAAGCTCGAAGCACCACTCAAGCATGTATTCCTTTTATTTGAAATTTTATTAGAAATTTTATTAGAAACATCTGAACGGAAGAAATTCTCTATCACTAGAAGTTAGGAGCTCACGATGAAACTGCAGATTCGTAACGCTACATTGGCCATTCTAGGCCTAATCACCAGCCAAGCACTTGTGTTCGGTAACATGCCAGCTCAAGCTCAGACTTATTCGGCATCAGTAACAAAGGCACAACCAAGCAAAACGAAACAGTTTTTCCAAAAACATGACACTGTACGCAAAGCCACCATAGGTGCTGGCGTAGGCACAGCGGCTGGTGCCGTCACAGGCTTAGTGGCAGGCAAGGGCATGGTCAGGGGCGCGGCCATAGGGGCTGGCACCGGTGCTACAGTCGGTGTCATAAACGGCAACAAGACGCTGGCTAAACATCCGATCATGAGAGATATGGCAACAGGTACAGCAGCAGCCACAGGTATTACAATGGCAGCAACAAAGGGCCGCGGTGGTGCCAAAACTACAATGAAAGGTGCAGCCCTTGGAGCAGCACTAGGCCTAGGGGTCGGTCTCTTCAGAGACAAACTCAAGTAGACCAATGAGAATCTAAAAAGGAACTATGAAGAGCAGAAGTCAAGTACTCGCAATTGCAGCTGAAAGAGAATTTGACCTGGTAATCATCGGAGGCGGTATCGTTGGGGCAGGAGTTGCTCAAGATGCTGCCTCTCGTGGTTTATCAGTATTACTACTCGAAAAAGATGACTTTGCCTCAGGCACCTCAAGCCGTACGACGAAACTTATCCACGGGGGCTTACGATACCTAGAACAACTTCAGTTTCGTTTGACCCGTGAACTCTGTCAAGAACGCGGGCTGCTCGAAACCCTTGCACCACATATGGTGAGAGACTTTTCCTTCATGCTACCGATCACCAAAGGCAAGAAATTTTTCGGCCTTAAAGCTGATGTTGGTTTAACTCTCTATGACCTGCTTTCCATTAATGCCCGAGGGGTGCGCACCCATCAACGCCTCAATCGCAAAGAGACCTTGGGCGCCGCTCCATCTTTAAATGCATCCTTAGTATCGGGTGGTTTGCGCTTTCATGACTGCATCACCGACGACAGCAGAGTAGTAATGGAAGTGATTAAGTCGGCCTGCTAATTTGGAGCAATTGCTGTTAACTACCTTGAAGCCGTAGATTTCAAGATAAAAGACGGCAGAACAGACGCAATAGTTTGCCGCGACCGCTTCAATGGCCAAGAATTAGTTGTACGCAGCCGCTCTTGCATCAACGCTACCGGAGTTTGGTCAGACATCCTACTGCGGCAGTTAGATCCGACCTGGAGCAGCAAAGTACAGCCAGCCAAAGGCACTCATATAATGCTGCCCTTATCATGCTTTGAAACCAGCACCGCGCTATTTCTACCCACCAACGATGGCCGCTACGTCTTTGTCGTACCATGGCAAAAAGCACTAATGGTCGGCACCACTGACATTGGCTACGACGGCCCGCTAGACAACCCCGTGGCCACTGGCGAAGAAGTAGATTATCTGCTCGGCATACTTAACTCGTACCGCAAGAGAGGCAATAAAAACAGTCCCGGCGCCCAACTCACCAGAGCCGATGTCATTGCTACTTGGGCCGGCCTCCGCCCGTTAGTAGGAGGAGAGCATGATGGTAGCAGCAAGAATCAAACAGCAGACAAAGACTCCGAAAAAACTGCCACCATATCTCGTGAGCACTTACTCTTCGAAGGCCCCTTTGGAGTAATTGGATTAATCGGTGGTAAGTTAACCAACTACCGAATGCTTGCTATTCACGTAGTTGATATGGCACTGAAACAGCTGGTCAATCAAGACAGCAAGTATCACGGCTTCAAACTTAGCAAAACAGACAAGATCATGCTGGGAGGCTGGAGCGACAAGTCAGACTTTCTTAATAGCACAGCGCAGATATCGGCTCAGTCTAGAAAACTCTCGCTAGACCCGGCCACTATCGATCACTTAATTGCTACCTACGGCAAAGACGCCCTCAAAATTATCGAACTGGTCGAACAAACCCCAGCTTTGAGTGAGCGAATTTGTCCCGATTTTCCGCCGATAATGGCTGAAGTCCCTTATTGCCTTGACAATGAAATGGCGATTTCGCTAGAAGACATTTTGTCACGTCGAATACGCTTAGGCTTCGTGCACCAAGGCCAGTGCCTAGAATCTGCCCCAAAAGTAGCTAAGCTAATTCAGAATCTATCTTATTGGGATTCTCAGAGAGCAGCAATCGAACTAGATCAGTTCGAAAAGAGTTTATTGGCCCAGCTGGCACCCGCATCACAACTAGTGCCTGTATAACTTTAAGAGTTGAAATTGCCTGCCTCGACCAAAGCTAAATTTACCGCACCGCCCAAAATTGTCGTGATCGGCAAGGTCCCTAACGACCTTGCAAATCGCCTGAGCGCGTTAGGCACACTCAGCTATTTGGAACGCTCAATGAGCCTAAGCGAAGCCGATATTGTTGCCGCGACCAGCCAAGCCCAAATAATTCTCACCGAGCCGCCAGACCAGATTACGGCAAGCGTGATTAATGCTTGCCCCGAATTGATCATGATTGCTCAACGAGCGGTAGGCTACGACAATATCAATCTCAAAGACTGTGAAAGCCGGCCGATTCTTGTCACCAATACTCCAGGAGTGCTTGATAATGCCACCGCAGATTTAGCCTTCGCCTTACTTCTGGCAGCAGGGCGGCGCATTGTTGAAGCCGACACCTATGTGCGCACTGGACAATGGCAAGGTTTTGAAAATGATTTGTTGTTAGGCACTGAGATGTATGGTCGCACCATCGGCATAATTGGAATGGGCCGCATCGGCTCAGCCGTGGCCAGACGTGCCCATGGTTTTGGCATGAATATAATCTACTGCCGCGCCAACGAAACCACTAGCACTGCCGACGACAACAACATCGCACACGACCAAAAAGATTTGAATTGGCAAGCGCAATTAGGAGCCAAGAGAGTTTCACTCAATACCGTTCTTCGGCAGGCAGACTATATTTCATTACATTGTCCCCATAACAAGCAGACTGAAAAACTGATTGGCAAAGAACAATTTTCTCTGATGAAAAAGAGCGCCATATTTATCAACACCGCCAGAGGCAAAATAGTTGATGAAGAGGCACTATCAAACGCCATTGAAAGCCGCCAAATCAGGGGCGCTGGTCTTGACGTCTTCTATCACGAACCAAAAGTTAGCCCCTTTTTGCTCAAAGCACCCAATGTAGTACTGGCGCCACATATAGGGTCAGCCTCAGAACAAACCCGCCATGCCATGGCCGAACTTGCAGTTATGAGCGTCGAGCTTGCCCTAGCGGGTAAATTGCCTGCCAACACCTTAAACGCAGAGTTATTTGACCGCTGGCTAAAGAATCAACACTTTATTATGTAGTTTTGCTTGTGTCCAAGTCGTCATCATCAAAGGACGTAGTGTCTATAACTTTCTGCTTTACGGTGTTGCGCGATGCCTGCCGATACTTATTAGCTAAACGCGGGATGAACTTGGTTTTAGAATTAGCACCCCCGGCAGCTTTAACAGAGCTCTCTACCTTCTTAGAGGTTGTCTTCTGCAGCGACTGCTCCGCCTGTGATTCACCCACCATTATGAGGTAACTCTCATAACGCGTAAGAGAAACAGGTCGATATGTAATGGCCAGTTCACTCGCTTCGTTGTCGGTAGCATCATCAGAGTCAAGATCAGACTCAACTTCTTCAACTTCTTCTTCAACTTCTTCTTCATTGTCGCCAAGCAAGTCAGAAAGAGATTCTAAAACAGCACAACCAGCCTCAACCAAGTGCAGGCAATCGGCTCTCAGGAAACTGTGCTGCGACGTCTCGAGGCTCAGGATGCAAAAACTCAATCAAGTTAAAGCCAGGAGTATCGGCAATCCAAGAAATCTGATCGGTCTGATGAGATGAATCACCGATTTTCAGATCATGAGAACCCTCGGGAGCGTCGGAGAGATTTAAATTCAGTCGATAGAGTTCCGAATACGTAGTTGTGTGACGACCAACTCCAAAGTCATTTTCCATCAAACCGGTCTTCAAATTGAGCCCCGGGCAAAGTTTATTGAGCATGGTCGATTTGCCAACCCCTGACGGGCCCGCGAATACAGAGATTTTACCAGTGAGCAAAGAGGCCAGTTCGGAGAGACCAGCCGAAGTCTTAGCAGAAACAAATATAACAAAGTATCCAAGAGGTTCATAAATAGATCTTAAATGATCTAAGTCGTTTTTAGCCCCTAAATCGGCTTTATTGAAGCACAAAATAGGGCGCGAAACTGGCAGTGTGAGCTGAAAGTGGACTATATAGCGATCTGTCCAGAGGGGGTTCCATTGGGGCTGTTTGACAGCCTGTACAATGACTACCTGGTCTACATTGGCTAGAGATGGTCTTGCGATAAGGCTACGCCGCTCGAGTATCGTCGTAATGATGGCGCTCTTTTCGGTTAAATCGAGTTCGTTGAGTTCAACTCTGTCACCTGTGACGATTGCCACCCGTTCTTTCTTTAGGCGCCCTCTGGCCTGGCAGGTGAGCAAAATGTCGGTTGTAGTTCCCGTCTCCGTCTGATCATTTTGATCAGTGTCCAAACTAGTGACATGCACGAGGTAACCTCCAGCATGACTTCTAAGAACGGTTCCAACAATCGACAAAACTCTCTCAAACTCCGAGAAACACACCAAGCCGCAGTTATCTAAGGATAGCTAAATAAGGAAAGAACGGCAACAATACAAAACTCTACTCAATAGGCACAGAGAATCGCACATGAGCACGGCAACCATGACACAAATCAGCAATACTGAAACCAGTGGAGAAGATATGACCTCCGCTATCACCGGCAAAGAACAATCGACTTGTGAGTTAACTCACATTCGCAACATTGCCATCATCGCCCACGTTGACCACGGCAAGACTACTCTTGTTGACGGCTTCTTGCGTCAAACTGGAATCTTCCGCGAGAACCAAGAGCTAGTCGAATGCGTCATGGACAGCAACGCCTTAGAGCGTGAACGCGGCATCACCATTCTTGCCAAAAACACTGCTGTTACCTATAAAGATCACTTGGTCAATATCGTCGATACACCAGGACACGCAGACTTCGGTGGCGAAGTTGAACGTATTCTGGGCATGGTTGACGGTTGCCTACTCGTTGTAGATTGCGGCGAAGGCCCAATGCCACAAACTCGCTTTGTCTTGCGCAAAGCCTTAGAGCGCGGTTTGCGCCCGATTGTAGTGGTCAATAAAGTTGACCGTCCTAACATCGACCCTCACCTAGCTGTAGATAAAGTATTCGATCTCTTCGTCGAACTCGGCGCCACCGGTGAGCAACTAGACTTCCCTTATATCTTCGCATCTGGTGTCAAAGGCATCGCTATGAAGGACCCCAAAGAAGAAGGGACTGATCTAAAGCCTCTACTTGACCTCATTCTTGAACATTGCCCACCACCAACCGGTAGCCCTTCTGAGCCGCTACAAATGCAAATCAGCATTTTGGAATACAGCGACTATTTAGGTCGCATCGGCGTTGGTCGTATCTACAACGGTCGCGTTAAAGCTGGCGAACAAGTTTCGATGATCAAAGAAGATGGCTCAATTGTTAAAGGCAAAATCGCCAAACTGTTCACCTTCCACGGCCTGAAGAAAGTTGAAGCTGAATCAGCTGAAGCTGGCGAAATCGTAGCAATCGCTGGATTCACTGGCGCCAACGTTGGCGACACCATCGCTTCACTCGATGCTCCAGTGGCTCTGCACCGCGTCAAAATCGACGAACCGACCATGAAAATGGCGTTCTTGGTTAACGACAGCCCATTTGCCGGACGAGAGGGTAAATTCGTTACTTCCCGTCAATTGCGCTCACGCCTCTTCCACGAATTAGAAACAAACGTTAGCTTGCGCGTAAATGAAACAGATAACACCGATACATTTATCGTCAGCGGTCGTGGAGAACTTCACCTCGGCATTTTGATTGAAACCATGCGTCGTGAAGGTTATGAGTTCCAAGTCTCAAGACCAGAAGTTATCTGCAAAGAAATCGACGGCGTCACTAACGAACCATTCGAACGTTTGTTCATCGACGTGCCAGACGATTACACTGGTGCAGTGATGAACGAAATGGGTCCGCGCAAAGCCGAACTACAGAACATGAATGTAGAAGGCAGCATGGCCTTGCTCGAATTCATCGTGCCAACCAGAGGCATGATTGGCTTCAGAAGTGAATTCTTGCGTTTGACTAAAGGCAATGGCATCATGAACCATGCTTTCCTTGAATATCGTCCATGGTGCGGTGACATTGCTCGTCAAAGAAACGGGGCCCTTGTTGCCTGGGAAGAAGGAACGACTACAGCCTATGCCATCGGCAAAGCTGAAGATCGCGGCTTCTTCTTCATTACCCCACAAACACATGTGTATTCAGGCATGATTGTGGGCGAACACAACCGCTCACAAGATCTAGACATCAACGTCTGCAAGGTCAAACAGCTTACAAACATGCGCTCAGCATCGGCAGAAGTTCTTTACACACTGCAAGCACCAGTCGAAATGGGCCTCGAGAAATGTCTCGAATACATCCATGATGATGAACTTGTTGAAGTGACACCGCAGTCAGTGCGCATGCGCAAACGTCAAATCACTCGCCGATAATCTCGACGAATACAAAAAGAAAAGACGCAGTGATGATTGTCACTGCGTCTTTTCTTTTTTGATCAGTTTTCTCTATTGATTGCGAGCTATTGGTTACGAGAAGGCGCTGCCACAGGGGCAATGCCTACTAGCGAATCAATCTTATCGAGAGTCTGAGCCATGACGACAATTTGCGAATAGGTGAAATTACCGCCAGTAGACGCCTTCATGTTGGCCTTCACCAACTTGAAAGTTTGTAATTGCTTCTTGGCTTTACTGGCCTTGCTAGCACTGAGTTTGCCCTGGGCAGTATCTTGGGCAATGCGAGCTTCGGCCCGAGCCTGCCTTCCGTCAATATCAGTCCAGGCAACAATTTGACCAACACCCTGGCGAATATCAAGGCTGCGAGTCAGCCTGTCAAGGTCACGTACTAGTGATTCGGTCTCAGCTAAGTTGAGGCCTCCACCAGAAGTCTCGAAGGCAACTTTGGCCTGGGCAACTCGATCGACTTCACGTTTTAGCTGCGAAGCCGTTGCCCCGTTTATTTTCTGAGACAAAAGCGCTTGACCAATCTGCTTAGAAATACTCTGCACTCGCCCATCAATACCGCTCCACTGAGCAGTTTTACCAGCAAGTTGAGTATCTATGCGCCCGTTCAATTTCTCAAGATCTGCCACCAATGAAATCGACTCAGCATAGCTCAGACCAGTACCAGAAAAGCGATAGGTAATCTCATCGCGACTGATGCGATCCAACTCTTTGGTGAATTCTTGTGTTTGGGCCATGGTCAACTGACCAGAGGCAACTGCAGTAGCGATCTTCTTGTCTAGCTCAGCTTGTCTTGCATCAACATCTGGCACAGCCGCTTGAGTATCACCCATGCTAGATTCAATGCCATTTGCCAAACGCTCTAGTTCTAAAGAAAGAGCAGCGTGCTCACCAAAACTAAGACCTCCAGAAGATCTGTACTTAGCCTCTTGATCGAGAATACGATAAAAATCTTTCTTCAACGAGTCTGAGTCTTTTACGCTCAATCGGCCCTGCATAACACCTTCAGTAATGCGTTGATAAAGCTCTGCTTGGCGCTTAGAAATGTCTGGCAAAGCAACTTCTGCATTTTTGCTGGAATTATCGGTATCTCTAATGAGCTTGTTCAAATCTAAGACAATCAAAATAGCGTCTTGAGCTTCAAGTTTTCCTTGGCTAGCAATTTTGCTACTTTCAAAAGTGTTGATGCGAATAAGCTCTGCTCTCAAGGCTTGCACCTCTTGAGCCGAAAGCTTACCCGAAAGAGTACCGCTAGCAATTGTACGGTCAGCATCTTCTTTCAGTACTTGAATTGGTTTAGTGGCAAACTGGTTGTCACGAATATCCTTCTCCACTTTAGTCGAAAGTCGCTCAAGTTCTAGAGCAAGAGTTAATTTCTCTCTTTCATCAATGACACCATCAACAGCCTTATATGTGTTTTGCAGTGCCGCAACTCTATTGAACTCGGCAATTGCTCTATTACCTTCATCAAGAGTCAATTTGCCGCTAACGACGCCTTCGGCAATGCGCTTGTTGATCTCTGCCTTACGTTTGTCTAAATCGGGAATATAAGCTATATCGCGGTCTTTAACAGTGCGAGTGAGCTTAGAAGCAAATTGATTGAGAGCGACAACAACCTCCATTGTCGATTGTGCAGTTGCTCCACCACTTACGCGTTTGGCATCAATAGATGCCATCTCTTTAGTCAAAGATTCTTCGTCAGAAGGGTCAAGGCGGCTAGCGGCCTTGGCCTCTTCAATACTACTTTTCAGCTCAGCAATGGTGCCATTAACTCCAGACCACACAGGTTTCTTTTCAAAAGTTGAACGAGCAAGACTTCCGCTCAATTGCTCAAGCTCAACCAAAAGATTCTGCGCCTGTAAGGCATCAAGATCGCCACCAGAAAGAGCTTTGAAATTTTTATCTTTGCCAACGACTCGATCTAATTGCTGCTTATAGACTTGAGCTTCTGTCAAAGTAATTAAACCGCTCGACAAAGCCGCGGCGATGTCACTGTCAACTTCGCTTTCGCGCTTAGACACCCGACTAGAGGTAGTCGCCGACTGGCTTGCAACTTCACTGTCATAGAGCTGAGTATCAACTTGACCGCTTAGTTTCTCAATATCAAGAGCTATAGTGAGCTGCTCCTCTGATGTTAATGGTCTAGCTAATTTGCGCAGTTGATCTTGCCTATCATTGATCCGCTTATACTCAGCCTTAAGCTCAGCTGCCTCAGAATCGGTCAATTTGCCAGACTTAATGCCCTCTTCAATACGTCTACCAACTTCGCTCTGGCGTACATCGATGGCGGTCAAACTAAACTGGCGATCGTGCACCGTACGAGTAAGTCTTTGGCTCAAGCGATCTAGTTCAAGTACCAGGCGAATGTTATCGGTGATACTGATCTGGCCATTTCTATCTTTGGCAGCTTCGATAGCACTGCTTTCTCTTTCAACTTCAGCACGAATTTCTTCAAACTCTTGACGGCTCAATCGCCCTTGCGAAAAGGCTCTAGCCAGTCGTCGTTGAATTTCGTCCCGACGAACAGAAGCATCAACAAAACCAGACTTACGATCTCCCAAGCTCGCTTCCATATCTTTGACAATCGAGTCAAGGTCAAAATGTAAGCGTAAGTTTTCCCATAGGCTAAGGCTGCCACTCGAAGCAGTAAAGACAGCTTCTTGATCAGCAAGCCTCTGCAAATCAAGTTTAAAACGCTGGCGTTGCATCTGTGTCAGACGGCCAGCATTGAAAGCATCGGTTAAGCGATTTTCAATAGAGGCAAGACGAGCATCAAAGTCACTGATTGAACCAGCCACAGCGATTAGCTTGGTAGTATCAGCGGCTAGGGCTGGGGCAACACTGAGCCCGACGGTGCCAGCAAGCAATGCTGTTGTAATACTCAACGCTGAAATACTCAACAATGAAGAAGAACGCTTCATACAAATCTCCATCAAACTAATGGTTAGCAATAACCCAGAAATAACCTGGCACAAACTCGGCAGTTGTCAGAAGAAGACCTTCTAACTGCTTATTCAAGATGTATATTCTATTGCCTTTGTTCCATATTGCATGAATCGCCGCAGCAACAGTTGACAACACGCCTCAGCAAAATCGCAGAAATTTCAGTCCAGCGGGCATCCACTAACGCTTTGAAAGAAATGGAAACGAGAAGTTTTATTTTTAGACTTTGCAAGCAGCACTTGAAAATCAGGCCCTTAGCAACCTATTTACTCTTTCTATTCTGACTGCGTTTAAGCTTTTGCACATCATCTTTTACTGCTTTATCAATTTCTTTTCTTAGTTTCTCGTAGGCATCGAGATCATTAATCAACTGTTGCGCGGCTGTGGCAACCACCATGTTCTTGTATGGTGGATTTTGACAAAGCGACACTAGCTGCTCAACATCAGCCGGCAGAGAGGCGGCAATTACTTTCAGTTGTGCCATTTGAGCGCTCACATCAGGGTCGAGATCTGGCGGTAACTGCAGGGCATCTGTTTCAGATTTTATCAATGGCAACAAGTAATTAAGCTGCGACGCGTAGTACCTGAGCCACTTCTCGCGTGGAGGAAGAAAATCACCAGTACTTATGGTTCCAGTAGCGTTGATAGCTGGTATCACCATACCACCGACTAAATTGGGTCCACCAACATAGAATGTAACAGGTTGCTGCGTTTCACAAAAAGTATCCCAGGCAGCAGTTTTTAAGTGGTGCCAAACTTTACCAAGCTCTTTCAAGCTAGCCTCGGTACTGCTAGCAGAAGAAACAACACCACCACTGAGGGGTCCAGTTGGTTTTGTATCAGGCATTAGCGTATCAGCCCAGACACTATTGGTAGAAGAACACAGTAGTGCAACCAAGCAAGAAATGCGCTGCAGACGTAAACACTTCATTGTCTTTCACCATGCTGTTGGTTAACTCCAAAATCTGGCCCAGTAGCACTGTCCTTATCAAGCTCATGCTCATGATCAGAATCGGGAGCCTGCTCTGATGGCATGCTTTGTTCTCTTTGTTCTACTTGATCGCTCTGTCCGTTCTGTATGCCGTGTACGCTTGGGGCAGCTGCGCTAGGTTGAGTAGGTGACTGCGTAGAAGGCCAAGGCTTAACTAACCTATGTCTTTCCTCAAACTCTTCTTGGGTCGGCAGGGCAAAGCGCAGACCTTCAATACCAGCAAAATCATCGGGAGCAGTATTCTTAACAAGCTGTCGATAGAGATCAGCTGTGGCCAAGGAAATGACCATATTGACCGGTATCGCACCAATAACAAACATCATGGCGCCGAAACCTCTCAAAAGATGAAAGAGCAACACCATCAATAAAATGTTGAGCCGCGCACCACGGCTAGCAATCCAACTGGCCCTAATAGATTCAATTGGGCCAATTTCTTTGTCGACAATAAAGTATGAGTAGAACTGCACAGCAATGCTCACTAATACACCTGGAACAATAAAACAAAGATAGCCCCAGAACAACATGATGTTGAAGCAAAAATTTCCCATAACGTAAGTAAACATCTGTTTGCTAGCAGAAAAAAGATCAGCAACTTTCGCCTCTTCTCCGTCTAATACGCGCAGATAGACATTGATCATGCCCAGCTCTAAAATAGCGTTCACAACCAAAGACAAAATACCTGCAACCAAGCCAAATAGAGTCTTAATTATTGCTTGATCTTTGGGTATAAACAAAGTCATTAAGAAAGAGATAAATGCAAAAGCAGCCGGTATCACCCACGATACTGCCCCAACCAAAAGCAATGGTACGAACTGCCGCTTAGTATGGGCCCAAGCAACTGAAAAAGCACTCTCAATAGAGATCTTTTCTGGTTTAAATACTACATTACCTTGTATTGGTCCTTGCACTAGCACTCTCAGCTACTAGAGCTGCTCCTTTAGGATTTGTCGCCATCTGTCGAAACGGGTAAAACCGCTAGAAGGTCTCCCCAGAGGAACCCCTGACCGTAGTTAATTCCCATTTCTTTGAGCAAAGGAAGATCATTGCGATCTTCAATTCCTTCCGCCACTATCTCAGCGCCTAACGATTTAGCGACGTTGGCCAGCCTCCGCAATAATCTAGCTTTTGAAGGCTCAACAGAAATTCCTGAGACATATTTTCTATCAACTTTGACCAAATCAGGCTCAAGCAAGATCAAAGTCTCAAGAGAGCTTCTACCAAAACCAACGTCATCAATAGCTACCAGTATGCCAGCTTGTTTCAATGCATTGATTGCTTCGCGCAGATACCCTGGCTCGGTTATAAACTGCTGTTCGCTTATCTCTAAACAATAGGTGGTGCCATTGCGCTCTTGGGGAAAGAGCTTAATCAAGTTCTCCACTGGAGTCTCAAGCAAAGTTGAAGGGAAAAGATTGACATGCAGACGCATGTTGTGCCCAACATTTGGTGCATCTTCAAGACAAAGTTGCAGGCACTGCAAATCGACTGTTGTGAGAATATTGTTCTCAATGCAAATACGAAAGAAATCAGCAGGGCTCTCAAAAGAACCATCGGGGCCACGGGTCAAAACCTCATAGCCAGCAATCTTCTCGCTGTTGAGATCCATTATTGGTTGATAGACAGTGCGAAACTGCGTGCTATCGCAGAGTTGAGCGACAATACTCTTTGGTGTTGGCTGGTCATCTTCTGCCTTTTCTATGCCATGATCGCGAGCCAATGACACCTTATTCTTACCACCAGCTTTGCTGCGCTTGAGTGCCGTGCGCGACAAAGTCACCACCTCATTTACAGAAGCAATGCGCAAAGGTAGATTGGCCAAACCAAGACTGGCGCTAACATGTACCACATCTTGAGCACCACGCAGTGGCGTATCTGCGATAGCCACGCGAATGCGCTCAGCTACCCGCATGCCATAAGCAAGCTGGGTATCGGGCAGCAAGACAAGAAACTCATCACCGCCCACTCGAGCAACATGATCTGATGGGCGCAGAGTGCCTTTAATACGCTTTGCCACTTCTTTTAGAACTATATCGCCAGTGCTGTGGCCAAAAGCATCGTTGATCTTGTGAAAATCATCGCAATTGATGAGCATAGCAATTAAATGACCGCCAGTGCGACCAACCCTGTTATCTTCTGCTTTCAGCACTTGTTCAAGCCCGCGCACGTTTGAAACTTCAGTAAGGAAGTCAACATTGGCCAGGCGATCTAACTGTTCATGAGCCAGCTTCAACTCAGCTTTGAGACTCTCAAGAGCACTAGTCGGAGTCTGACCAGCAGAACCTAAGTCACTAGACTCTGAGCTAGAGCCTGATACCGAACCTGAATCTAAATTAGAGTCTTCATTGCCACGCAGTAAGAAGACTCCATATACGCCCGCAAAAGTTGCAAGCAACAAAAATATTAAAGGCAATGAATTGCCCCGCGCCTTAACATCTCCACTATAGTAGCCACGCACAGCCTGAGCCTCGTCTTGCTCTAGGGCCAGCAGAACTCTTGACAAACGAGCTGCATCACGCAATTCACGGGTCGTTAGCAGCAATTGACGAGCAGACCCTGCTCCTTTCTCTTGCCTGAGCTGCGCGTCTAAACTCAATTCATCAAGAATTAAACCAAGCTGATTGGCAACTTCTCGAACCTGCTCACTATTGCCGTAATTGCCATTGTCTAAAGCCTTCAACGTAAACAAATGCTGCTTAAGATTATCTGCAGACTCGGCAAAAGACTGAAATTGCAGCCGGTCTCCAGTGATTAAATAGCGCTGGTTGGCAAGAAGTGTGTCCTTAAATGACTCACGCATCTCCTGCAGTTGATCGATGGCCCGAAGCCTTGTATCAAGCCACCTATCACCACGACTCTGGCCAAAACCAGTCAGAGCTGACAGGCAACCAGCGGCCATCAGACAAAGGCTGGTCAATAAGAAAGCTATGCTCTTGTTCTGCTGTGAGCGGTTCATCGCTGGTAGATGCTATCTCGATTATGGCTAATGGGCAATGCCCAGAAACCTTCTATATCTATTCTTCTTTCCTAGTACACAAAATACAGCTGACCTAAACTTATATATGCAGAACAAAGATAGTTATCAGACTGTGAACAAATCCGGGCAGCCAAGTCTAATACTCAAATGGCACCGGGTCAGCAAGAATCAACTTGCAATGGGGATTACTTTTCTCAAAATCAGCTTTGATTGTCTGCTCGTAGGCGCTTGGCACATGCTTACCAAGACAGAGGCTGCCTAAATTCTTTAGCTTTTTCAAGTGACGCAAACCGAGCAGAGTAACTTTAGTATTAGACAGGTCAAGCACAACCAACTGCTGCATTTGGACCAAGTTCGGCAAATCTTTGTCACTGATATTTGTATAAGCCAGAGAGAGTTGGTTGACTTTGCCAAGCTGCGTTAAAGCAGGCAGTGCTCCACCATCTATTCGTGGATTCTTACTGCAATCAAGATTTTGCAAATTACGCAATGGTTTTAGCACAGAAAAAACATCATTACCAAGATCTAGATTTGACAGGTCAAGATTGATCAAAGTCTTCTCAAGATTTGGCGATGAGGCCAAACTCTTTATGCCACCAATAGTGATGGCGGAACCGCCCATGCCGAGAGTTGTCAGCTTCATTCTCTTGGCTATCAGCTCCGCTGCTCGATCATCCATATGGGTATTGCCCAGATACAAATTCTTCAAGGTAGCAATACTAGTTAGGTAGACAAGGCCGTTGGCATCGACATTGGTGCCATTAAGCCAGAGGTGTTCTAGTGGCAAATGAGTTAGATATTTAAGTCCTTCATTATCGATTCTTGTCTTTCGTAAACTGACCATTCGCAGCTTCCTTTGCTTTAAGAAAGCAGGCATTGACTTATTCGTCATATTTTCAATGCTCTTCGAACGAAATTCATTGAGATTTATGCCATTTACGAGGTTCGAACGCGCCACACTGTCATCATTTTCATCTGGTGACAGCCCACTCACACCAGCAGCCGTAGACGGTAATGGCGAGACCAACGCAGCAGCTGTTTTCTCAGCGATTGGTGTCGTTGCTGTCGGTGTTTTAGGCAGTTCTGTAACATTTTTAGCAGGAAACTGGGAGGAGGCAAAGAAGCACAAAGCAGATATCGCCAGTAAAGCAGCCACTCCAGCAAAGACTTTCTTTTGAGCTGAAAAAGATGATAGGCCCTGAACTCGTCGAAGGCTTAGTTGTTCGCCTCGGTTTAAAGAAGAACTCATTTCAGCTTCTTCTTCAATAGGGCGCGAAAGATCGCGCTCTGTTACAGCGCCACCACCAGCAGTGTAAGCGCGAGTAACGTCTTGCAATTTGACCTTAGGAGAGGCTGCCGCTAAGGCAGGCATAGACTTCATCTCCCTATCAACATCAGTCTTATCAATGTCGGTTCTGTCTATATCGGTTTTAGAGAGTGATGATGACGTTGCCCCTTGGGTGTTCGTTGAGCCTTGAGTTGGCGTTGGCACCATGCGCGCCAGCGAGCTAGGAATACTCAAATGAGCAGCACTGAATCCTCGCTCAAGCACACTGCCCGGAAGAGCACTTGGATGCAACAGACCCAATTGACCAGAAATACCCATTAAAATTTTGCGCACAGCATCGGCCGATTGATAGCGATCAGCTGGTGCCTTCTCTAGTAGGTGCATAACAACGTGCTCAAGATCTGCGGGGAAATCGAGCCCTAGCGAAGCCTCTTTCAATGAAGCTGGTTTTTCAGTAAGATGCAAATCCATGGTTTGAAATTTCTGCTCACCGACAAATGGTGGCGCTCCAGTAAGACAGGCATACATGACACAACCAAGCGAATAGAGATCTGAGCGGTAATCAATTTTATGGCTTTGAATCTGCTCAGGGCTCATGTACAAAGGCGTACCCAAAGCCTCACCAGTTTTGGTCAAACTCTGCATGGTGTTATCGTCATCATCAAGCAGCTTAGCAATTCCAAAATCAAGCAACTTGACGTGAACAACACCATCATCACCCATGGTGAGCATGATATTGCTTGGCTTAATATCACGGTGCACAATACCTTTACTGTGGGCCGCCGCTAAACCGTCTAGCAATTCCAAAAAAATAGGCATAGCTTCGGCTATATTAAGTGTCACTCTCTCTTTAATTACTTCAGAGAGCGTGACACCTTCAACGTGCTCCATCACCATATAGGGGCGATCTAGTTCGTCAATTCCAAAATCATTTATGGCGACTATGACAGGATGGTGCAAAGCACTGGCAGCTTTACCTTCTTGGTGAAAACGCATTCGCGCCTTGGCCGAAGCGAGATTGCTCTTGAGCATCTTAATAGCGACTAGGCGATCTAAGAAAATCTGGCGGGCTAAATAAATGACGCCCATACCACCAGCGCCGATGACGGACAGCAACTCATACTTTCCGACATAAATGGTGTCCAAAAGTTCGTCTTGATTGTCAGGATCGTTAGAAGCAAGAGCCTTCGACTGCAGATTAGCAATGGCATCTGGCCTTAGACTAGCGTAGTCATCGCCGAAAGACATGTAAGGTTGGCTCGGACCACCAGAAGCGCCCAAATCATTGCCATCAACGTCTTCGGAAGAAGCCGAAAATTGGCCGGATGGTTGATTTTCGCTACCCTCTGCCACTAACCTGGTTTCCTCATCAAGCCCACTCTGATTATAGGACAGTCGCGTCCTGGCTGCACCTGAGGTAGAAGGTGATGTTTTATCTTGAGGCCCCCACGAGAATGTCGGTTGATTAGGGCTGGGTGTAGTATCTGACTGTTCGTTTTTCATAGCCAAAAGTAGGAGCAGAACACTAGAAGAGTAACAGTAATAAAATTACAACAGAGCATAACAACAAGGCGCACCGAAAACGATACCACAGTAGATTCTCGCCTCTACCCCTATTCTGCCCAAAATCCACCATGAGATAGCAAAAGCTCGGAGTTCCCGTGAGAACTCCGAGCTTTCAATTATCAGACCGTGACTTGTTTCTACTAGCTAGTAGATATAGAGCATTTCACGGAACTTAGGCAGCGGCCAGAGAGCATCATCGACGATAGTCTCAAGCTTATCGGCCCCTTCGCGAACAGAATCCATGGCCGGAATTATTCGCTCTTGGTAGAACTTAGCTTTACGAAGTAAATCTACCTCACCATGGTCGCCATTGTCGTCTTTCTTGCCCTCTAGAATGAGAGCTTCGAGCTTATCAATGGCAACTTGCAAGAAAGAAACCTTATCGCAAACATGCTTTAGGAGATTCTCTTGTTCGTCAAGGTTAATTCCACTCACCGCAGCTTTCGTGGTAGCAATTGTTTGAGCCAACTTCAATTGATACTCGAGTGCAGCAGGGAGAATAATTGTGCGGGCAATATTTGCAGTCAACAATGATTCGATATTGACAGTCTTGCAATATGATTCAAGCTGCACGTTGTAGCGGCTGAAGAGCTCATCTTCTTGCAGCACTTCGTACTTCTTGAAGAGCTCTGTCACTTCTTTCTCATTGAGAACCGGAAGAGCGTCCACAGTATTTCTCAAGTTCGGCAAACCGCGACGAGCAGCCTCATCGTGCCAAGCTTGTGAATAATTGTCGCCATTGAACAAGATGCGCTCATTCTCAACCAATGTCTTACGCACTACTTTTTCAGCAGCAGCATTAGCATCAAGACCACCCTTAATCTCAGCAGCAATGGCCGTAGCAACAAAGTCCATAGACTCAGCTACGATTGTGTTAAGAACGGTGTTTGGCCAAGCGATTGATTGGCTAGAGCCAACAGCACGGAACTCAAACTTGTTTCCAGTAAAGGCAAATGGCGAGGTTCTATTTCTATCAGAATCATCACGTGGAAGATCAGGCAGAGTAGATACTCCAAACTGAAGAACCTTGCCGATTTCGCCAAGAATTTCTTTCTTTCCAGCGATCAATGTTTGCACAACTGCTGAGAGTTTATCACCAAGATAAATGCTCATGATTGCTGGTGGAGCTTCATTGGCGCCAAGCCTATGGTCGTTACCGGCAGAGGCAATGCTGGCTCTGAGTAAATGACCATATTTATTGATAGCGCGAATAACGGCTGTCAATACAACAATAAATTGCAAGTTGTCGTGCGGTGTTGTGCCAGGCTCAAGCAAGTTATTGCCTTGATCATCGGCCATCGACCAATTATTGTGCTTACCACTGCCGTTGACACCACTGAATGGCTTCTCATGGAAGAGGCAACGCAAACCATGCTTCTGAGCCGTTTTACGGAAGACTTCCATCAACAGCATGTTGTGGTCAACAGCAACGTTGCTATATTCAAATACAGGCGCTACTTCAAACTGAGCTGGCGCAACTTCGTTGTGACGAGTCTTAACTGGCACACCTAGCTTGTAACATTCAGCTTCGGTGTCCATCATGAAGGCCAATACACGCTCTTTGATAGAACCCCAATAGTGGTCTTCCATTTCTTGGCCACGAGGTGGTTTAGCCCCAAACAAAGCACGGCCGCTATTAATCAAGTCAGGCCGCGACATGTAATAGGCTTCATCAATCAAGAAATATTCTTGCTCGGCGCCAACTGTGCAATTGACACGCTTAACTTCTTTGTTGCCGAGCAATTTAAGAAGGTGCACACTCTGCTTGTTGAGAGCTTCTAGTGAACGAAGCAGTGGTGTCTTTTTGTCGAGAGCATGACCAGAATACGAGCAAAATACTGTAGGAATACAGAGCGTTTTGCCGTTAGTACTTTCCATCAAGAAAGCTGGGCTGGTAGGGTCCCAACCTGTATAACCGCGGGCCTCAAATGTCGATCTGATACCACCAGAAGGGAAGCTCGAAGCATCAGGCTCACCCTGAATCAAAAGCTTGCCAGAAAACTCAAGAATGGCGCCGCCATCTTCTGCGCTTGATACCAAGAATGAATCATGCTTCTCAGCAGTCAACCCAGTCAGTGGGTGGAACCAGTGGGTAAAGTGAGTGGCACCTTTAGAGAGAGCCCAGTCTTTCATAGCATTAGCGACAATGTCAGCCATCGATGGGTGCAGCGCTTCGCCGAAGTCTAGACAACGCACCAAAGCCTTGTAAACATGCTTAGGTAGGAGCTTTCGCATAACCGCACGATTGAAGACATTCTGCCCGAATACTTCCGATACAGTAACCTTACTGAAGTCAACAGACATCTGTACTGGTTCTCGTCCTTGCACTGTTCTCTTAGCGGCACCGCGCGCATCAGCGTGAGGTGACGAGGATGTACGGCCTGTCATTGCATACCCTCTCTCTTTTACTGTCATTTCCTTACCTCGTTGAAATTGTTTCTGTGAAGAAGCTAGAAATCGAATTACTAGCTACAAGCCAAGCGCCTTGAGAATTACTCTCTTCTTGCGCTGGCCATCAAACTCTGCATAAAAAATTTGCTCCCAGGGCCCCAAGTCTAATTTGCCATCCGTGACAGGTACCATCACCTGATGATTGATCAAAATGCGCTTGAGATGAGCATCCCCGTTGTCTTCTCCGGTATTGTGATGGTGGTAGTCGGGGTTAACTGGCGCCAGTTTTTCCAACCATTGATCAATATCTTTGATTAGTCCATTCTCCCAATCATTGACATACACACCAGCAGTAATGTGCATGGCAGAAACAAGAATGAACCCTTCCTTAAGACCGGTTTCTTCTAGAAATTGCTGAACATCATCAGTGATGCGGATGTATTCACGCTTTTGTTTCGTGTCAAACCACAAATATTTGGTATGGGCCTTGAGGCCTTCTTGTACCTTCATATGTATTTTCCTAAGAAATGGGCACAATTTGCCCTATTCTAGCCCACTTGGCCATGGCTACGAGTACCCAAGCGCACTTCCGTAACTTTTGAGAATCAAGAAACTATCAAGTCATAGCCGGCGCATATATCAGTATTAAATGCAGCGCTCGATTAAGTGCCCAAATCAGGCTATACGCCTAGAACATAACTAAATCCCAAGACCACATGTCTAGACCACTAAATGCCTTCTAAAGCTTTTAACGGATTGAGCAAATCAAGCGCCTTAAGAGCCTTGAGGGTACCTTGGTAATCAAGGTGTCTGGTCTCATTCATCTGCCAACCCAACACACGGTCATAGCTACCAGTTAAGCTGCGAGCACTCTGACTGGCATGGTCAACCACCACAGTGCGCATACTGGGCTGGAATAACTCAATTTTCCCGGCATTCTTCATCATAGTTAGCTGTTCAAACTGACCGGCATAGAATGCCACCTGGTCACCCTGCTTAACAATGCCCAAGCCCCGAGTGGCAAGCAAATCACTTATGGAAGGTCGGGCGCCAACACCAGCCTCCGGTCCGTGAATGTGAAAAGGAATCTTGTCTGCTTTAGTGCTGCCAGGAAGCCACTTGAGCTCATCCTTGGTTCCCGCAACTGCTCGGCTCAACTTAAGAGAGGCAAGATCAACTGTACTTCCTGTTTCAACCCCTTTCCATGGGTGCTTATCACCCAAAATGCGGCTGAGCTCTAGCACGTCTACGGTGGCTTTTCCTTGAACGTCTTTACTCACAACTGAAAGAGGCAATCGCTCAGAACCCGGGCCAATAAAAGCAACACGGTCTTTAACTGGCATAATCAGCTTATCGTCTACAGCTTTGCCAATGCGGTTGTAGACGGGCGGCGCGCCAAACGCTCTGCTCACGGCATACCCGCCGAGTGCCATACCTGGAGCCGCTTCGGTAAAATTAGTGAGGCTGCGGCCCAGGTTCTGGGCGCTAGTATCAGCCAAGTGCTGGCGAGCTGCATCATTGTCGGCACTTGCTGCCTTTTTTACAAAGCCAGTCAGTGAGCTAGCCGCTTCAAAACCCTGCCAGCCAATACCGGCCACCGCCGCCACCACTGCCACTTTCTGGTTTTTGAGAAGAACTGTACCAACAGCGCCAATAGCCGCCCCCCCAGCGACTCGGGTAAGCAAATCAGCAGGATGATTTCTGATATCACCGCTAAGTTCGTCGTAAAAAGCCGATGGAGTCTGCGAAAGAGTGCGCGCTGTCACCTTGGCTACATTCTCGAGAGAGGAGTTGCCGTCAGGTTGTGAATTGTCGGGGCGATCTAATGGCATCGATAATCCGCTTACTTACTCAGCTTATTCAACTTATAGCTACGCATGAACTTCATATTAAAGATGGAGCCAGCCCCTGTCATTGGGGAGACTACGACAAGATTTAATCTTCAGCTCAACTGCGTCCCTGCGGCCAATCGGTTAATCTGCATCAGCTATCGGAGCTCAGGTATCGGCTAAAAATATTAGATCAAGCCTTGTTGGCATGCTTGGCCGGAGGTTCTAATAAATTCAAACCTTGTTCAGCATCTTGCTGCTCAGGATCTAAATCTAAAGCGGCCTTATAAGCATCAATTGCCCGGCCCGAAAGACCTTGCCGGGCGAACAATTTACCCAAATGAGTCCACAAGGCCGCATGCTTAGGCGAGAGCTTTACAGCTTCTTCAAACTCCGCACTGGCGCGAGTTAAATCGCCTTTTGACTCAGCCAACCAGGCCAAATCGACATGCAAGGCCGCAACATTGGGCTGCAGCCTAACAGCTTCTTCAAGCTGCTCCATAGCCTTGGTTGTATTGCCAGCTTTCTCCATTAGGAAGGCCAAATCAGCATGAGCAAAGGCGTCAGATGGGTCCATCGCAAAACTGGCCGCATACTCTTTTTCGGCTTTATTAAAATCACCCATGCTGGCATAGGCAAATGCCATAGATCTGCTAACACGAGCATTGTTTGGCTGGTAACTAAGTGCCCACTGAAATTCAGTGATGGCATCTTTCCATTTAGCTTCACGAGCAGCCGCAATTCCCTTAACGTAATGGGCTTTGCAGGCTGATTCTTTAAACTTCACTTTCTGTGACTCGTCTAGGGGAATAGGCTCGCCCAAACCAACCACCATCATCGCTCAAGGCAACGAAAACATAGTCGCGGTGCACAGCTTTAATGCCCGGCTCGCACATGACGGCCGCCTGCAATTCAAGTTCGGCCATCTCAGCATTCCATTGCCCCAAATAAACTCTGGCTAGCTCATAGTGATCTAAAGCTTCATTGTGCAGAGCCTCTGCCTGCGCAGCCGCAGCCTGGCGCTTTGCTTCGCGCGCAGCATAGGCGGCAGCGGCTGTTGCCTGCTCTGAAGTAAGAGCCGGTGTCAAATCGGCACTTGCTTCAGACTTAGCTTCAGAAATGGTTTCAGACTTAATATCAACTGAAGCTTCTGTCTTAGATTCGGGCTTAGATTCGGGCTTTTCCCCAGCCTTAGAGGTGACATGGTCAACTGTTTTTTTGACGGTACTAAACTTAGTACCAGTAGAAAGTTCCGCTCCAGTCTTAGCACCATCAGGCTCAGCCGCACTGGCAGCATTATTGAGAAAGAAACTAACGGCAAGCAAACCTGCGCCAATACTTAGAGAACTTTGTAGTGAAGCGACAAAGGCTCTTCTAAAGGTAATTTTCATAGCAGTCTTTCTTTCTGACATCAACAATCTAGTCTACCTCGACTGGCCACAAGCAATGCTCACTAGCACCATTATGCCATTGTAACCCCTACCCACTTCTACAACCGAAAGGCTACATCACACTCAGTGTTTTCCCCAGATTGAAAGCTTTAAGCCGTAGGCAGCGGGGCTGCCACGATTGAAATGCCATTGGCCTCGGCGAACTTAATCATTTCATCTTGCTCAACTACCAGCGTTTCTTTCGCTTCGACAGCCAATACACCACCGGGGTTTGGATTATCACGCACCATAGAATTGAGAGTGGTCATACCAACAGTAGGAATATCAAAGCGCTGATCTTGATTGGGCTTAGAAACTTTGCAGACCACAACTGGCCCTTGGGCCAACTTCACAGCCCGTTTTATCGCTTCATCGGTGCCTTCGATAGCCTCAAGCGCCAAAATCATGCGGTCTTTAACAATCACGGTCTGACCAATATCTAAGCGCGCGATCTCACGAGCAACACCCATACCGTACTCAACATCAGCATACTGAGCGGCTGTAGGCACAGAAGATGTAAGTACACCAATTTCTGGGAACAGATGGCGTAGAAATTCTGACTGCGTTAAAACCTTAAGGCCATGAGCTTCCATGATGTCGCCAACAGCAAACTGGATAGTATCATCATTAAAATTAGGCAACTTGCTAAGTTCCTTGACTGCCACCCAATCAAGCTTATGAAGCTGTCGCAACAAGTTGATTTTGGGAACCTTGCCAATAAAAACGATGTTGGAGCATCCTTCTTTTTTCAGCAAACCAATGTTGCGTCCGATCTGACCCGGTGCCACCAAAAATGTTTTGTCAGCATGGGGAGAAACCTGACTTTCAGCACTTTCTGACAGTGCCAGCGCCACGACTCGGTATCCGCGTTCTTTAGCCGATTGAGCCAAAAGGCCTGGCAATTTGCCCTCGCCAGATACAAGACCTAATACAGTCGCCACACTCACACTACTTTCCTGAGTAAGGGTAGAGAAACCCATGCCTACCGCCTTTAAGAGCTCACCGTGCAGCCCGACTACTTATACTTCAAGCGAAGAAGCTCCGCATAGTTTAACATGTTCTTGGCAGCCAGCAGCCACCACGGCGGCTGAACAGGCATCTCCGATTACGCCAGTATCTTGACATTGTGGTTTAAAAGCATTTAACTGAATGAATCATATAGAATGGCTTGGCAGCCAAAGAACGGCCTTCATAAAGAGAACAGGAATAGAGACTATGAGCGCAGTGTCTACCAAGAATCAAAAAGAACAGCTTGTTAGAAGCTCGGCAATTAAGCTAGGTGCAATTGCACTTCTAGCTGGCCTGACAATGTTAAGCAGCAGCACTCAAGCATCAGCACAAGGCGGCTTTAGCAGCACAAGTCAAGCTGCCAGAAAGGGATTGGGCGACGGTTCCAGCTTTTACATGTCACGGCGCCAAATACAATTTGTAGACGATTCACCGATCATTAGAAATAGCAGTGGCCAAGTTCAAGCAGGCGGCGCCACAGGCTTCGCCAGCCAGCAAGGTGGCCAACAGCCACTACAAAGAGCTGGATTTACTTCATATTCAAGCTCGCTACCCTCGTCAACAGGCGCGGCCCTGCCCAAAGTGAATAATGGCGTGCCGGTCCAGACACCTCCTCCAGCCCCAGCCAAATCGCTGAACGCTAAAGCTGGTGGTCTTTCCAAGGGCAAGAAGTCTGCAGCCAAGCCAGCCGCAGCCCCCAAAGCCCCAGCCCAGCCAGAAGGTATTCATGCTTACAACAGCTACAACGGCTATAACCCCTCAGCCCTTGCACCTGGAGAGATTTCAGGTGGCGGGGCCGGCACTGTTACAACCAGGCAAGGCAATGTCAAAGGTAGCGTGTTGCACTGGTCAAGACGGCGCAGGGCCCAATAACTACATCATAAATAAAGTTAGTGGCAAAGCCTGACGTTACAGAACTATTTACTGAATCGAATAAAGTGCAAGGTCAGCCACAAACCCTGTGGTAATATTCTTCATGTTGCGGCTGTAGCCCAGCTGGATAGAGCGCATGGCTACGAACCATGAGGTCGGGAGTTCGAATCTCTCCAGCCGCGAATCTTAAGACCATTACTAGAAGCGCTCCTCACACGAGGGGCGCTTTTGGTTTTGGGGTATGCAAAAAATCTTGCCGCTACTTTGCCGCTACCTTTTTGACCCTCACGGCAAAAGGCCATTAATCGCTTTAGCTACGAGAACAGAAACTTGAGCTAGGCAGTTTCAAATACATGTTCAAAAGAAACCGCCCCGTAAGCGCACAGCTTTGCTGGTGCGAACGGGGTGGAACCACCGAAGCTGTATGCTTCACCGGTGGTATCACGTTCATGATGATACGATGCGCGTTTCCGTAATCATGCCATCACCACTGCTAACTTTCCTACTACCTTTCGGACTTAAATTGATAGTTCCACATGTGGTATTACGTTCAACGGCCGTATATTCGGCAAAACTTGGATTTTCATACCACAAAAGTGTTTCGGTATACCGTTCAACGCAAGCACAACAAGCCTTTGCGCTATTTTTCTGAATTCCTTTATCCTGCCATCACCACTTTTAAATTTGCCTGCCCTTCCCCCGCCTTCTCCTTGGTGGTAATGTCGCAACCTCTTTGAGGTTTCGATGGAATTACTATCCGTCTTATGCGGCAGCTTCGCTGCCTCTAAATTAAGGTCGTCTTTTCGAATAATCTGATTAGGTATCTTGATGTTAGACTAGAAGCTCTATAGATGAGAAGCAGAAATGCAAGAAGATCAATTTTGGTCAATAGTAGACAGTGCAAAACCAGATCTAAATCAGACTTATAATATCGACAATCACTATAAGAATTACTATCAAGCCGTTTCCAAGCTAACCGAAAATGAACTCCACGATTTTGCAGTAATGCAATTTCGGCTAAAGGTAAAAGCTAGAAGTATAGCTATGATGCAAGCTGCTTACATCGTAAACAGTGGAGACTTCAGCGATGATGATTTCGACAATTTTCTGGCCGGTCTGATAGCACAGGGCAAAGTAGAGTACTACAATGCGCTTGAAGACCCGGAGAAAACATTTCTTTCGTTGCCAAACGCCAAACTTCTTGAACGCTGCTCAATGTTTGACAGCACTCCATATAATGTGTTCGAGGAAAAGGGTGGAAATCCCGATAGCCTTGTAACAGAGAAAGACGAAAGTCTTATTGAAGAATCTGGCTTAACTGATGATTTTAGTGACGATCCTACTGTCCTAAAAGCCAAATTTCCTGAGCTATTCATGAGATTTTGGCGGTGTTGATCAATGTGCGCTGGCCCCAAAATTAGCTGCGAATAGTTGAGAGCAACAGCAGCTCAGGAGATTTAGACTCAAATGATGTTTTCTACGAATAGCTCTAATATCAATGTTGTTGCAAGTGCATTACTGTTAGAGTCGCTCTGTGTTAAAGCAGCTTTTCAACCGAGTGGGCCACAGTATTTAGTATTTGAATCAGACGACGCTTCTCGCACAAAAAGGCTTTTGGAAATTTCTAGCAACTCTTGGATTGAATATAACAACTGTAGATTGGAAGTTTGCGATGAGAAACACGACTTTGTCGTAAGGCACGATAGTGCAATGTGCCCCTTATTCAGGGCACAAACAGATAAATTGCTTGGCGATAAGGTCGTTGGTGTGAAAGTGGTAAGCGACAACTTAACAGTATTATTTGCTTCAGGCCATGGCTTGGTTCTAAGCGGTGACGTATTCGATCCTGATTCTGAAGGCTGGAGTCTTTTTGGTGATGTAAGCATTGGGATAGGGCAAAGCGTGTTGACTGGTTTACCTTATGCTGCTTTGCCTGATTCACTGGGAGAATTGTTGCGTGACCAGCCAACCTGGTCTAGTTCTGATGTTGAGTAAATCGGCGCCTAGCTTACTAATTAGTAGAAAGAGCCAATCCCAGTAGACTCCTTGTGTTCAGCAAGCTCGCCAAATTCAGAGACCGTTAAGGACAACTATAACTGAGTATGCGGTTAGGACCGATACAAAGGCCACGGCTGCTCGACCAAACTGCGGCGGAGGCACAAAAGCGAGCAATACGCTGGGGCGTTTCTCCTGACTGCTTACGTCCTACAGCGATTCTACTGGCCAATACTTCCACTGCCGGGGATCGCCCGCTTCGTTTATCTTTGTGAGGCTTGGGCTAGGACTAATGACTTTGGAGGAACCCCAGCCTAACCTTTTCATCACTTCGCGGTTTCGTTTCAAAACGTACCATCGATCGTCGGCATCAAAAAGCTTATTTTCTATGAGATGCCTCGTGACGAGCTGCTGAACTATCACGGACATAGCAGCTCGCGGTTCAATTTCTCCGATGGGTGTTATGTAATTCCAAAAACCCCAAGGAACATAGCTACCGTGTGCCATACGATTTCTAATCTCTGCGTATTCAATGATCCACTTAACTGGCTCTGAAACATGATTGACAATCTCTTTGCCCTTTTTGCCCTTATAGGTGTCCAATAGTTTCGGGGGAAGTTTGCCCCACTTACAAAAAGCAGAGGCTCGGTGCGCAAGGTCAGAAGCGTATACTTTTTCATCGCCATCTTTCCTTGTTAGAGCCTCGAACGCAATCATCATAGAAACATATAGGGTCTGACCATTCTTGCCGGGGTCAACGGTCCATGCGTTTGAGAACCAGTCAAATACAATCTCGAATAGATGCCAAAGTCGTCTATGGTTCTTGTTTCTGTAGTGTGGATGGCCATCGTTCAACCGTGCAAGAGCTCTCAGTAGATGGCGATTCAGATAAGTTCGTGTGGGTGGAAGTAGATACGGTTCAAAATAAAAGACAGAAGGAGAGTTAAGATCAGACAAGGCCTCAGCATGTTGTCTAGACTCAACAATAAACCCGTCCACAATTGAAACGCACTGGGCGCTAAATCTCTCGCTGCACGATGGGGATAGCTCTTTAGCGTCGCCGCACACGAAGTGTTCTATTGCGCTACAAATATATAGAAATGCCATTGCCTTTGCGGCCCACCGCGCACGGGCATTGACGGCAACAGGGTCGTGCCCCTCATTCAAACTTGCGATGTCATCGAGCACGTAGAGCGACGGTTGCCGATTGCCATGTCTGTCGCGAAAACAATCT
>LNEX01000486.1 GCA_001464165.1 bacterium Ga0077546
ATTCAGCAGTTCCTTTTTTGCCCTTCGGGCGCCGGTGGAGGTCCCAGAATGTAATATCCCCGAATGATATGGTTTCTCCGATGTCGGCCCAGGGCATCAGCCAGACATTCAAGTCTTGAGGCATAAGCGGTGTCCTCCCAAAATGTAAAGCACTAAGCCTGAGCCCGGCTGCTTGAAACCCGCTCCATATATTTACTCAATTGCTGGCTGAGCTGAACTTTTCCGCCAGCCACACTAATAACTACGAAATCTTGAGGTAGCTTAGCAGTCAAATTAAAAACCTCACGCACCGCTTTCGATTGCGTTTGACTTTGAATAGTTGTTGAATAATGCACGTAATTGACCTTGCCCCAAATGTCGAGCCAGCTATCACTTACAGCGTCTCACCTATCATAAAGCAGAGGGCAACTACAAGAAATCTTCTGTCTCGAGAAAAGCAGTATCTACGTGGTGCTTAGTAAAGAGTGGTAATAGTATGGCTTTGATTATCCTATGGACTTCTTTGTCCATATGATTATTGTCGGCTGCGTCCCAAAGGAGATCGCCACTTACTCTTACGCAAAGCCATAGCTTCGAATCTTTATCAATCTTGTTACCCCTCCTTTTAAGATCCTCTTTCGGACCGACAACAAAAGTCAGCATTATTCCGTTGAAAAATGGGGTAGCTGCCAGAAGGTCACTCTGCTCAAATTTGCTGGCCAAATTATGAACCAAAGTTTTGAAGACTGGTTCGATTTGCGGAGGAAAGGCATACATAGAGTCAAAAGTACATTGAAATTTATCCTGGGGGAAGTACATTCAATTCATACCTCTATCCTAGTCTCAAGACGAATAGTACCATAGGTGTTGATCTTGCCCTAAATGTTGCGCCAGCCATTAAGAGACAGCTGCCAGATATACATCTCTATCTTAGTAGTCTTTGCCATTATCTTTGAAAGTGGCTCCTATTGATATCAAACTTGCCCACTTTAATGGCGCCAGTTTAATTGCATTAGCTGCAACACGTTTTCAGTAAAATGCATAACGAACCAGCACCAAATATAGTGCACCTCTATCAATAGAAAGAAACAAAAGGCCCGCAATAAATGCAGGCCTTTCTTAGTTCATTAATTAACGCTTTATCGCTCTAAAGAGCATTACTGACGTTTTCTTATCATGCCAATCTTTTCCGGGGAAAAGTTGGGATATTGTTGGGATGGGTTTTTCCAAAGTCCCGAAAGTCGTGGGCGATGAGAGACTCGTTCCCAACCCCCTCGGTGTAAATGAACGGCTCTGTTAGTTTCTATGACTGACTCTCCAAAAGCTGACACGAAAATGCGGTCACGCAGCAATCAAGTGAGCTCTTATGCAGTTTATTGCCATAAGGTGACAATGGAACACATTTAGCTTGACCAACTGTATCCAATCGGATACAGTTTAAACATGTACACCTTTCTAAGGTCAGATGAATTCGACAAATGGCTAGTGGATTTGCGAGACCACATTGCCAAAGCGCGAGTTTTGGTGCGGATTCGTGCAGCTGAGCAAGGCAACTTTGGCGATTGCAAACCAGTCGGTGATGGGATTTCAGAGATGCGTATCAAGGATGGTCCGGGCTATCGAGTTTATTTTGCGCGGAGGGACAAAGTATTGTACTTGCTACTTTGCGGAGGCGATAAGTCAACGCAAAAACACGATATTAAGCGCGCAAAGGCGATGCTAAAGGAGATTGAAGAGGAGTAGTCATGACTAAATTTGCCCCTTTTGACGCAGCAGATTATCTCGATACTGAAAAAGTTATCGCTGAATATCTAAATGCTGCGCTCGAAGATCCTAATCCTGACGTGTTTTTGGTTGCCGTAAGAGATGTGGCAAAAGCACACGGGATCACCCAACTGGCAAAGGATACCGGACTGGGCAGAGAGAGCCTCTACAAGGCTCTTGCACCTGGAGCGAAGCCACGCTATGACACTGTGCTAAAGCTCCTCCAAGCACTAGGAGTAAAGCTCCAGGCCCTCCCTTCCCATTTAGACGCTCCAAAGAAGCGCTCTACTGCCAAGAAGAAGCAAGCTAGCTAATAGTTTAGTGCCTTTGCATCAAACATATCAAACGAGGCTTGGCTACAAAGCTAGTATTTGCTCCTTCATTGCTAAAGCTTCGCCGATACACTTTACTAGAAGTGTCGGTGCCTTTGGCTTTCTCCTACTCGGCCTGCCAATCTGTTCCAGTTAACCCTCACCCCAAAAGACCTTCCTGATCTGATTTTTTTGACTAGGTTTTAACCAGCCACCGTGGCAGATTTTGCATATAATTACTCCATGGACAATGCCGCCAAGCAACCAACCGACCAAGTGCACCGCCGCAATCTGACATTGTCTTTCATTTTGCCGTTCCTTGCCGTTACCTTCATCTGGACAGTGATTGACTATTGCGACATCTCAGATGGTCTTGAACATGAGAGAGATATCGGAGTTAAGCACACAATAACCGAGCAAGAGATAATGGTTAACTCTCTAAA